>CAZSYS010000181.1:0-9293 GCA_964611365.1 uncultured Planctomycetales bacterium
GTACGCGCCCGGCGTGCAGGAGGTCCGGATCGCTCCCGCCCCGGCGGCGGTGTTCCGGTTTTCGACGCGGCCGTTTCGCTTTCGCCCGCCCTCGCGGGCCCGAGCCGCCCGGACCGGTCCGAACGGGAGGCACCCGGCCGGTGGCCCGCAGGCGACAGGCCCGGCGGATCCCGTGACCCCTCTTTCGTCCCGCCGGGAGGATCCGTGTGATGAGCAAACCCGCATCCGTGGAGAAGGCCTACGAGCTGGCCCGCGAACGCTACGCCGAGATCGGCGTGAACACCGATCAGGCCATGGCCGCCCTCAGGCAGATCCCGATCTCGCTTCACTGCTGGCAGGGCGACGACGTGGGGGGCTTCGAGTCCTCCACGGGCCTGACCGACGGCGGCATCCAGGCCACCGGCAACTACCCGGGCAAGGCCCGGACCGCCGACGAGCTGCGGGCCGACCTGGACGTCGCCTACTCCATGATCCCCGGGCGGCACCGCCTGAACCTGCACTCGATCTACCTGGAATCCGGCGGCCGGCCGGTGCCGCGCAACGAGATCCGCCCGGAGCACTATGCCCGGTGGCTCGACTGGGCCAGAAGCAAGGGCCTGGGCATGGACTTCAACCCCTCCTGCTTCTCGCACCCCAAGGCCGCCGGCGGATTCACGCTCTCCAGCGCCGACGAGGGCGTCCGCCGCTTCTGGATCGAGCACTGCATTGCCTGTCGGAAGGTGGGCGAGTCGTTCGGCAGGGCCCTGGGCACGCCCTGCGTGACCAACGTCTGGATCCCCGACGGCTACAAGGACACTCCGGTGGACCGCCTCGCCCCGCGCGAGCGGCTGTGCCGGGCCCTGGACGAGGTGTTCGCCGAGAAGATCGACCCGCGCCATCACCTGGACGCCGTGGAGGGCAAGCTTTTCGGCATCGGCTCGGAGAGCTACGTGGTCGGTTCGCATGAGTTCTACCTGGGCTATGCGGTCTCGCGGGGCGTGCTGCTCACGCTGGACGCCGGGCACTTCCACCCCACCGAGGTGATTTCGGCCAAGATCTCGGCGGTGCTGTGCTTCGCCCGCGAAATGCTGCTGCACGTCAGCCGGCCGGTGCGCTGGGATAGCGATCACGTGGTCACGCTGGACGATGAGCTTTACGCCATCGCCCAGGAGATCGTGCGCCACCGCTGGGCGGACCGGATTCACATCGGGCTGGACTACTTCGACGCGAGCATCAACCGCGTGGCCGCCTGGGTGATCGGCACACGGAACATGCTCAAGGCCCTGCTGGCGGCCCTGCTGGAGCCGACCGACCGGCTGAAGGCGGCGGAGAACGCCGGCGACTTCACGACCCGGCTGGCGATGCTCGAGGAGCTCAAGACCATGCCGCTGGCCGCGGTCTGGGACCAGTACTGCCTGCAGGCCGGCGTGCCGGTCGGCGCCGCCTGGCTGGAGCAGGTCAAGGACTACGAGGCCCGGGTGCTCAGCCGGCGGTAGGCGCGGTCCGGGGCGCCGCCTGCGGACGGAACGCCGGGGCTCGCGGCCGGCGCCCGCGGCCCCGGGGCGTTTCATCGTCCGGTTTCCACCACCACGACTTGCGCAAGGAGCAAGGCATGCAACCCAATCCGGCTCTCGGCGTGGCGATCTTCGCGCTGGGCGGCCTGGCCGGCGCGGTCTTCTACCTGCCGTTCAAGAAGGTCAGGAACTGGGCCTGGGAAAGCTACTGGATGATCTACGCGGTCGTGGGGCTGATCGTGGTCCCCTGGCTGCTGGCCTTCGCCACCTCGCCCAACGTGCTGTCGGTCCTGGGGCAGTCCCCGCCGGAGACGCTGGCCTACTGTTTTGCCTGCGGAGCGATGTGGGGCGTGGGCGGGTTCACCTGGGGGCTGATGATCCGCTACCTGGGCGTGGGACTGGGGCTGGCCATCGGCTGCGGGCTGTGCTCGGCGTCCGGCACGCTGGTGCCCCCGATCCTCGGCGGAAACCTGCAGGCCCTCTACGACACCGCCTCGGCCAGGGCCGCCCTGGTCGGCGTGGCGGTCTCGCTGGCCGGGATCGTGCTGGTCGGCATGGCGGGGATGTCCAAGGAAAACGAGCTTCCCGAGGAGCAGAAGAAGAAGGCCGTGGCCGAGTACAACTTCCGCAAAGGCCTGATGATCGCCATCTTCTCCGGCCTGATGAGCTCGGCGATGAACTTCGGGCTGCAGGGCGGCAGGGTCGTCCAGGACCTGGCCGGGAGCGTCGAGCCGGCGACCGCCGCCGCCTGGCAGGGCATGCCGGTGCTGGTGGTGGTGCTGATGGGCGGCTTTGCGGTCAACTTCCTGTACTGCCTGTTCCTGAACTTCAGGAACAGGACGCTGGCGGACTACACCCGGAAGGATGCGCCGCTGGCCGGCAACCTCCTGTTCGCCGGGCTGGCCGGGGCGATCTGGTGTTCGCAGTTCATCTGCCTCAAGACCGCCGAGCCGGCCATGGGCCCGACGGCCTACGTCGGCTGGGCGGTGCTGATGGCCAGCGCGATCCTGTTCAGCACGCTGCTGGGCATCCTGCTGGGCGAGTGGAAGGGCACCAGCGCCCGCACGCGGACGTTCCTGGCCGCCGGGCTGGCGTTCCTGGTGCTCTCGTCGGTCCTCGCCGGCTACAGCGGCTACCTCAAGGCCGCCTGACCGCCGGGACCCCGCCGGCCACGGGCGCCACGGCCGGGCGCCGCTTGCCGCCGCCGGCGGCGGGGGCTAACCTTGGGCCATGAGCCGCGACCGCACGATGAAGGCCCTGGCCAAGGAGGAGTTCGAGGCCTGGGCCGGAACCTACGACCGCTCGCTGCTCAACCGCTTCCTGTTCCAGCCGTCCTACCGCATGTTCCTGGAGGAGCTGCACGCCTGGCGGGGCGGAAACCCCGAGCCGTTCGACCTGCTGGACATCGGCTGCGGCACGGGCACCTTTGACGCCATGCTGGCCGGCTCGAGCCTTCCGGCCCGGGTGGTGGGGCTCGACTACGCCGAGGCCATGTGCCGGGTGGCCGCCGGCAAGGCCCGGCAGGCCGACCTGGCCGGCCGGCTGCGCTACGTCAACGCCGATTCGCAGCACCTGCCCTTTGCCGACGCGTCCTTCGACGCGGTCACCTGCAGCAACTCCTTTCACCACTACCCCGACCAGCGGGCGGTGGTGCGGGACATGAAGCGCGTCCTGCGCCCCGGCGGCCGGCTGATGATCATCGACGGCTTCCGCGACAACATCATCGGCCACGTCTGTTTCGACATGATCATCGGGCGCGTCGAGAAACAGGTCCACCACGCCACCTGGAAGCAGATGGACGCCCACTTCCGCGACGCCGGGTTCCGGAACATCCGCCGGCGCAAGTTCAGCTTCTGGATGCCCGGCCTGCTGACCGTCGGCACGGCCTGAGCGCCGGCGGGTTCAGGCCTTCTCCCTGCCCCGCTCCTCGTGGTATTCCTGCTCGACGTTGACGTCCCAGATGTTGTCCTTGCGCGGCGAGCCGTCGCGGATGTTCTCCACCGCCGCCATCGCGGTGAGCATGGAGTGGTCCTGGTTGTTGTAGCGGTGCATGCCGTTGCGGCCGACGAGGAAAAGATTCTCGAAACCGTCCAGGAAGCGGCGGATCACCTCGAAACGGTCGTAACTCCCGAAGTAGGCGGGGTAGGTCCTGGGCACCCGGATGACCACCGCGTCCAGCACGTCGCGGCGGTCGATGAGGTCGATCTTCGCCAGCTCGTCGGCCGCGAACCCGGCGAACTGCCCGTCGCTCATGCTCCAGAGGTCGTCGCCGACCCGGCAGAAATACTCCAGCCCCAGCCAGCAGGTCCGAGGCTCGGCGACCATGTACGGGCTCCAGTTGTTGAACACCTGCAGACGGCCGACGCGCACGTCGCGCTCCTGGATGTAGATCCAGTTGTCCGGGATCAGCCCGCGCCCGTCCCCCGCCGCAGCCCGGCCGGCGGCACCGGCCTTGAGCCGGCGCAGCAGCAGTCCCACGGTGATGAAGTCGCGGTACATCAGCCCCTCGGCCACCTCGCGGACCTCGGGCGGAGCGGCCGGATGGAGTCCGCGCACCAGGTCCTGGACGGGCATGGACGAAATGAAGTAGTCGGCGGCAACGCGGACCTCCCCGCCGGAGGCGTCGCGCACCCCGACGGCCGCGACCCGCGGCCCGTCGGTGAACAGACGCTCCACGACGTGACCCATGCGGACCTCGCCGCCGCGCCGCCGGACCTGGTCGGCCACGTGCTCCCAGAGCTGCCCGGGACCGAACTTGGGGTAGAGAAAGCGGTCGATCAGGCTGGTTTCCACCGACTTCTGGGCGATGGAGGCGTCGCGCCGGACCAGCCGGCGGGCCGCGTGCCAGACCGCGCCGGTCAGCGAGAGCCCCTTGATCCGCTGAGCGCCCCATTCCGGGCTGATGCGGTCGCAGGGCACGCCCCAGACCTTCTCCGTGTAATCCTTGAAAAACGTCAGATAAAGCTCGCGCCCGAAGCGGTTGATCAGGAAGTCCTCCAGCGACCGCTCCCGGCGGATCGGGGCGATCCGGGCCCGGGCCAGGCTGGCGGCGATGCGGGCCAGCCGAACCGGACCGAGATTGGCCATGGTGTTGAAGTTGAGCGTCACCGGGTAGTCGAAGAATCGCCGCAGGAAGAAGATCCGCGACAGCCGGTTGCGCACCAGCATGACCAGGTCGGTTTCGTCCGGATCGGGCCCTGCGCCCAAAACGGCCAGATCGCGATGCGCGCCGCGGTAGCGCAGGGCCAGCCCCGCCTGCCCGTCCTCCAGCCGCTGCAGCGGCAGGAACCTCAGCCACCAGTCCATCACCCGGTCGCTCTTGGAGAAGAATCGGTGGCCGCCGATGTCGATGCGGTTGCCCTTGTAGTGGACGGTCCGGGCAATGCCGCCGATCTCGCCCGTGGCCTCCAGCACGATCGGACGGACCGACGTGTTTTCAAGCAGTTCGTAAGCGGCGGTGAGGCCCGCCGGGCCCGCACCGATGATCAGTGCCGTCTTGTCTGCCATGCCGGCCGCAATTCCTCCGACACCGCGGGCACCGCGGCAACCGCGCCGCAGGCCGGGGTGGACCGCCCCGCTGGATCGCCCCTCCGGCGAGGTTAATGGCCGACAGCCACGCACGCAAGGGCCGCTTGCGGCCGTCCGGCGGCGGATTAGAATGGCCGGGCATGCCCCATCACGATGCTCAGGCCGGCCGGCCTCTGCCATCCGCCGCACAACCGTTCACAGGCTGGATGTCGCCGGCCCTGCTGCTGATCGCGGCGGCCCTGCTGACCCTGGGAGCGTGGCAGCTGCCGTCGCTGCCGTCCCTGACACCGGCGGAGACCTGGGAGAACTGGTCCAACTTCGCCCTGCGCATTCTCCGCGGGACACTGCTGGCCGCCGTGGTGCTGCTACTGGCCCTGTTCACGGCCGCACTGATCCCCGGGGCGGGACTGCGCCTGGAACGGCTGGTGCTCCGCAGCCGCTCACGGGTCTTTGTGCCGGTCGCGGCGGGCCTGGCGACGGTCTCTTCGGCGGCCTTCGCCTGGGTGGTCATGGAGCGCTCGACCCACATCGTGGACGAGACGGCCATGCTCTTCCAGGCGAAGAATCTGGCTGCCGGCCGGCTGTGGGCTCCGGCCCCGCCGATGCCGGAGTTCTTCGACGCCGAGTTCGTGATCGCCCGGCCGCCGAAGTGGTACGGCAAGTACTTTCTCGGCCAGTCGATCGCCCTGGTCCCGGGCGTCTGGATCGGCATGCCCTGGCTGGTGCATCCCGTGCTGATCGGCCTGGCCGTGTGGCTCACCTGGATGCTGGGGCGCGAGCTGTTCAACGACAAGGTGGCCCGCGTGGCCGCAGTGCTGATGGTCCTCTCGCCCTGGCGGCTCTACACCGGCGGGGTGATGATGGCCCACGCCGGCTCGCTGGTCATGATGCTGCTCCTGGGGGTCGGGCTCGCCCGGGTGGTGCGCGACCCGTCACGCTGGGGCTGGGCCCTGACGGCGGGCGTGGGGCTGGGGCTGGCCTGCAACTCCCGTCCGCTGACGGTGATCGGCATGGGGCTGCCCATGGCCGCGGCCGCCGCCTGGGCGATGCCCTGGAGGAGGCTTCCGGCCCGGACCGTCCTGGCTTTCGCCGGCAGCGTGGCGGTCTTCGCCGTCATCTTTTTCGCTTACAACGCCGCCCTGACCGGCAGCCCGCTCAAGACGCCTTTCGGTCAGTGGTCCGCGACCGACCGGCTCGGCTTCGGACCGGATGTCGGCCTGGAGTACTGGCCCGAGGCCGACAAGGGTCACTCGCTGCGCCGGGGCCTGCTGCGAGACCTCTATTTCAACCTCGATGCCCTCGGGTCGGCACTTCTGGGGTGGGGCCAGGTGACGCCGGCACTGCTGTTGGCCGGGGCTGTCGCCTCACCCTGGCGGAAAGCGGCCGCGGCCACGGCCGCGGTTGTCGCGGGCCTGATCGCGGTCAACGTCTTCCACGTCTCCAGCGGCCTGCTGATGGGCCAGCCGCGCTACTGGACCGAGGCGATGCCGATGATGATGCTGCTGGCGGCGGCCGGGCTGACGGCGATCCGCGTGGTCCTGCCCGGCTGGTGCCGGATGCTGGACCTGCCGGCACCGGTGCGAACCGCGCGAAGCGGCCTGTGGCTGGCTTCGCTGGCCGGCGCGGTGGCCGGCTGGTGGATCGGCCACGTCCCGCTGATCGACATGTGCCGCGGGTTCACTTTCGACCGGCCGACGATCAGACGCGTGGTCGAGGCCACCGGCCTGCAGAACGCGGTAGTCTTCATCCGCAGCGGCCACTACCGCACGATGGCCCGGGACCACACCCCCGACTACTACAATGACGGCTTCAAGCTCATGGATCCGGATCTGGACCGTAACCCGGTCATCTACGCCCGCGACCTGGGGCCGGGCAGGAATGCCGAACTGCTCAAACACTTTCCCGGGCGCACCGCCTGGTGGGTCAATCCGACGCGGCAGGAGGAGATGGAACTGATCCCGCTGGATCAGGCTCCACCGCTTCCGGGAGGCTGAGGAGCGCAGCCCCCGGCGGGCGTTCCCGATCCGGGCCCCGGTCATTCGGCGGCATTCCAGAGATCGACGACGCGCTTTGCGGATGCGTCCGCCGACCCGGCGCCGGCCTTCATGACCTCCTCCAGCCCCTCCGCGAGGCGCGCGCCGGGCTCCGCGGCGTCCGGCAGCAAATCACCGCCGGCGTCCGGCGCCGGGGCGGATGCCGCCGGGGCCTGGACCGACGCCGGAAGACTGAGCACATGCAGGAGGATATGCAGGACGCTCATGAAGTCGTCTCGTTGCGGCGGGCACGCCGCGGCCCGGCCATGAGGCCCGGTCCCGGGTCTGCGCCCGGCGCGCGGTCCGACAGACTTACCCGTACACCCGCACCTCAAACACCTTCGCCGAGGGATCACCGTGGGTCGCCAGAATCTCGATCCGGATCCCCGAGGCCGTCCGGGGCTCCAGGGCGTGCACGCGCCTGCGCTGGTGATTGCCCCGCACCTCGGCGACCGTGCAGGCGCTTTCGCCGTCCAGCAGCTTCACGTCGTAGTCGCGGACGCACTCGGGCTGCGGGCCGCGCACCATTCTGCCGGTGTACCACGGACTGTGCGAAAAGCTCAGTGGGCGCACCAGCCCGGTGTCGAAGACCAGCTGGACGGTCCGCACCCGCCGGGGACCGGGAAACCGCAGCTCGATCCACTGCGGCAGCGGCCGGGCGGGATCCGAGATCCAGCGGTTAGTGGCCATGCCCACGCCGCGATGCACGCCGTTGATCACGTTCGACGCCGGACCGGAGTCGGCTTCGCTGGAGGCCCGGACCTCCGCCCCGCGGGCCAGATCCGCCGGGTCGGCGTTGCGCACCCCGATGATGTAGGCGTCGTCCCGCAGAAGGCGCTGCTGCAGCCCGGCGACGCCGGTCCGGGCCAGTTCCCGGGGACCGACGCCCGCCGCCACGCACATCGCCGCCGCCGTGCCGGCCGCCTGGCCCATCACCGCGCAGGTGCCCATGACCCGCGTGCTGCCGAAGGCCACGTGCGAGGCACTGATGTTGCGGCCGGCGAACATCAGGTTGGCGATGTTCCGCGAATACAGGCAGCGCAGCGGAATGTTGAACAGCGGCACCGGGATCTGGGTCGCGGGCGGCTCGGGACTGTCGATGCCCGCCGGAGGGTGCAGGTCGATCGGCCAGCCGCCGTACGCGACGCCGTCCTCGAAGACCTCGCCGTGGCGGACCTCCGGCTCGATCAGCAGATGATCGCCGATGAACCGCCGGCTCTCGCGCCGGCCGGGCAGAAAACCCAGCCACTCCAGGGCCCAGTGGGCACTGTCGGGATGGGCGCCGCTGTTCTTGATGTGGTCCCAGACGCCCAGGGCTGCGGCCAGCAGCTCCTCCCGGATCACATCCTGATCGGCGATGGTGTCAAGCTCCCCGCCCCACTCCACCCACCAGTAGCCGTAGGACCACTCGTGGTGCGGCCGGTGGGGCAGATCCGCACAGGTGGGAAACCGGCGGATCCAGGCCGGCGGGACGAAAGGCATCGGCCGTTCGTGGGGCCGGGTGACGAACAGCAGCGTGCTGCCCAGAACCCGGCGGTCCGCCACCTCGGGCGCCAGCGACTCGCCGAACTCGCTTCGGGCCTCCCTGCCGACCCGGAAATCCGCACTGGCCTCGGCTCCGAGCCTTCCGTCCCCGCTGCAGTCGATGAAGATCCGGCCGGACACCTCGAACGATCGCTCGCGCGTCGAACTCTCGGCCAGCACGGCCCCGATGCGGTCTTCGCCGGCCATGCGCACGCCCGTGCAGGCGGCATCCAGCAGCAGGCGGATGCCCGGCTCGCGGCGCACGCGGTCGTACAGCAGCAGGTCCCACATGCCGGCGGATCGCTGAGGGTTCAGCACCGCCTCGTCCAGGCAGAGTTCCTCGATGATGCCCGTCTCGCGGGCGTCGGTGTCGGTGCGGTGCCCCGAGCAGGTCGCCCCGACAATGTGCATCCGGATTTCGCTGGAGGAGTTGCCTCCCAGCACCGGCCGGTCCTGGATCAGGACGACCGCGGCGTTGTTGCGGGCCGCGCTCAGGGCGGCGCAGACGCCGGCCATGCCGCCGCCGACCACGACCACGTCCGCGGCCAGCCTTTCCGCCGGGCGGCGCCCGGCCGGAGGGTCGGTGGCCGGACGCGCCGGAGCCGATGCCTCGCCGCGGCTCGTGCCGGCCGACAGGCCGTATCCGGCGGCGGCCAGGACCGCCGACATCGCCTCGCGCCGCGAACAACCGCGATGGTTTCTGCTCCGTGCCATG
>CAZSYS010000182.1:0-2085 GCA_964611365.1 uncultured Planctomycetales bacterium
GCGGCCGGCCGGTCAACCCGCCCGTGCGCCGGCCAGACCGTGCGTGCGCAGCTCGGGCCAGCGGACCGGAACGACCGGGCCGCGTCCCTTGGGTCCCTCCGTGCCGGCGGCCTGGGCCTTTCGGACGGCCGGCCGGCCGGCCATCTCCGAGGCACTGCGTGCAATGGCGGCCAGCAGCCCCTGGACGGCGGATCCGGCGTCCGAGCCCCGGTCGATCAGCTGCCGCAGTTCCTCGGCCACCTGCTCGGCCCGGCTGGCCGCGGCGTCCAGCTGCGTGAGCGACCGCCGGCTCTGCTCCTCCAGGCGCTGCCTCGCGGCCGTCTCCGCGCGCAGGAAGCGCTGCTCCCATTCCTCCTGGCGCCGATCGATCTGCTGGAGGTTGTCGTTGAGCGCCTGGTTGGATCGCTGCAGCGCCTTGAGGATGCCCGCCGAGGCTCCGGCGGATGCTCTGAGCTGTTCGGCCTGGGCCCGCACGGCGTCGGCGTTTTCCGACCAGCCGGCCAGGGCTTCGGTGACCCGCCGAGCGGAGTCCTCCAGTTGCGTTCCTACGGCCCGGGCCTGCTCCACGAGCGCCTCCAGCCGTCCGATGTGAGCCTCGGCCTGCTCGTTCATCTGCCCGAGCCGTGCGGCCGCCTTCGGAGCCAGCCGGATCTCCACCGGCCGCGGGCGCTCGCGCTCCTCCAGCAGCCGGATGCGCTGGGTCAGGGTTTCGATGACCTCCACGAAGGTCTGTGCATCGCCGGCCTGCCGGCCGCCGATCTCGCTGAGGCGCGATCTGAGCCCCTCCATCGCCTGGGCCATCGACTCCTGGGCCGCCTGGAAGGTCGCCACCGGGGTGGACGAGGCGGCCAGCCGGTCGAGGTTCTCGCGCAGCGCCTGCCAGCGGGCTCCCAGGTCGCCCAGCCGCTCCTCGTGGCGGCTGCGGGTCTCCTGCAGGCGGGCCAGCAGGGCCCGCACGTGCTGGTCGTGTCGTCGGCGAAGCTCGGCCACGTCCTCGTTCGACGCGGCGCGGGCCTCCAGGGCCTGCAGGGCCGCGCCGGTCTGGTCGCAACGTCCGGTGAGCTGACGGATCGACTCCTCCAGTTCCGCTTTCCGGGCGGCTACCAGGGCCTCGCATCGCTGGCCGAAGCTCTCCACAAGCGATTCCAGCTGTGTGCGGTTCTGGCTGACAACCTCCCTGACTTCCTCGGCATCGCGGGCCTGGCGGGCACGCAGCGCCTCCAGGACCGCGCGGTCCGCGGCCCGTTCGCGCAGCGTCTCCAGCTGCTGCTGCGTCTGCTCCCAGCGCGCGAGCGTACCGGTCAGCCGCTGGTCCATCGACTGCCGGATGCCCTGCAGTTCCTCCAGCAGGCCTTGCACGTCCTGCCGCTGGCGGGCGGCCAGTCCGGCCAGCTCCTGGCCGTCGGCCTGAGCCTCGCGGGTCAGGCGGTCGATTTCGTCCTGGGCGCTCCGGCAGAGGGCCTCGAGTTCGTCGAGACGCCGGTTGGCCTCCTGCCGGCCGGCGGCGATCTCGGCCGTCAGCCGCTCGTCCAGCTGGCACCTCCGGGCGTCCTGCTGTTCCCGGACCGCGTCCACGTCGCCCCGACGGGCGAACTCCTCGGCCAGGGCGGCCAGCTGCTGGCGGATGTCGGCATGCTGCCGGACCAGGCGCCGTCGCAGCTCGGACAGCTCCCGGGCCTGGCCGGCGATCCGCTGGGCCAGCTCCTCGAACGCCTGGCGCTGCTCGCCGGAGAGTTCCGCCGCCCGGGCATCGACCTGCCGCCGCGTCTCGGCCAGCTCCAGGGCCTGTCGTCCGAGTCTGGCTTCCACTTCGCCCAGCGCCCGCTCCTGGTTCTCGCGGATGTGCTGCAGGTCGTCCGCCGAGGCGGCCTGCTCCCGCAGCGCGGCCACGGACGCGGCCGCCAACTCGAGCCGCTGCTGGACGTCGCGGGCCAGGGCCTGCGCGGCGGCTTCGCAGCCGGCCACCCGGCTGCCGAGCCGGTCCAGTGTCTCGGCCTGGGCCGCCTGGCCGCGATGCTGCTCGGCCAGCCCCTCGCCCAGGCGTTCCAGGTCCTCGCCCAGGCGTTCCATGTCGCGGTCCTGGCG
>CAZSYS010000182.1:2185-9266 GCA_964611365.1 uncultured Planctomycetales bacterium
GTCCTCGCCCAGGCGTTCCATGTCGCGGTCCTGGCGTTCCTGGGTCCGGGCCAGCGATACGATACGGGCTTCGGTGTCCTGGCATTGTCGCTGGATCAGGGGAAGCAGTTCGGCGACCTGGGCCTGATAGGCCTCCATCTGCCCGACGGCCTCCTCGATGCGCCTCTCGAGCTGGGACTCGAGTTCCTCGATCGTCTCGGGGCTGACTGCCTCGCGGGCCAGCCCGGCGACGCGCTGGCGGGTCTCGATCCAGTGCTGTTCGTTCTGTTCGAAGAGCCGCTGGAACTCCTCCCGCTGACGCGTGATCCGCTCCAGCAGTTCCTGCGTTCCCTCCTGATGGAGGCGCCGGATCTCGTCGAGGGCCTCGGCCGACGAACCGCCCCGGTCGGAGCCTTCGATCCGCTGTTCGGCCGCCCGGCAGCGGGCCACGGCCTCGTCGATGATCGCATGCAGGTCTTCGCGGCAGACGCCCAGTTCACTGCGGGCGGCGTTCCATCGGGACGCGGCCCGCTCGACGATGGACTCGATCTGGCGGCGTGCCGACTCCTGCGCCTCCAGCCGGGCCTGCAGTCCGGCGGCCGAGGACTCGATCGTTTCCAGGGCCTGTTCGATCCGCCGATGGATGGCCTGGGGCTCAAGACGCGGGGCCGGCGGGATCTCCGGAACTTCCGCGACCGCTTCGGCATCCGGTGCCGCGAACACCGGGGCCTGGGCGACCTCCGGCCGCGACCCGTAGATGGCCTCGATGCGGGCCTGTGTCTGTTCGGGGGTCGGCTCGGCGTTCGGCTCCCCGCCTTCCAGCACCTGGTCGAGGATGACGTTGTCCACGATCCGGCTGTCCAGGCCGTAGGCGGTCAGCAGGGCGTTGTCGCAGATCTGGTTGATCACCCGCGGGATGCCCGCGGACGCCCGGAAGATCCGGGCGAGGGCGTGCGGCGTGAACACCTCCGTCTCGGGCGGGCAGCCGGCCACCGTCATGCGGCTGCGCACGTACTCGGCGGTCTGCTCGGCGGTCAGGGCCCGCAGGTGGAAGCGCCGGAACAGCCGCTGGTTGAGCTGCCTCATGCCCGGCCGGGCGAAGCGCTCGCGCAGCTCGGGCTGGCCCAGGATGCAGATCTGCAGGAGTTTGGCGTCGTCGGCCTCGAGGTTGCCCAGCATCCGCAGCATCTCGAAGCTCTCGTCGGGCAGGTCCTGGGCCTCGTCGAGCACCACCACCACCAGCCGGTCGGCGGCGAATTCGCGGAGCAGGTACTGCTGGAGGGTCTCGACCAGCTGGAGATTGCTGCTCTCCGGCGGGCAGGACAGGTTGAACTCGGCGCAGATCGCCGCCAGCAGCTGTCGGGCCGACAGCTGGTTCTGGGTGATGACCGCCACGCTGCCCAGCGGCTCGATCTGCCGGGCGAACATCCGGGCGACCAGCGTCTTGCCGGACCCGACCTCGCCGGTGATCAGCAGAAAGCCCTTGCGCTCCTGGCAGGCGTACTGCAGCGTGGCCAGGGCCTCCTCGTGATCCGGCGTGCGGTAGTAGAACGCCGGGTCGGGGGTGTTGTTGAACGGCGGCCGGTGCAGGCCGAAGTGAGCGCAGTACATGGATCGCTCTCCTGGGAGTCCGGCGGCCGCGGGTTATCGGACATCCGCCCGGGTCGACCGGCTCAGCGCGTTCTATCGGACCTGCCCGCGGCCGGCTTGAGGTCGCCGCGAGGGTCCGCAAAAAAAACGGAGATAAGTCACCACCGCCCCGGCGGGTGCCGATAGTCCCATCACCGAGGGACCGGGGACCGGCGGCGTCCGGATCGATGGCCGGCCCCCGGCGGACACGGACGGGCCTTCGCGTCAGGGATGACGACGATGCGATACACCTGCTGGACACGCTGGCGGAACCCGGCGCTGGCGGCGCTGTGCGGACTGGCCGCCGCCGCGTCAGGCGGCTGCGCCAACAAGTACGACGACATGAAGGTCTTCATGCGGGCCCACGAGAACGAGGTCGCGGGCACCGCCTACCGCCTCGAACCCCCCGACGTGATCGTGATCAACTCGCCGACCTGCCCGGAGGTGGACAACGAGGTCCAGCGCATCCGGGCCGACGGCAAGATCTCGCTGGACCTGCTGGGGGAGGTCTACGTGGCCGGCATGACCCCGGCCGAGATGGCGGCCAAGCTCCAGGAGCACCTGGCCCGCTACTATGAGAACCCCCGCGTCGATGTGCGCGTGGCCGCGTACGAGAGCAAGAGCGTCTACGTCTTCGGGCAGGTCTCCATGCCCGGCCCCCATCCCTTCACCGGCCGCGACACGCTGATGGACGTGCTGGCCCGGGCCCGCCCGACGTTCATCGCCTGGGGGGCCCAGGTCAAGGTCATCCGGCCCAGCGCCCGCCCCGACGAGCGCCGCGAGATCACCGTGGACGTCGACAAGATCGTCGAGGGCGGCGACATGCGCGACAACCTGCTCCTGCAGGAGGGCGACATCGTCTATGTTCCGCCCACTCCGCTGGGATGGGTCGGGCTGCGGGTCAACGAGGTCCTGTTCCCGGTCTCGCCGATGCTGGCGGCGTACCAGATGCCGTACCACTTCCGCGACTCGACCGACCACTACCGCTACGGATCGTACTACAACTACAGGCACGACGACGATGACGACGGAGGAGGATACCGGAGGCTGCTGTTCAGGTAGGAGGCGGAAGGCCGGAGGCGATCGTGGGATGACCGCATGAGTATACAACCCTCTCCCATCATCCTCGGACCGCGGGTCGGGGCCCGGGCCGACGACGCCGAGAACGGCGACCTGACCCGGGTGCTCGCCCGGGTGATGGCCATCCTGAGCCACCGCCGCTGGCTGTTCGCCATCCCGCTGCTGGCGGGCATGGCCGTGAGCCTGGGCGTCGCCCTGTGCCTGCCCCACCAGTATCTGGTGAAGGCGATCCTGGAGCGCCGCGACGACGAGGTCCTGACCAAGCTGGTCAGCTACAACTCCCCGACGCGCTTCGAGACCGTGCGGCGCTCCATCCGCATCGACCTGGCGGGCTACGAGGCCATCCGCCGGGCGGCCGACGAGCTCGGCCTGCTCGCCGGGCTGCCCCGCGACGCCGGCGGCGCCCTGACGCCGCGCGGCGAGGCCGTGCGCCACGAGTTCCTCAGCAACCTGGCCTCGCGGCTCACGGTCGCGACCATCGACCAGAGCACCTACCTGGACCTCATTGAGATCCGCTACGCCGGGGAGGATCCCGAGCTCGCCGTCCGCCTGATCGGACGGCTCAAGGACAACTACATCGCCCAGACGCAGAACTTCATCACCGACACCATGCGCGAGTCGGAGCAGTTCTTCGAGGAGAAGGTCCGCACCTGCCGCGAGCAGGTCGCGCGCATGCAGGTCGAACTGCTCCAGATCGAGGCCGAACAGCCCGGGATCTCCCCCAGCCGGCCTTCCGAACTGGAGGACCTGATCCGGCTGGAAATCAAGTCCATCGAGGAGCTTTCGGGGCGCAAGGCCCAGGTGGCCATGGACCTGGCCGGACTGGAGGAAACCCTCCGGCAGCTGGCGGCCCGCGAGCAGGCCGGCGATCCGGACGCCGGACCGCTGCCGGAACTGCTGCCGCTGACCGCGACCCACCTGATCCCCAACCCCCAGCGGGCGGCCCTGATGGCGGAGATGAACAACGTCCGGGCCCAGATCGCCGACGCCAAGTCCATGCGGCAGATGAAGGACGCCCATCCGACGGTGCTGAACCTCCGCGAGAAGCTCCGCCAGCTGCAGGCGGAGTTCGAACGGCTGCCGGAGATGATCGAGGCCGCGCCGGCGCCGCAGCCGGCTTCCGCGGACCGCTCCGGCCTGCCGCCGATCGTGGCCGCCCGCCAGCGGGTCGACCGCGAAATCGAGATCCTCCGCCGCAACCTGGCCGGCCTGGAGGACGCCCTCGCCGGGCATGTCGCCCGCCGCGCCGAGCTGGAGGCCCAGCGCCAGACCCTGCCCGACCGCCGCAAGGCTTACATGCAGCGTCTGGCCGCCCTGCGCGATGCCCAGTCCGAGGCCGAGATGTGGAGCGGGCACCTGGCCGACGTCCGCCAGCGCCTGACCGCCGCCGACGAGAACCGCGGCGTCAAGTTCGCCACCGTCGAGGAGCCGCGCGTCCCGACGCGCCCGCTGACCCCGAAACTCTCCAGCGTGCTGCTGATCTCGGCCGGCATCGGAGTGGCCCTGGGCGTCGCCGCCGTCTTCCTCCGGGAAGTCATGGACACCACCCTCCGGGATCCGATGCGCGTCTCGCAGATCCTCGGGATCCCGGTGCTGGAGATCGTCGGAAGCATCAGCGAAACCGGGCGACGGCGCTTCTTCGCGCGCCGCGGACTGCTGCCGGCCGTCGCCTGGATTCAGGGAGTGTTGGTTCTCGTTCTGGGGAGCCTGTTCTACCTGAGCGTCGAGCAGCCGCGGACCTACGACGAGATCCGGGAAAAGGCCAGCGGTGTCGTCGCCTCCCTGTGGGGAGACTGACCGCACGGCGGACGGCCCGGCCGTCCGCCCACGGAAGCGTGAGCTATGGGTCGCATCGCAGAAGCACTGAAACGCGCACAGGAGGAGAGACTTCGAAAGCGCGAGGCCGCCGAGGGCGGGGCCGCGCGCGAGGGGGCCCCGGACGCCGGAGCCCGCGCGACCGACGCCCCGGCATCCCCGGCCTCCAGGTTCGGAGCGATCTTCGACCTTCCGGCCATGCCCAGGCCGTTCATCGTCAGCGCTCCCCCGCTGCCGCCGGAATCCGTCGATCGCCGGCTGGTCAGCCTCCACGAGCCTTCGCTGGTCGTCTCCGAGAAGTACCGGGCCATCCGCACGCGGCTCCTGACCGCCAATCCCGACGGCGGCTCGCGCATCTACGCGGTGGCCTCCAGCCTCCACGGGGAGGGCCGGTCGGTCAGCGCCGGCAACCTGGGATTCTGCTTCGCCGAGCTGCGCCACCTCCGCGTGGCCGTCGTGGACTGCGACCTGCGCCGCCGCGGCCTCAGCGGCCTGTTCTCGGCCGCGGACAAGCCCGGCCTGGCGGAGGTGATCCGCGGCGACAGGCCGCTGTCGGAGGTCTGCCTGCCCGTCGTGCGCGGCAACCTGCACCTGATCCCCTCGGGAGACCCCGGCGGCGAGAGCCCCAGCGACCTGTTCGGCGGCTCGCGGCTGGCCTCGATCTTCCAGGAGATCCGCGAGCGCTTCCACTACGCCCTGGTGGACACGCCGCCGATGGACACCTTTGCCGACATCGGGCTGGTGGCCCCGCTGTGCCACTCGACGCTGATCGTCATCCGCCTGAACAGCACCCCCGAGGGCGTCCTGCGCCGCTGCGTGCGGATGCTGCAGGCCAACCGGATCTCCATCGCCGGATCCATCCTGGTGGGCGAGTGCCAGAACGGCCTGGCCCGCCCCGAATCCAGCGATTACTACAACCCCCTCGCGGCGGAGGCATGAGCATGCCCCCGACGGTCCGCGAACTCGACGCCGCCGCACGGGGCCGATGGGACGAGTACGTCCGGGCCCATCCCGAGGCGACCTTCTTCCACACGCCGGTCTGGCAGGACGCGGTGGAGGCGGCCTTCGGACACGCCTCCTGCGCCCTGGGCGCCTGGCGGGGCGAACGCCTGGCCGGAGTCTTCCCGCTGTTCCGCGTGGAAAGCCGTCTGGCCGGGCGGATCCTGGTCAGCACCCCCTATGCCGTCTATGGCGGCACCCTGGCCGACGACGCCGCGTGCCATCGGGCGCTGCTGGAGGCCGCCCTGGAACGCGCCCGGGACATGCGCGCCCGGTGGGTCGATATCCGCTCGGAAACCGCACGCTGGGGCGACCTGCCGGTCGTGACCCGCTACGTGACGTTCCGCCGCCGGCTGCCCGGCGATCCGGCCGAGGTCCTCGCCCGGCTGCCCCGCAAGGCCCGGGCGGCCGCACGCCACGCCCGCGAGCGGTTCGGACTCCAGGTCGTCTTCGGCGACGAGCATCTGCCGGCCGTCTGGGAGCTCTACAGCCGCAGCATGCGGAGGCTGGGTTCGCTGAACTATCCGCCGGGCTTCTTTGAGGCCCTGGTGCGCAGCACGCCCGCCGGGTCCGCCGATCCGGAGGCGCCCGGCCACCGGGTTCAGCTGGTGCTGCACCGCGACAGACCCGTCGCCGGCGTGCTGAGCTTCACCTTCCGCGGGGTGATGATGCCCTACTTCTCGGGATGTGACGAGCGATTCGAGAAGTACCACCCCAACCACCTCATGTACCTGGCCGCGATGGAGGAGGCCGTGCGCATGGGGTGTCGGGTGTTCGATTTCGGCCGCAGCCGCGCCGACAACACCGGGGCCTGCGATTTCAAGCGTTTCCAGGGTTTTCAGCCCCGGCCGCTGGAGTACCAGTACGCGCCGCTGCGGGGGACCGAGGCGCCGGACCTGCATCCGGACAACCCGAGGCTGGCCGTGGCCCGCAGACTCTGGCCGCGGCTTCCGCTGGCGGTCACGCGGCCGCTGGGCGCGTGGCTGGCCCGATCGATTCCGGGCTGAAGCCGGGTCCGGGCGCCGCCGAACGCCGGCCGCATCGCGCCGGCCGGCGCCCGGAAGGCACAGAAGCATGAGACTGCTGTTTCTCATCCACCGCCTGCCCTGTCCGCCGGACCGCGGGTCCAAGCTGCGCGCCGCAGGCCTGCTGGACTGGCTGGCCCGCCGCCACGAGGTGTGGTGCGCCGGCTTTCTGGATCCGCCCTCCGGACCGGAACACGCCGCGCAGACCGCCGGGTCCCTGGCCGGCTGGCGTGATCTGTGCCGGGAGGTCTTCGCCGTGCCGCTGCACCCGGCGCAGGCGACCTGCCGGGCCCTGGCGGGCCTGGCCACCGGCCGGACCGCCACCGAGGGCTACTTCCGCTCGGCCCGGATGGAACGTCAGATCGCCCGGTGGAGCCGGCGGATGCCCTTTGATGCCGTGCTGGCCTTCTCCTCCAGCATGGCTCCGCCGGCGCTGCGCGTGCCCGCGTCGCGCCGCGTGCTGGTCATGGACGACCTGGACAGCCGCAAGTGGCGCCAGTCCGCAGCCCGGGCCGCCTGGCCGGCCGGCCGGCTGTACGCCCTGGAGGCCTGCC
>CAZSYS010000183.1:0-9258 GCA_964611365.1 uncultured Planctomycetales bacterium
AGCGACGACCGTCGCGCGCGAGCCACACGTGCGGCGCCCGGTGCCCCGGCCGGCGGTCGAGGGCGAACAACGCCACGTCCCGGGGATTTCCCGCCTCACGTGGCGCACCGCCGTTTACGGCCCCGGAACCAGGACGGCCGCCCGGCCCCGCGGTCGAACCATAACCCCCGCCGCGGCGCGTCCCGCCCCCGCCGACAGACTCATTCCTGCGACTCCGCCCCGCTGTCCGGCAGGCGCGGCACCTGATCGATGGCCTCCAGCTCGGCAATCTCACCGGTATCCGCGGCGCCGAGATCCCGGAATCGCCGGGCCGACGGCAGCAGACGGGTCTCCAGCGAACCCACCGCCTTGTTGTAGGAGGCCACCGCCTTCTCCAGGCCGCCGCCCATGTCGGCGATGTGCTTGATGAAGGTGCGGATCCGGTCGTGCAGCTCGCGGCCCAAGTCGCTGATCCGCTGCGCGTTCTCGGCGATCTGCTGCTGCTTCCATCCGTAGGCGACGGCCTTCAGCAGGGCGATCAGCGTGGTCGGCGAGGCTATGACCACCCCGGAGGCCAAAGCGTCCTCCAGCAGCGATGCGTCCGCCTCCGCCGCCGCACTGAAGAACGACTCGCCCGGAAGAAACAGCACCACGAACTCCGGCGTGGGCGTGAACTGATTCCAGTAGGCCTTGCCCGACAGCTCGCGAATGCGGCTGCGCACCTGCGAGGCATGGCGGGCCAGGGCCGCGGCCCGGGCAGCCTCATCCGCTGCCGCGACCGCGTCCAGATAGGCGTCCAGCACCGCCTTGGCGTCCACGACGACCGTGCGCCCGCCCGGCAGATGCACCACCATGTCCGGACGCATCCGGCCCCCCTCGCCGGCGTCCACCGTCACCTGCTGCTCGAAATCGCAGTGCTCGACCATGCCGGCCAGCTCGGCCGCCCGACGCAGGGCAATCTCGCCCCAGCGCCCCCGGACCTTCGGATCCCGCAGCGACGTCACCAGCCGGCCGGTCTCCTGCTGCAGCTCGCGGCTGGTTGTGGCCAGCGTCCTGACCTCCTGCTCCAGCAGCGTCAGGGCCTTCTGACGGGCCTGCTCCAGATTGCGGGTCTGTTCGTCGTAGCGCTTCAGCGACTCGGTCAGCGGCTGCACCAGCGTCTGAATGGCCTCCTGACGCTTCCCGAGGTCGCCTTTGGCCTCGGCCAGGACCGTCTCGAGCGTCTTGCGGGCATAGGCGGTGTACTGCTCGGCATTGGCCTTCAGAACCTCCGCCGACAACGCCTGGAACGACTCCTTGAGCCTGGCCTCCGCCTCGGCCAGCAGCGCACGCTGCTGCTCGAACTGACGCCCCAGCTCCGCCACCCGGGTTTCGGCCGCCGTCCGGGCCTGCGCTTCCGTGCTGAGGCGGTCCTGCAGATCCCGGGCCTCCGCGGTCGCCCGGCTCAGCTGCTCGCGCAAGTCCCGCTCCAGGGCTTCCGCGGCCGCAGCCCGCGCGGCCGCGTCTCCGCCGGCACGACCGCGCAGCACGGCCGCCAGCCAGCCCAGGGCCGCTCCGACCACAAGCCCGATGACCAGAAAGATCGCCTGCTCCATGCCGCTTCCCGCATCGGCCGCAGCCGCTGCACCGGCCGCAGCCGCGCCCTTCATACCGCCGCGCCGGACGGATGACAAGCGACCCGACCTGTGCCGCTGAACTCGCAAGATGCGGGATCGGTTTCCCGGCCCGCCGCGCCGCCCGGAAACCGTCGCTCATCCAGGCCTGCCCGGACTCAACCACCCCGATGTCTTGAACAACGGCCGCCGACGCGTGCCCTCCACATGACCGGCACGCCGGCTACAAGCGGCTGCGGCAACAGCCTCAGGCGCCAAGAGCCCGCAGGGCGGCGTTGCCCAGCTGGCCGCACGCCGCCATCTGCCCGCGGCCCTTGGTCAGACGACGCTTGACCACCAGCCCGCAGGCTTTGAGGGCGGCGATGAAGGCCGTGATCTGCTCCTCGGTCGGAGCCGGCCAGTCGGCGCCCGGAACGGGGTTGTAGGGGATGACGTTGACCACGGACTTCAGCGGCCGGAGATACCCGGCCAGTTCGGCCGCATGCCCCGGAGCGTCGTTGACGCCGGGAATCAGCACGTATTCGATCATGAAGAACTGGCAGCGCCGCAGAGGGTAGGCCAGCAGGGCCTCGCGCAGGCGGGCCATCGGCTCCAGCCGGTTCACCGGCATGATCCGCGAGCGGATGTCGTCGTTGGGGGCGTTCAGCGAAACCGCCAGGTTGATCCTCCGCCAGCCCAGATCCGCCAGCCGCCGGATGCCCTCCGTGCGGCCGACGGTCGAGATGCTGATCCGCTCGGCGGCCATCGAAAGGCCGGAGCGGTCGGTCAGCACCCGCACGGCCTGCATCAGACCATCGAAGTTGTCGAAGGGCTCGCCCATGCCCATGAAGACCACGTTGCGCACCTGCACGCCGAACTGCCGTCGCGCGGCCGTCACCTGCCCGACCATCTCGGCGGCCGTCAGGTCCCGCAGGTGCCCCATCCGGGCGGTGGCGCAGAACCGGCAGCCCCGGGCGCAGCCGATCTGCGAGGATACGCACAGCGTGGTCCAGCACCGGCCGCGCCGCGACATCGGCACCATCACGCTCTCGATCTCCAGCCCCGACGGGTCGCGCTGCACGAACTTGGTGAGCTCCTCCTCCCGCACCGACCGGACCACCGGCCAGGTCTGCGCGGTCAGCAGCACCCCGCCGTACAGGAGGCTTTCGGCTTCCCCCAGACAGAGGCGGCGGTAGACGCTGCGCAAACCCCTGATCTCATGCCGCCGGGGCGAGAGGCGTTCGCAGAGTTCGCCGAAGGTCAGGCCAAGGACATCCATGCGCGGGCATCCGGTGGCGGATCACCCCGGGCCCAGCGTCTGGGTCAGCAGCATCCAGCCGTCCTGCAGCCCGAAGGGGAAGATGGTTTCGTCCAGCGGGGACGCCATGAACCGCTGATCGTCCAGAAAAGTGGCCGCCGAGCCGGTCGTGTCCATGATGTCCTGCACGTTGGCCACGTGGTTCAGTCCCAGCAGGTGGCCCATCTCGTGGGAGGCCACGTTGCCGATCGCCGTCCCCAGCTCGAAAGCCGTCAGCACCCCGCCGAAACGCTGCGGCGTGAACATGCCCGTGTAGATGACCGCGTCGTCGCAGCGGTCGTCGTTGTACAGGTCGATATCCTCGGCCAGACCGTAAGCCGCCCGGTTGCGCCCGCCGAACAGCAGCGTGGAGTAGCTGCAGCCGGCCTCCAGACTGTCCCGGCCGACGACCCGCACGTCCAGCTGAAGCCCATCGTAGTTCGACCGGATAACCTCCTCGATGCGGGCGATCACGTCGGCGGTCATGCCCGCGTACGCCGGGTCGATGTCCGCCGTGTCGAACGGCCCGACGCTGTACACCTCCCCGTCCAGGCTGACCGTGCCTCCGTCGAAGTCCAGCGCTACGATCTGCCCGGCCGTGGGCGGAACCTCGCCGCCCCGGACGATCGTCAGCAGGGCCTCGTACGTGCCCGTGGTGGGGTTCAGCGGGGAGGAGGTGATGGCCGCGTAGTAGACCAGGCTGTCATGCCGCACGACGTGGTTGATGAACGGGTCGTACTGACTCAGGGCGTAATCGCGATCGTCGTTCTCGTAAACCAGCCGCCCGCCGCCGTCGAAGATCACCACCGTCGCGTCCAGGTTGCCCGTGGGGGTGGCCACGTCCAGGATGATCCGGTCGCCGGCCAGGAGTTCACCCAGACTGTACACGTCCACGTCATCCGGCGGAGTGATGGTGCCCACCAGACGGGCCCGGCCGCCCTCGTCCAGCTGCACGGCCATGCCCTGACCGAAGGTGTCGTTCGGCTCACCCTCGACCCGCAGCCCCGGGGCGCTCTTGTCCACCAGCGGAGGAGCAAAAAAATTGCAACCCCCGGTGAGAAAAAGGCATACCGACAGTAATGCAAACAGGCGCTGCAAGCCAGGCATACCCCCTGGTAAGGAGCGAGTCTTCGGTCCTTCCGGCCTCTGCTACCCCAAATGTACGTCCCGAAGGGGGGTCCCGGCAAGCCCTGATGCCCCCAAACCCCGGGTGGAACCCTATGCCCGACACCCCGGGCAGAACCTTCCCGAATCGCCTCGGTGCCTTTCCTTCGGACGCCCGATGTTGACCGGAACCCCGCTGGGCACGTGCCGATACCCCACCGGCCGTCCCATAACGTGTGATGGGGGGCCGGGGGCTCGCTTGGTGACCCCCAGCCCGGGGTTCCATCACACGTTTGACCGTAGGCCGACGCCGACGGGCGGGCCGGGGAGAGATCGGCGTTGCACGCGCAATGCCAACGGCCGGCAGGCAGAGGCGGCTTGCCCACGTTGAGGTTCCGGTGTCGTTCTCCGGGCGGTGCCCATCAAAAAGGCATGCAGATCTCCGGATGCCCATCGAACGGGCATGGCACCTGGCATCTCTGAGGGCTACAACCGCCGGACGGCTTGCAGAAGGCCCACATTCGACGCTGCTGCCGTCCGGACGCGGGGCTGGCACAACGATTGCTCCATTTGTCGCTTCGGATGCCGACGGGCCGCAACAGGCCCGTCGATCCACACGTGCCTGGACGCCCCGGATATCGCTTGGAAAGGCCTGTCGGCCGGGCGCCGGCGGGCGATCCGGGGAACAGGCGTCACCGGAGAGTTCCCACTCCAGACAGGGAGGCACCCATGAACCACTCGTCTGTTCCCGACAGAGCGGAAACCCCCAAGGACTTCTTCGACTACTGCAAGCAGGTCGGGGCGGAGATGGTCGATCTGAAGTTCTGCGATATGCTGGGCACCTGGCAGCACTGCTCGTATCCGGTGGACGAGCTGGACGAAGACACCTTCAAGAGCGGCCTGGGGTTCGACGGATCGAGCATCCGCGGATGGCAGGAAATCAACGTTTCCGACATGATCGCGATTCCCCAGGTCGACACCGCCCGGCTGGACGCATTCTTCAAGGAACCGACGGTCAGCGTGCTGGCGGACATTTATGATCCGGTGACGCTGAAGGAGTACGGCAAGGATCCGCGCAACGTCGCCAAGCGCGCGGTGCGCTACCTGCACTCCACCGGCCTGGCCGACACGGCCTATTTCGGCCCGGAGCTGGAATTCTTCATCTTCGACGAGGTCCGCTACGAGCAGAATCAGCATCGGGGGATGTACGAGATCGACTCGGTCGAGGGAGCCTGGAACACCGCACGCTTCGAGGAGCCCAACCTGGGGTATAAGCCTTCGTTCAAGGGCGGCTACTTCCCCGTGAGCCCGACGGACACCTACCACGATCTCCGCGGCGAGATGGTCTACGAGATGCGCAAGGTGGGCATCGCCGTGGAGGCCCACCATCACGAGGTCGGCACCGCCGGCCAGTCGGAGATCGATATGAAGTTCCGCCCGCTGGTGCAGATGGGCGACCAGATGATGTGGTTCAAGTACATCGTCCGCAACGTCGCCAAGCGGGCCGGCAAGACCGTGACCTTCATGCCCAAGCCGGTGTTCCAGGACAACGGCAGCGGCATGCACACGCACTTCTCGCTCTGGAAGGGCGGCAAGCCGCTGTTTGCCGGAAGCGAGTACGCCGGTCTGAGCGAAATGGCCCTGTTCGCCATCGGCGGGATCCTCAAGCACGCCGCCGCGGTCCTGAGTTTCGCCGCCCCGACGTCCAATTCATACCGCCGGCTGGTGCCCGGCTACGAGGCCCCGGTGAACCTGGCCTACTCGGCCCGCAACCGCTCGGCGGCCATCCGCATCCCGATGTACTCGGACAATCCCAAGGCCAAGCGGCTGGAGTTCCGCTGCCCCGACCCGTCGTGCAACGGCTACCTGACCTTCGCGGCGCTGATGATGGCGGCGCTGGACGGCATCAAGAACCGAATCGCCCCCGGCAAGCCGCTGGACAAGGACATCTACGCGCTCAGCGCCGAGGAGCGCAAGGACATCGTCAACACGCCGGCCTCGCTGGAACAGGCCCTGGCCGCCTTGAAGAAAGACCACGCCTTTCTCATGGAAGGCGGCGTGTTCCCCGAGGAACTGATCTCTTCCTGGATCGAATGGAAGGAGACCAAAGAGATCGATGAGCTGCGCCTGCGCCCGCATCCGCACGAGTTCCACCTGTACTATGATGCCTGACGCCCTGGGACGCCGCGTTCCCTCGGCCCGGGCTGCTCGCCGTTGAAACCTCGGCCGAACGCAGACCCGCCTCCGCCGGCGACGCTTTCCGGCCGGGGCGGGCTGTGTTTTCTGGTAATGCCGACCCAGCAACTGCAGGCCAATGCCGGGCACAGTCGACGGAAAACCGCCTGAACAGCTCACGGCCAAGGGATCCTCCATGTCGCCGTCGGCACGGCCGGCATGCTCATTGGGGCGCAAATCGCCGTCCGCAAAAGACAAACGGCGCCCTGTCCTGCCCGAAAAGACCCCCCGTTCGTCGGGCGGTGGACCGGCAGTCCGGCCTGGCACATCACCGGGAAGCCGTTGAACGGCGGTTGCGCGGATGCCACAGTCCGGATGGTCCCGGGCGTTAGGAAAAACAATTAATCCTTGACACGAAGCGGTCCCATGGGATAATTGAAACAGTCAGGTGGCCTTGTTCTGCCGCCGGCTGACGGGGGGTTGCTCCCTGCCGCCGGGGGCTTTCGGTACAGGCCTGGTCGCACCCCACAGGGATGGACAACCCCCCCCTTGTCTATCCAAGCGCGACCAGGCTTTTTTCACGCGCTGTGGCTGCCGCATTTACCCGCCGTGGTTTCCGCGGGTGCTCGGTAGCTCCAGGTTCCCCATCCCGGCAACAGCCTGGTCCAGAAGGCAGGGTCGGTGGCGATCTTCGGACCTGGCCCGCGCAGCCGGTGTATCGAGACACCATGCCCGGCCCGCAGTGCCCACCGGGCAGTCCCGGCCGCGGCTCATCGCGGGGCGGTGTCGCCTGCGGTCGCGGACCGCCGGCATCCACTGCCTTCAGGGAGTCGATGGCCCGGAACGGTGCCGCCGGCAACGACGGGCCCTTTGGCGACTCGACTGCCCGTTGCTGCCCAGGCTGGCGCGGTCTCGTTCAACGCCGGGCCTGCTCACGAACCTCCAGGTAGCGCTGGTAGAGAGCCGGCTCCTCGGCGCGGAATCGCTCGATCGATTCGAAGGAAAGCCGCAGTTCGCCTTCAGGTTCCCGAACCGTTACATCGATGCGTCCGTCGGGCAGGCAGTGGAAGCTGTGCCTGGGCGGGTCGGGAGCGTCGGGTGGTCGAAGCTCCCCGCCCGGTCTGAGCCGCTCGACCGGCGAACCGGGGACGGACCGGGGCCCCGACCCGGCCGGAGGGGCGGGAGGTCCGTCGGAGGCTCCCGGAGGCGGCCCGGGTGGTGGAGGCGGGGGCGGAGCAGGAGCAGGATCGGCCCGTCGTTCGGCGTCCCGCGGCCCGGGACACTCCTGCCGCTTGTGCTCCTCCTGCCGGGGGCGACCGCCGTAGTGCTCGCGCAGCTGCTCCATCGGACCGCGGAAGAACCGCTCGTCCCATTCGCGGAAACCCCGGAACTCGGGACGCTGACGCTCCCAGAGCCTCAGGCGTTCGAGGTACTCGCGCAGCGCCTCGGCGATCGGCGGAGGTGGCGCCTCCCCCGGACCCTCCCCCGGCGAAGGTGCCGGAGCCAGGAGCCCGGCGGCCTGGGGGTCGGCGTCCCGCAGGGCCTGAAAGTCCGGATAGGTCTTGACCTCGGCACTCTCGCGACCCTGCTGACGCTGATAACGACGCACGGTGAAGCGCCCGTCCGGTTCGCGGGTGACGTGGACGACCCATCCCTGCTGGTCGGTCCGCATGGCCTCATCGATCTGCGGGCCGGCCCGGCCCGGCGGGGCGTGCTCGTCATCGCCCATCCAGCGGCGCAGTTCGCTCATCAGCCGGTCCGTCAGCCCGAGGTCGTCGGTCTCGAACCGCAGTTCCTCGCTTTCCCAGGGCTCGAACAGTTCGCCGAGATCCTCCTCGATCCAGCCTTTCCCGCCGTGCCCCGGTCGCAGGATCTTGCCGCGCAGGCCGAGCATGCGCTGCGTGGGAAACAACGGACGGGCATCGAACTTGGGCCGCAATTCGTGGCGGTCCGCCGGCAGGGCGGCCAGCGCCGCGGCCATGTCCTGTCGCTGACCCTTGCGGATCAGCGTCAGCCGGAGGGTATCCCCGGGAGCCCGGGAACGGACGTAGTCGCCGAACCACTCGATGCCGGCTTCCGTGCTCCTTCCGTCCACCTCCAACAGAATGTCGTCGGGCTGCAGCCCGCAGGCATCCGCGGGGCTGTCGACGTAAACATTTCGCACCATCGGAGACCGGCGCGGGATCTGCAGGTGCTCGGCCAGAGCCGGCGGCATGGGCTCCAGTTCCACGCCCAGCCACGCCCGCGCCGCGACCGGCCCGGCCGGACCGCTGGCCGGCGGATCGGCGGCCGACCGGTCCACGCCGGCAGTCCAGAGGAGAGCGGCGGCAGCGACACTCACCAGGGTTTTCGGGGCAAAGCGCATCATGGCGATCTCCTTGCGACGCGAGGGAGTCCCCGCGGATCTTGCAGCATCAAGCGTTCCGGACACAACGGCCCCCTTCGTATCGCGACCGTTCCGCCTTTCGCGGAGACCGGCACAACCGTGCACATCGACTTCGGGCCGAAGACACAACACCCCCCGGGATTCACGGCCCGCCGAGACAGTGTCAATAACTCGCCTGCGCCGACACGGGCACCAGCTGCGATCGGTCGATCTCCAGCAGATAAAGGCTCCGGGTTTCCTCGTCGTAGACGCCCAGCACGTCGCGATTGACCACTTCGGCGCAGCGCGCTTCCCAGGCCGCATCTGCCGCAGACGAGAGCCCCGCGGAACCCGCGGCCGGCGTGCCGGTGTCACGGCTTCCGTGAGCAACTGCCCGGACGTCGGCGTCTCGTGCCGGCCGCATCGTCTGCCGGCCGGTGGCCAGCATCACACAGGCCGCTGCGGCAAGCAGGCCCGCGGCCGCAGGCCCATACCATCTGCGAAGCCGTCCGCCGCCCGCCTGCGGCGGTATGACCGCCGCCCCGACCGGATCCCTCCGGCCCTCGCGGAGGGCCCGCCGGGCCAGATCGTCGATTCGCCCGGCGGCGTCCAGGGCCGCCCGGACCTCCGGCGAACGCAGCACGGCCCGGTCCAACTCGATCGACTCGTCGTCGGACAGAACGCCGTCAAGTCTGCGACTGATCAGGTGCTCGATACACTCGTCGAGCATGACCGCTCACCTTGCC
>CAZSYS010000184.1:0-9258 GCA_964611365.1 uncultured Planctomycetales bacterium
GCCATGCCGGGACCACCGTCGCCGCAGGCCCGCAGGCGGCCTTTTTCCGGTCCTGCCGCTGGGCGTCGGCCCGATGCGGGATTCCCCGGCCCCGGGGTTATCCGAAGACCTCCGCCGGCACGCCCGCCCGGGCCCGCACCCGCCCGGCCACGGCCTGGAGGGCCGCCTCGTCCAGCGGCGCGACGTAAGCCTCGGCGGTCTGCCGGGCGATGGTGTAGACCTGCACCAGTTTGATCTGCGCCCCGGCCTCGACGAGTTCGGCGAGCCGTCCGGCAAAGGCCTCCACCTCCGTCTCCGGCGGCGGGGCCTCATGAATCCGCATCCACAGCGACTGGATGACGATGGGGCGCCGCCGCGCGGTCTGCAGGATGTTGTCCAGCACCCGAGTCAGCGGCACGTTGGGGCGGTTGACCCGCCGGAAGTGCTCCTCCGTGCCGGCGTCGAGCTTGGCCCAGACCTCGCCGTTGGACTGGTCGAGGATCTCCAGGGCCTGCACGACCCGGGGGCGGTCTAGCCAGGCCGCGTCGGTGATCAGCACCAGCCGGACCGCGTCCAGCCCGTGCAGCAGCCGGGTCTCGGCCGCGATCCGCACCGCCTCCAGGAATTGCGGGCTGGCCGTGGGCTCGCCGTCCCCGGAGAAGGCGATGTCGCGGAAGTGACGGTACGCCTGGGGGACATGGGCGAAGTACGGATCGGCCCACAGCTCGCCGGATGCGGCCAGGCCGACCATGTGGCGCAGCTCGCTGCGCAGCACGTCGAGGTCCACCTTGCGGACCTGAGACGGTTGCGAGCGGTCCACCTGGCAGTAGATGCAGTCAAAGTTGCAGGCCTTGTCGGGATTGAGATTCACACCGACCGAAAGACCCGCCGCCCGGCGGCTGATGACCGGATAAACGTACAGGTTGTCACGCCAGTGGCGGGAATGAGTGCCGAAAAGCCGCAACGGCAGGTCCGGGGTTCGATCGGATGAGGGGGTTGTCATGGGCCGCGTGCGTCCCACAGGGCCGGTCGCGCCGGCGGCCGCCGGGCGCCGGCGATTCCGGCGGGCCGGCGATTCAGCGGCGGACGGAACGGGTCCGAACCGCGCGCACGGCGCCCAGCGACGCCAGGCCCGCCAGCATCGCCTCCAGCAGACCCGCTCCGCAGGCCGCCGGGAGCGGAGCCGCCGTCGGCCCGCCGACCGGCTCCTCGCCGTGGCCAAGAGCCATATATTCGTCATTTTTGGTGACGGCCGGACCGCCGCCGCCATGACCGGCGGCCGCCTGGGCTCCGCCGCCGGGGGAATCCGGCGGTGCCGCAGCCAGACCCGGAGTCGCCGTGGCCGCCGGGCTCGAAGGCTCGCCTCCCTGGGCCTCGGCCTCGGCCAGCTCCTCCAGGTAGAGCGGCTCGCACACGTCGCCGATCCCGTCGCCGTCCTCGTCCTCCTGCAGAGGATTCTCGTGGTAGATGCAGTTGTCGTTGCAGTCGGCGATTGTATCCTGGTCGGTGTCCGTGTCCGGCCAGCCGCAGCCGCACTGTCCCGCGGCGGTCTTCTCGGGGTCCAGGGGGCATCCGTCCTGGGCGTCCGGCACGCCGTCCAGGTCCTCGTCCGGCGGAAGCGGAACCAGGTCCACCGTCAGGTTGACCGGCACATCCACCGAGGGAACGGCCACGCCGGCCTGGGCGGTGCCCACGCGGATCACCAGGCTGAACAGCCCGTTGAAGGTCATGCCCGAAGTGTCGAAAGACACGGTATGAATGCACGACGCCGACGGGGCCAGCGTCCACCCCGGGGGAGAGACGTTCCTGATCCACTGGCCGGCAGGGAACGAGACGGTATAGGTCAGGGGTGCGTCGCCGGTGTTCGTCACCGTCAGTTGCAGGTTCGGCGGACTGACGTCCGGCCGGGTCACGGTCGCCGGCGTCAGCGCCGCCAGGTTCACCCCGATCGCCGGCTGAGCCCGTGCGACCTGCGGCAGCAGGGCCATCGCCAGCAAGGCCGGCACCAGGACCGGGCGGGCCCCGCGCGGACCGTCGGAATTCACCCAACCCCCACCGTTCACGCGTGCGGCCATGCCGACCTCCTTGAATACCCTCGAAGGACCACGGGACCGCGCAGAACCGGTCGTTCTGCACGACCCGCCGAGGCATTGTATCCCAACTGCAAGTGTCGATGGAGTCCCCGGGCGTCCCGGAACCGACCCGCCAGGCGTGCCCGACAAGGCACGGCCGGGCCACCCGGACGGGATATCTCCATAATGTCCTGGAAGGAAAGAGGTTGCGTGCCCAAGACTCGCTGGGGAGAGCGATCGGTCCGGCTCCCGCGCCACCTGCCGGCGTGCGGCGCCGCACCGGGTGGCCACCCTGAGGCGATCACGCTGAAAAGAGGGCTTCGCTGTCGGCGATGAGCTGGGACAGTTGCTCGCGGACGGTGTTGAAGTCGGCCTCGGACAGGCCGGCGGACTCCAGGTGGGTGTCTTCCAGCGTCTGGTCCCTGGCCATGAGGTGGAAGCCGATCCGTTCGTGCGAGCAGAGCGTGTCGGCGATGTAGACCAGGGTGGGAAGGAGCCGGTGGTCCTCGGCCAGATGATCGACCTTGTGGTGGTAAGCCATCACCGTCTGAAGCCCGCGGGGGAACTTCCAGCGGTTGGCCAAAGCCGCCCCCAGCGCCTGATGGTCGGCCCCGACCAGCTCCTGCTCGATCGCGCAGAAGGACTTTTCGGCGGGGCTCTGGGAGGCCTGGCGGATCACTTCCTTGAACTGCTCCGGGAAGGCCTGTCGTTCGACCAGCAGGCCCAGGTCGGCGATCAGCCCCGCCAGGAAGGCCTCCTCGGCGTGAGCCCGCTTGCCGATCAGCACCGCGAACTCGCGCGTGGCTGCGGCCATGGCGATGCAGTGCCGCCAGATGTCCCGGGCGCTGTACTTGTCCGAGAACTTTTCTCCGGTGAACAGCCGGCTGATCGAGGCCGAGATCGCGATGTTCTTGACGGCGCTGAGCCCCAGCAGCACGATCGCCCGGTCGATCTCCGCGACCTGCCCGGGAAGACCGTAGAACGCCGAGTTGACCACCTTGAGGATCTTGGTGGCCAGGGCGGGGTCGTTCTTGATGACCTGGTGGAGGTCGCGGGCGGTGCTCTTGGGATCATCGACAATGGTGATGATCCTGGCCGTGACCTCCGGAAGCGTGGCGATGTCGCCAATGCGGGAAAGGGCCAGTTTGATGGTCTGGGCCTGATCAGCCGTCGCCGATGTGGTCATGTCAACCGCCTTACTGGTATCGGTCCTCGCCAGCTGCGGACCCTTCCCGCACGCCTCTGAAGCATCGTCCACCCGTACGCGACGGTTTAGATAAATGAGCCCTTCAGTTCAGTAAGTCAGGCTTTTCCGGGTGATCGCGGGCGTGATTATCAGACTCTCCAGCACATCGGCGATTCTCGCCCCGGCCCGGCCGTCCCCGTAGACCGATGCCGCGCCGGCCGGCCGCCGCCGCTGGAGGGCCCGGCACAGGCCTGAGAACACCCCGGCAAACGTCTCCGGCACGTCGATCACCCCGGGGCCGCATTTGAGCCGTCCGGCCTGTCGCGGACCCACGTTGACGGCGTTGAGCCCCAGACTGGCCGATTCGATCAGGCCGCCGGAGGAGTTGCCGACCATCGCCCGGGCGCGCAGGGCGAGTCGGATGAAGTCCTCCCGCGGCAGGGACCGGAAGACCCGCCACCGCCGCCGGTCGCGCAATTCCCGGATGACGGCCACGATACCGTCGTGTCCCGGGTCGCTGTTGGGGTAAAGGACCACGCCGGCCAGGTCGGCCCGGCTCACCGCCTGCAACACGGCCCGCATGATCGCGGCCTCGCGGCGGGGACCGTGCCCGCAGGGATGCTGAAGGATCAGCACATAGGGTCTGTCGGCCAGTTCCCCCAGCAGGGCCCGCCCCCGGCGGTCGGTCTCCGCCCGCCCGCCCGGCGTGCGGTCGCCGGCCCGGAGCACGCGGATATCGTCCAGGCCCGGAGCCCCCACCCGGTGGATGCGTTCCGGCGGCTCGCCCATGCGCAGCAGCCGCCGCCGGGCGTCGGCCGAGGCCACCAGATGCAGGTGAGCCAGGCGGGTGATGGCGTTGCGCAGCGCGTCGTCCACGTCCCCGGCGGCCCGGTCGCCTCCGTGAATGTGGGCCACCCCGCGGGGGCGGGCCCCCGCGGCCGCAGCGGCGGCGGCAAAGGCTTCGATCCGGTCGCCCAGCACCACGACGACCTGGGATTGCAGCCTGTCAAACACGCGCGCCAGGCCGGTCACGCCGCGCCCCACCGCCAGGGCCTCGCCGCATGGATCGTCCCGCCCCGACTGCATGCTCACCGTGGCATCGACCGTGAAACCCGCCTGTTCGATGTGTTCCAGCGTCCGCCCGAACTTGGGCAGCAGGTGCATGCCCGCGGCGATCAGCCGGGGTTCCAGCCGAGGACGCCGCCGCATCTCGCGCAGCGGAGAGGCCAGCAGGCCAAACTCGGCACGGGTGCCGCTGACCACCGCCACCCGCAGCGGCGCTTTGCCGCGCGAAGCCCCCGGGCTCATGAGTGCTTCCCCTGGAGATCCCGCCGGCCGCATATGGGTGTCATTCTAACGACTCCCAGGCGATGGGCGCGTCGGCGGGAATATCCCTGGCCGCCACCCGGCCGATCAGCGCGGTCATCTGCCGCGGACTGATCCCGTCGCCCGGCCGCTTGACCGCCAGCATGTCGGCCGACAGCCGCCGGCCCGCGGGAATGTCGCAGGCGGCCACCACGCTGCCGCGGGCCAGGCGCCGCACCTCCTCCTGGCCGGGCGAAACCGTGATCCGCCCGTCCCCGAGCATGACCTGGGCCGCGCGGATGCCGCGGATGTATTCGGCCATGGCCGCGGGTTCCAGCGAAAAGGCATGATCCGGTCCGTCCTGGGCCCGGCTCAGCGTGAAATGCTTTTCGATGATCGCCGCCCCGGCGGCCGCGGCGTAACCTCCGATGGCCGTCGATTCGGTGTGGTCGCTGAAGCCGGTCACGCAGGCGAAGGTCCGCCCGAGCGTCCGGATGGCCGCCAGGTTGGCCTCGTGCTCCGGCGTGGGATAGCGGCTCACGCAGTGCAGCAGCGCCAGCGGCCCGCCCCCGGCCCGGCGGAAATGGTCGACCGATTCGACCACCTCGGACATTTCCGCCGCGCCCGTGGAGGCCAGAACCGGCAGCCGGCTGGCGGCCGCGGCCTCCAGAAGCGGCCAGTTCACCAGGTCGGGGGAGGCCAGTTTGATGGCCCGCACGCCCAGGTCCAGCAGCTTCTGGAGGTCGGCCACACTGAACGGCGTGGCCAGAAACTCGACGTCGCAACGGTCGGCGGTCTCGGCCAGCCGGCCCAGATCGTCGGGGCTCAGGGCCAGCCGCGCGAGCATCTCGTACTGGCGGTCTCCCTGGCCGGCGCGTTGCTGGTAGGCCGCGGCCGGCGCGTCACGGCGCACAAGCCGCTGTGGGGCGAACACCTGGAACTTGACCGCGTCGGCTCCGGCCTGGGCGGCCGCCTGGATGAGTTCCGCGGCGGTCCGGGCGCACCCGTTGTGGTTGACGCCGATTTCCGCGATCACATAGACCGGCTCGCCCGGGCCGATCCGCGCCGGGCCGATGCTGAAACTCGTCGCCGGGTCAGCGCTGCTCATGCCCGTTTCCGCAGTTCAGGGCCGCCGTGAAAGGCGGCGTCGCCGACCCGCCCGCGGGCCGTTTCGGGGTCGGGCCGGTGCGCAGACGGATGGCGGCCTCCGCGCGGTAGAAGTCCGCGGGGCCGTCGATGTCCACGGTGTCTTCCTCCCTCCCCACGACTGCGCGGCGGTCGGTACCGAAGAAAGCGTGCGGGTCGGGCCGGCCGGCGGCGGCGAAGAGTGCCGCCCGCGTTACCGCCACCGCCGCCCCGTCGTGGTAGAAGAGCGGTTCGAGGTCCTGGCGGCGGTGAATGCTGTTGCGGCGGAACTGGATCAGGCGGTCGCCTTCCAGCCGGTGAATCCAGTCGGGGTGCTGCTTGGTCACCGGAGCGACGCTCCGCACCGAATCGCAGCCGCTGGAAACCAGCAGGTCGATGCACCGGTCGATCAGGCCGTCGGCCCTCACCGGCACGTTGCCGTACAGGATCACCACGACCTCGGCCGTCGAGCAAACCGAGGATTCCCAGGCCAGTGCGGCATGCCGGAGGACGTCATCGACCCGGGCGGTGTCCGTGGCCAGGTCCGGCGGCCGCTGCACCACCGGGATACCCTCCGCTCGTGCCAGGGCGGCCGCACGGGCCGAGTCCGTGGTCAGCAATATGTCGGTCAACCGTCTGCTCTGGCGGGCATGCTGAAAGGTGTAGGTAATGACCGGTCTGCCGGCCAGCGGCAGGACGCACTTGTCGGGCAGGCCCTTGCTGCCGGCCCGAGCCATGATGACCCCCAGCACCCTCATGGAAGGTGCATCGGTCCGGACGTTCAAACGGCTTGAACGGTGTTGCCGGAATTGAGCAGCACGATCGGGCTCCGGCCTGTCGTCCGAACTGTGGTCTCACCCCGCAGGTGCCAGGCCGGAACGCCGACCGACCTTGAAAGTCCGGACTACCAGTCGGGCGCCCTCACTTGGCCGGCGCCTGAACGCCTCAGGCCGTGACCAACGCGTGCGACGGCTGCGAAGAGCCGCTTCGGACAGCGCCAGCCTGCGAGGCCGCGGCCTCAGGCAGCACGGCCCACTCCGGCTCCTCGACGCAGACCACCGAGTTGACGCCGAACGGTCCGTGTTCCACGCCGAACGCGGCATAGTCCACAAACCATTGCCCGTCCGCCAGATACTTAAACTGGTAGGTCCCCGGAGCCAGCCGCAGTCGGCTGACCCACCAGCCCCCGTTCTCGCGCTTCATCTGGAAGGACTTCTGCCAACCGTTGAAATCACCCACCAGCGACACCGAGCAGGCATCAGGTCGGTAGAACGAGAAATACACGGTTCCGTCCACGTCCTGGGTGACCATGCAGGCAACCTCCTGTCAGTCCCGGGCTTGCGCCCGGACAGGCCGCACGGCTGTCGGCCGGCCTTCAGGCGAGCATCGATCCGTATCGGTTGGCAGCAAACGACGTGCCACTGGGCGACGTCGACATCAAAGCTGCCTTAATCTATTTCCATGAATGATCTTGGAAGCCGATAACTACCGCCGGCTCCCTCCGGCTGGCGCTGCTTCCATCTGTCTTATCGGCTTGCAATTGCCTCAAGTTCTGCCAAATTGCGGCATTCTGAGCATCTTTCGAGCAATCCAGTAGCGCCGTGGCGAAAAGCCGTCATTCCTGGCCGGATCCGCCTGTTCATCCGAGTCCAACCCTTGCAACTGAAACTCACAGGTCGGTCTTCAGGAAAAACGCCTTGTCCGGGCGCCCGCGCCGGCCATGCAGGGCTATGGCCCGGCTCGGATTGCAGATTCACACCGCGCTTCGCATAATATCTGAGAATAGGGCCCGCGTTTCCATCCGGCCACCGATACGGTCCCCAAACCCGAAAGGATCATGCGGATTGCGCCTTTGTTTCTCGTCAGTTACGATTGTGACGCTGTCGGCAGCTGTCCTGCTGTCGGCCTGCGGTTGCGGCATGACCGGTCAGGCCCCGGCGGGTTTGCGAATCTGGGCTCAGTCTGAAGACTCGGCGATCATGACCGACAGCCGGCCGGAGACGCAGACGGACCTGTTCAGTGCCGCGGATCGGACCATCCGCTTGGAATCGGCCATCGGGGAGACGGCCTCATTCCAGCTTGCGTTTAGATCCGACGTTTTGGCTGAAATCATCGAAGAGGTTTCCGCCCAGGACCTTGTTCGCCAGGACGGGATCCGGCTTCCGGCGGACCGCATCCGGTTCTTCCGGCAGGTTCGCATCGCGATGGACCAGTATCCCAGCTGGTACCTCCGGCTGACGCCGCACCTGCGCGAGAAGCGGTTTTTCGGTGACGTGCTGGTACCGCTGACGGCGCCGCGGGGTGCCCTGCCGATCGACCTGCGGCCGGGGGTGACCGAGGCGCTCTGGTGCGACGTGCAGGTGCCGCTGGGAACCGCCCCGGGCAGCTATCGTTCGCGTCTGAGCATCCGGCCCCGTGGCGGGTGGCCGGCGGGCCTGACGCTGAACCTGGAAGTCTGGCCTTTCGCCCTGCCGCAGGCCCGGCACCTGCACACGCTGGTGGGCCTGAGTGCCCGGCGGCTGATGGAGCGGCATCTGGAGGTCGCCGGCCGGGCGTATGCCCCGCAGCGGCTGAGCATCGAGGATCCGATGTTCCCCAAGGCCGCGGCGCTGCTGGATCAGACCCTGCAGCTGCTCCACGACCACCGCTGCACGGCCATGATCAGCGACGTGCAGCCGGCCCGGGTCGTTGCTCCGGACGGCGGGCTGTCGCTGGAATGGACGGACTACGATCGGCTGCTGGGGCCGGCGATCGACGGCTCAGGCTTCGCGGACCGCATTGCCGCGGGTCTCTGGCCGATGCCCATCACCTCGACGGCGCCGGATCCGCAGGTGTACGGCGGGTGGGGCAGTGAGGGCCATCAGCGGATGCTGCTGGACTACCTGCGTCTGTGCGTAGCCCACTTTCTTCAGCAGGGCTGGCTGGACCGGCATTTCGTGCGGATCGAGGTTCCGTCGGCCGATCCGGCGGAGGCCTACCGGCAGTTCGAGTGGCTGGGCGGTGTGCTGCGGGCTGCGGACACGCGGCTGGCGACGGTTTGTCCTCTGCCGCCGCAGAGCATGGCCCCATACGGCTGGACGGAGCATCCGTTCAGGGATGTTTCCGCGTTGACCTCGATCTGGGCGGTCCAGGCGCGGTATGCCGACCGCGGGCAGCTGGCCGCCCAGCTGGAGGCCGGCAAGCGGTTGTGGCTGGAGCCTTCCCGCCCGCCGTACTCGGGCACGCTGTCATGTGCGGCGCCTCCGGCCGATGCCCGCTGCCTGGCATGGCAGGCCTGTCTGCTGGGCTGCGAGGCGCTGTTCATTCCCGCAGGCAACGACTGGCCGGACAGTGAGCGACTGGCCGGGGCGGCGTCGGAGCGATGCCTGATCTGGCCGGGCAAGCCGTTCGGGCTGGACCATCCGGTGGCCTCGATCCGACTGAAGCGTCTGCGGCGCGGCGTTCTGGACCGCGAATACCTCTGGCTGCTGGAGCGTCATGGATCGCCGGGGCTGGCCCGGCGCTTCGCGGGCGACCTGTTCGCCTTCGGGGGCACGGACTGCTACGTGGAGCACTTTCTGGATGGTCGTGCGGGCGGGTGGGTGACGGACC
>CAZSYS010000185.1:0-9240 GCA_964611365.1 uncultured Planctomycetales bacterium
CCCAATAGGAGTACCACACCTGGCTGGCGAACCCGCCGGCCGCCCAGCCGGTCAGCGGCAGGATCTCGTGCCAGGGCGAAGGGGCGGCTCCGAGGCCGGCGGCCCATGCGGGTATCTCCATCGGCGCCAGGCCTAAAAGTCCGGCCAGCAGATCCCGGGCCGCCGGCAGGGTGGTCAGCGCGACGTACAGCACGCCCAGGACGATCGCGGCCACCAGGGCGCTCATCACTGTCTTGAGCACATCGAAACGGCCCGACCAGGCGACGACCAGGGCGAACAGGGACGCAGCCACCGCCCAGACGGCATCGCCGCCGGCCAGCGGCAGGCAGGCGTTGAGGAAGGCTCCGGCGGTGCGGGCCACCGCGCCGACGGACACGATGGCCGCGGGCACCTGCACGGCCAGGATCAGCCAGATCATCCAGTGCCGGGGTCCGGGCAGACGGTCGAACATGTCGATCATGCCCTCGCCGGTGACGGCGGCCCAGCGTGCGGCGCCCATGCCGATGCAGCTCTTGAGGGCGATGGCGACCACGACGGCCCAGAGTCCGGCGGTGCCCAGAAGAGCGCCGGTGCGGGTGGCCAGGACGACCTCGCCGGAGCCAATGTACTCGGCACACCAGATCATCGAGGGCCCGACCAGAGCGAGCATGGCCCATCCGCGGGGAGCCTGGGGGATTGAAGCGGACATCTGCGCTCCTGGAGCCGGGGCCGGCGCGGGGTTTCGTCGGGCGGCCCGGCCGGAGGCGGGCGCATGGTACCGCCGGGACGGGCGGGTGAGAAACCTCACGGCGGTCGCGGGCCCGGCGGCCGGGGGTCCAGGCCGCCCGCCGGCAAGCGGCTTGACCGCCCGGGGGCATTCATGGACACTGTGGCACCCGGCCGGACGGGCCCGTCGGGGCGGGCGGTCGTCGGGCCGGGGCGGTTCGGACCTGTGTGGAGCACACCCGATGTACAAGATCGTTCTGCTGCGGCACGGCGAGAGTGTCTGGAACAAGGAAAACCGCTTCACCGGCTGGACGGACGTGGACCTGTCGGAGACCGGAGTCCGCGAGGCCGGCGAGGCCGGGGCGGTGCTCAAGCGCGAGGGCTACGTGTTCGACGTGGCGTACACCTCGGTGCTCAAGCGGGCGATCCGCACGCTGTGGATCACGCTGGACCAGCTCGATCTGATGTGGATTCCGGTGCACCGCTCCTGGCGGCTGAACGAGCGGCACTACGGCGCCCTGCAGGGGCTGAACAAGTCCGAGACCGCCGCGAAGTTCGGCGAGGACCAGGTCAAGATCTGGCGTCGGGCGTACGATACCCCGCCGCCGCCGCTGGAGCGGACCGACCCGCGGTATCCGGGCAACGACCCGCGGTACGCCGATCTCACCGAGGGGGCTCTGCCGCTGACGGAATGCCTCAAGGACACGGTGGCACGGTTCCTGCCGTACTGGCATGACGTCATCGCCCCGACGGTGCGTCTGGGCAGGCGGGTGATCATCGCCGCCCACGGCAACAGCCTGCGGGCCCTGGTCAAGTACCTGGACAACATCAGCGACGCGGACATCGTCGAGCTGAACATTCCCACCGGCATGCCGCTGGTCTATGAGCTGGACCGGCAGCTGAAGCCCATCCGGAGCTGGTACCTGGGCGATCCCGAGAAGGTCAAGGCGGCCATGGAGGCCGTGGCCCGGCAGGGCAAGGCCCGGTAGTCCGCCCGTCGACCTTCGCGGCGGCCGGGCTTCCGGTCCGCACCCGGCGGAAGCAGCCGCCGATTCCGCGCCATCGGGTGCCGGCTCGAGGGAGGCCCGGCCGATGAACGGTCGAGAGCGTGTGAACCGCGTCCTCTGCGGCGATCCGGTGGATCGTCCGCCGTTCATGCCGATCGTACACGCCGCCCTGGCGCCGCTGGCGGGGGTTCCCCTGGGCCGGTTCTTCACCGACGCCGACACCATGGCCGGGGTGATCGCCGGCGGCTGCGAGCGCTTCGGCTTCGACGGCGTCCAGCTGAGCCTGGGGGTCAGCGCCGAGCCGGAGGCGCTGGGGGCGCGCGTGGATCAGCCCCGCGACGCGGCCCCGGTGCTGCGCCAACACCTGCTGGCCGACGCCTCTCAGGCCGAACAGCTCCCTGTCCGGGGGCTGGGGGACCGGGGGCGGTTTCCGCTGTACCGGCGGGCGCTGGAAGGCGTGTCCCGGCGGGTGGGCGACCGGGCGTTCGTGGTCAACACGCTGCGCGGGCCGCTGAACATCGCCTCGCAGCTGCGGGGCGTGGAGGCGATGCTGATCGACCTGCTGCAGGATCCGGCCGCCGCCGCGCGGCTTCTGGACCTGGCCGTCGAAGTCGCGGCCGAGGCCGCCCGGGCGACGCTGGACTGCGGGGCCGATCTGGCCATGTTCGGCGAGGCGACCTGTTCGCCGAACTTCATTTCACCGGAGCTTTACCGTCGGCTGGTCTGGCCGCGCCACCGGCGGATGGTCGAGCAGGTCCGGGCGATGGGCTGGCCGCGGACCGGCCTGCACGTCTGCGGCAACATTGCCCCGATTCTGCCGGACCTGATTGCCACAGGTGTCGATCTGATCGATGTGGACCACCAGGTGCCGGCGGCTCGTGCGGCGGAGATGGCCGGCGGGCAGGTTGCGCTGCGCGGTAACCTGGATCCGATCGGCGATTTCTTCACCGGCCGGCCTGAGCATGTGGCCGCGGCCACGGCCTGCCTGGTCCGCCAGGTGACCGGTCGCCGCTGGATCGTGTCCGGCGGTTGTGACATTCCTGCGGGGACGAAGGCGGAGGTCATCGAAGCCTGCCGGGCGGCGCTGGTTTCGTCCGGCTGAACAGGTGCGGCGGGTCGGTTTCCGCCGGCGGGTATACACTCCAGATCAGGCGGGCGGCCCGTCCCCGGCGGGGGCGGAGCGGATCGGAACGATTCGACCGAGCCCCGGGGGGCGGCCGTGGAAAGAACGTGCTGGTGTTTCCCATCGCGCCATCCGGCCGGGCAAAGTCGCAGCCCGTTCCGGTCGGAGGCGGACCGCAGTCCGGCCCGGCGGAGCGGCCGGGCCGGGGTCGGGGAGGTCGGCCATGGGCTCAGATCGCCTGTCCGACCGAGGGCCCGTCGGCGCGGCGGGTGCCGGATCTTCGGCTGCCGTCGATCCGCCGACGATCGACCGCGGGGCGGAGGCGGATGCTTTTCTGCGGTTGTTCGAGCATTCGCCGGACCTGCTCTGTGTAGCGGGGTTTGACGGACGCTTCCGGAAGCTGAACCCGGCCTGGGAGCGGACGCTGGGGTGGACGCGCGAAGAGCTGTGCAGCCGCCCGTGGCTGGACTTCGTGCATCCGGAGGACCGCGCGGCGACCATCGCCGCCGGCGAGATGCTGGTTGCCGGCCGGTTGGTTTACGACTTCGAGAACCGGTACCTCTGCCGGGACGGTTCCTGGCGCTGGCTGTCGTGGCATTCCTTTCCGCTGCCTGCCGAGCGGCGGATCTATGCGGTGGCTCGCGACGTCACCGGGCCGAAGTCCGCCCGGCGGGAGCTGGAGCGCATCCAGTGGCTGCTGCGGCCCGGCCGCGTGGGCGACACCAACGTTTACGAGCCGCCCTACGGGGACGCGGCGGCGACGAATCCCCCGGGGCTGATTCTCCGGTCGGTCGGCCGGGAGATGCTGCGCGACATCGTGCGGGATTTTCTGGAACTGCTGGGCACGTCGGCCGCGGTTTACGAACGCAACGGCGACTACGCGCTGGGCATCTTCGCCTCCGGCTACTGCCGGCTGCTGGACGAGCGATCGTTTCACCGCTGCGGCGCCGGTGACGTTCGGGAGGCGGTGGCCGGCGGGCGATGGCGATGCCACGAGTCCTGCTGGAACCGGGCCTCGCGCGTCGCCATTGCCACGGACGGGCCGGCGGAGGGAGAGTGCGAGGGCGGCATCCGCCTGTACGCCCTGCCGATCCGGGCCGGCGGGGAGGTCGTCGGTTCGATCAACTTCGGCTACGGGGATCCGCCGCGGGACGCCGGGCGGCTGGGCGAGATCGCGGCGAAGTACGGCATCCCCGTGCAAGAGCTGCGGCGCGCCGCCGAAAGTTACGAAACCCGTCCGCCCTTCATCATCGAACTGGCCCGGAGCCGGCTGGCGTCGGCGGCCCGCTTCATCGGCACGGTCGTGGAACGGTGGCAGGCGGAGCGCCGGACGCAGACCCTGCTGGCTCGCCAGGAGGCGATGCTGGCCGCGATCCCCGACATTGTCGCCGAGGTGAACGTCGACAGGGTGTACACCTGGATGAACCGGGCCGGGCTGGAGTTCTTCGGAGAAGATGCCATCGGAAAAGAGGCTTCCTATTTCTTCGAGAGCCGGCAGTCCACCTATCGCACGGTTCAGCCGTTGTTCGACGGGTACGAGGAGGTGATCTACGTCGAGAGTCTCCAGCGGCGCCGGGACGGACGGCCGCGGCTGCTGGCCTGGTGGTGCCGGGTGCTCAAGGACGCCGAGGGCCGGGCGACCGGAGCCTTGTCCACGGCCCGCGACATCACCGAGCAGCGGGAGGCCGAGCGGGAGCTGCAGGAGAGCCGCCAGCGGATGGAGCTGGCCCTGTTCGGGGCGGACCTGGGCACCTGGGACTGGGATGTGGCCGGCGGAAGGGTGACGTTCAACGAGCGCTGGGCCGGGATGCTGGGTTACGAACTTGCGGAGATCAGGCCCGACGTCGCCGCCTGGGAGGAGCGGATCCATCCGGAGGACCGGCCGGCGGTGATGGCGGCCCTGGAGCGGCATCTGCGCGGCGAGACGCCGGCCTACGAAACCGAGCATCGCCTGCGGCACAGGTCGGGACGCTGGATCTGGGTTCTGGACAAGGGCCGGGTGATTGAGCGGGACGCGTCCGGGAAGCCCCTGCGGGTCTGCGGCACGCACCTGGACATCACCGACCGCAAAACCGCTGAGGAGGCCGAGCGGCTCAGCACGGAGCGTCTGCGTCTGGCCATGGAGGCGGCCAACGAGGGGCTGTGGGACTGGAGCGTGCCCACGGGCGAGGCGTTTTTCAGTCCGCGCTGGTACACGATGCTCGGCTACGTGCCCAATGAGCTGCCGCCGGGCTACGCGACCTGGCTGGAACTGCTGCATCCGGAGGATCGAGAGCGGGCGGTGCAGACCGTGCAGCGGGCGGTGGCCGAACGCCGGCCGATGTTCGAGATGGAGTGCCGGCTGCGGTGCAAGGACGGCGGCTATCGCTGGATTCTGGCTCGCGGCCGGCCGGTGGCCTGGGATGCGCAGGGCGCCGTGACCCGCCTGATCGGCACTCACGTGGACATCTCCGCCCTGAAGGAGACCCAGGAGCGTCTGCTGGCGGCCGAGGGCCGCTTCCGCGCGCTGTTCGAGAACATGAGCGAAGGGGTGGCCATGCACGAGCTGATCTGCGACGCTCATGGCCGGCCGGTCAACTACCGCATCACCGAGGTCAACCCGCGCTTCGCGGAGATGACCGGGCTGGCGCCCGGGCAGGTGGTCGGCAAGCCGGCCCACGAGGCCTATGGCACGCCCGAACCGCCGTACCTCGAGCGATTCTGCCAGGTCGGTCTGACCGGCGTGCCCTGCCAGTTCGAGACCTGTTTCCCGCCGATGGACCGGCATTTCTTCATCTCGGCCGCGCCGCTGGGCCCCGGGCGGTTCGCGACGATCTTCTTCGACATCACCGCCCGCAGGCTTGCGGAAGAGGCCCAGGCCCGGCTGACGGCGATCATCGAGTCCACCAGCGAACTGGTCTCCTGGGCCTACCCCGACGGCCGTCTGGCCTACATCAACGAGGCCGGGAGGCGGATGCTGGGCTGGGGCCCGGACGCGGACGTCGCCGGCCGGCGGATCGCGGACCTGCATCCGGCCTGGGCCGCGGAACGGATTCTCGGCCAGGGCATTCCGGCGGCGATGAAGCGCGGCAGCTGGGAGGGCGAGACGGCCGTGCTGGGGCCCGAGGGGCGGGAGATACCCGTCTCGCAGCTCATCCTCGTCCACCGGGCGGCGGACCGTGAGCTCAAGTACATGTCCACGGTCATGCGCGACATCAGTGAGCGCAAGCGGGCCGAGCAGGAGCGGGAAGCGCTCCTGCGCGAGCTGAGCGCCAAGAACCAGGAGCTCGAGAGCCTGCTCTACGCGGCCTCGCATGACCTGCGGTCACCGCTGGTCAACATCCAGGGTTTCACCCGTGAGCTGCAGGATGCCGCGGCCCGGCTGGCGGATCTGCTGAAGAGCGGGGGGGAGGCGGCGGACCTGAGGGCACAGGCCGGCCCGCTGATCGACGAGGTGATGAGCCAGGCGGTGAGCTACATCACCGCCAGCGGGCAGAAGATGAGCGCCCTGCTGGACGGGCTGCTGAAGGTCTGCCGGCTGGGGCGGACGCCGCTGAACCTGCGGGTGCTGGACATGAACGCCCTGCTGGCCGGGGTGACGGCCGCGCTGGAATACCAGGTCCGCGAAAGCGGGGGGCGGATCGACGTGGAACCGCTTCCGCCCTGCCTGGGCGACGCCGGCCAGATCAACCAGGTGTTCACCAACCTGCTGGACAACGCCCTGAAGTACCGCGATCCCGGCCGCCCGCCGTCGGTCCGGGTTTCCGGCCGGCTGGACGGCCGGGAGGCGGTCTACTGCGTGCAGGACAACGGCGTGGGCATCGGCCCGGCGCACCAGGAGAAGATCTGGGAGCTGTTCCACCGGCTGGATCCGCGAGGAGGAGTCCCCGGCGAGGGCGTGGGGCTGCCCATTGTGCGGCGGATCGTGCAACGGCATAATGGGCGCGTCTGGGTCGAATCGGAACCGGGGCGGGGAAGCGGTTTCTTCGTGGCCCTGGCGGCCGTGAGGTGAAAACCGCCGATGAGCGCATCCACGCTGCAGCCCGACGACTCCCCGGTCGCCGCCGATACGCCCCCGTGGCCGTCGACCATTCTGGTGGTGGAGGACGACGACGGACACGCCGAGCTGATCCGCCTGCAGTTCAAGCGGGCGGGCCTGACCCTCCCGATGCTGAGGTTCGCCGACGGGCAGGAGGTGCTGGATTTCCTGTTCCGCCAGGGTCCCGGCCCGCACCGGCAGTCCGGCCGGTCCTACCTGGTGCTGCTGGACATCCGCATGCCGAAGGTGGACGGCATGACCGTGCTGCGGGCGATCAAGTCTCAGCCGGAGCTGATGAAGCTGCCGATCATCATGCTGACCACGACCGACGACCCGAGGGCGGTGGACGAGTGTTACGATGCCGGCTGCAGCCTGTTCATGAGCAAGCCGACCGACGCCGGGACGTTCTTCGAGGCCCTGCGCCGCCTGGGGCTGTTGCTCCAGATGGTGGCGACCCCGCGGATCAACGGCGTGCTGGAGGCCGGCTGAATCCCGCGCGTCCCGCTCCGGGCGGTTACCGCGCGCCCGGGGCGCCGGCGGGAATCCACTGCACCGCGTCGGCTACCACGTGCCCGGCGGTGTCGCGGTTGCGGATCTCGACCCACCCCTCCTGCCCGGCCCGCAGCCGGAACGTTCCCAAGGACCTCAGCGCCTCCCCGGGCGTGGCGGACTGCTGGTCCAGGTGCAGGGTGACCGGTCCGTCGGCGGCATTTACGGTCACCGGTACCCGGGCGGCGCGGTTGGCGTGAGGCACGCAGGAGATCCGCACCTCATAGACGCCCTCGGCCGGAAGATCGGGCATGAAGCGGGCGGTGCACTCGCCCTTGCCGGCATCGGCGTCGTGGGCGTAGTCCGGTCCGACGAAGCCGCGGGTTGCGGCCGAAGACCGCCAGGGGCCTGTCAGGCGGGCGGCGGTGTTGTCCACCACCACGCCGGGCAGAGACCGCGGATCAAGCCCCTCGCTGAGCGCCTCGCCGAGGCTGAGCACCGCCCCGGCGGCGCGCAGCCGCGCCTGAAGCCGCCGGATGTCGATGTCGGCCACGGGGGTGTCGTGGCGCACGGCCAGCGACGCGGCCACGCCGGCGGCCTGCCCGAGGATCATATACTGCGGCTCCATCCGCATGGACGAGTAGGCCACGTGCGAGGCCGAGAAGCACACCGGCACCAGCAGGTTGGCGCACTGCGACCGCTGCGGCACGATCGCCCGCCAGGCGATCTCATAGGGCCGGACCGGCACCTGCATGTCGCCCTCGTTGATCACCGCCCCGTCGGGCGTGGGGATGCGCTGGACGTGGTGGGAGTCGCTGTTGTAGGACCCCATGCCGATGGAGTCCTCCTTGGTCAGGTCGGTCTGCAGGTCGGCCTGGCGCATGACGTAGGCTCCGACCATCCTGCGGGCCTCGCGGATGTAGAGCTGGTGAGGCCAGTGGCCGGTGTCCGTGAACTCGTCGGCCGCCAGCCCCCAGGTGTTCAGCTCGTCCCGGATGTGCCGCGGCACCGACGGGTCGTTGGCCAGGAAGTACAGGAAGCCCTGGACGTAGCGGACGTGGTCCTGCCAGATCTCCTTCCGGTGGTGTTCGTCGGCTTCGGGGTACTCCCAGCTGCCGCCGATGTGGTCGGTGGAGAAGGGCCCGTTGTTGTTCACGTCGGTTTTGCCGTTGGGCATCATCGTGATATGGATGAGCTGATCGAGCCGCAGATCGGGGACCTTCTCGAGGTAGCGGCGCAGCAGCTCATAGCGGAAGGGATCGTAGCCCTCGGGCCGGGGGAAGGGGACCTGGTTGTCCCTGCGGTTGCTCATGCAGATGCGGAAGTTGTAGGCCTGGACCTTGCGGTCGGCCTGGCCGACCCGTCCGGGATCGCCGCCGTACACTCCCGGAAGCAGCCGGCCGTCGGGACCGTAGGGCGAGACCGGGACCTTGAACTGGTGGTATTCGCAGACTTCGCGGCGGCCGGCCAGCGACTCTCCGTACTGGTCGACGCCCTCGCGGCCGACGGTGTAGGCCACGCCGGCCCGGGCCATGAGATCGCCTTCGTAGGAGGCGTCGATGAACACCGCGGCCTCGAAAGCCGCGCCGTTCTTCATGCGCACCCGGCGGATGCGTTCGCCGTCGCGCTCCACGCGGTCCAGACGGTGCTCGAAGCGCACCGCCACCCCGGCCTCGTCGAGCCAGTCGCGCAGCACCCGCTCGGCGACATGCGGCTCGAAATACCAGGCCAGCGGCTGGTTGTAGTGCCGGCCGGTCCGGGCGAAGAACTCCCGCGACATGCCGCCGATGACCGCCTTGTTCCCGAAGTCGGTGGCCCCCAGTCCGCCGGAAAGCATGCCGCCGACGTGCCGGCCCGGCTCCAGCAATACGGTTTTTAAGCCTTGCCGCCCGGCGGAA
>CAZSYS010000186.1:0-9223 GCA_964611365.1 uncultured Planctomycetales bacterium
GGATCGGCCTGTGGCTGCACGCGGCGGAGTCGGTCTGCGTGGGCCGCCGCCTCAGCGAGGAACTCGCGGAGATGAACCGCCGGCTGATCAGCTCGCAGGCCCAGGTGGCGCGGATGCGGTCGCTGGCCATGGTCGGCGAGATGGCCGCCGGCGCCGCCCACGAGATCAACGGGCCGCTGGCGGTGATCTCCGGCCGGGCCCAGCTGCTGGCCAGGGACTGTGCGGATCCGCAGATCGCCCGGACGGCCGGAATCATCTCCGAGCACGCCCACCGGGCCAGCGCCATCGTCGGCGAACTCATGGACTTCGCCAAGCCCGAACCGCCCAGGCCGACCCGCTGGTCGATCGGCCGGTTCCTGGAGGCCGCGCGCAACCGGTGGCTGGCCTCCGGCCCGCTGACCGAAGCACAGTTCCGCCTGGAGCTATCGGACGATGCCCCCGACGTGGTCGCCGACGAGGCCCAGATGCGGATGTTATTTGACGAGGTGATCCGCAACGCCGTCGAGGCGATGGAGGGGCGGTCGAATCCCCTGCTGGTGGTCAATTGCGCCGGCGATGTAGCCGATGAGAGGGTCGTGATCAGGATCCAGGACAACGGCCGGGGCATGACGCCGGAGGTGGCCGAGCGGGCCATGGATCCTTTCTTCTCCGACCGACCCGCCGGTCGGCGCCGCGGCATGGGACTGGCCCGCGCGGCGCGTTACGCCGAGATCAACAGGGCGGGCATTCGCCTCGCCAGTCGACCGGACGAAGGAACGCTGGTCATCGTCGAGATGCCGGCTGCGGCGGAATGATCTTCCGCCCGATCGACGAGACGGACCTCGCCTGAACGCAGCCTGCCTGAACGGGGAGAACACCGACCATCTGACGGACTGGGAGAGACACGGTTCCGGGCCGGGCGGGTAGCGTAGGCCAACTCCTCCTCCACCTCCTCCTCGCTCTCGCGGCCGAAACTCCCCGCCGGCCTTTTTTTGACGGAGCCATGACCGCCGGTTGCGGCACGGACGACGCCCCGGATACGAGATGCAGCCGATGCGTGAACGACCGGTTGAAGTCCTGCTGGTGGACGGGGACGGCGATCTGGCCGAGATGATCGGCCACTGCCTGCGCGACGCGATGCCGGCCCGGATGACGCACGTGACCACCGCGCGGGACGCGCTGCGCGAGGAACTCACCGCCCGCCACGACGTGATGCTGATCGCCGCGGATCTCCCGGACGGCGACGGCCTTTCGCTGCTCCGCCAGCTGCGGGTCTCCAACCGCGCTCCGGCCATTCTGACCGCCGGGGCCCTGACCGCCGAACAGACGCTGGAGGCCCTGCGGCTCGGCGTGGTCGAGGTGTTCGCCCGGCCCTTCGACATGGCCCGGCTGGCCCAGACCGTCCGGGAGGTCGGCGAGCGCCGCATCCGGGCGCGCCGGCGGCACAGCCGGTACCGGCGGTTGCGCAAACTGACCGCCAGGATCATCCGCGAGCGGCGCGATCTGCGTCAGCGGATGGACCTGATCTGCCGCGACTTCGTCTACGCTTACCGCCGGCTGGCCCAGCGGGTCGCCGACGCCGATCTGACCGCCCGCAAGAAGATCGCCCCCTGACCGGAGTCCCCGACCCGTTCTGCCGGCTCCGTCGCCCGGTGCGCGTCCCGCTCAGCCGGAGCCCGGCGGATGAGCCCCGGGATCGTCGTCGCTCAGCGGCACGCCGGCCGCCCGCAGCCCCTGCTGGAGCCCGCGAACGTCCACGTCGCGCACGCCGCAGCCCCGCAGCGCCGCCATCGCCGCGGCCTGCCCCGCCGCCTGCCCGACGCACGCCAGGATCGGCTGAACACGATAGGCGGTCATCGCCAGATGCGATCCGCCGATGATCTTGCCGGCGGTCAGCATACCCTCGACTCCGCGCGGAACCAGCGCCCGGTAAGGGATGCCGAAGGTCGGCAGGCGCTTCTCCTGCTCGGTGAGCTTTTCACCCCAGGCGTCCAGGTAGTAGTGGCCGATGGCGACCACGTCCTCCGGCAGACGGGCGCTGCGCAGGTCGTTCTCGGTCACGACGTGCTCGCCGACGATCCGGCGGCACTCCCGGACGCCGATCCGCGGGGCCAGGTGCACCGCGAAGCCCTGGCGAAAGAGCTCCTCGATGTCCGGAGCGAGGCGGTCCAGCGCCTCCCGCTGAGCCTCGGCCAGCGCTGCCGGATCGCGGGTGTCGCGGCACCGGACGGTGCAGCCCCAGTGCAGGTAGATGCCTGCGTCGCGCTGCCGCGCGGCCGCCGGGTCGGCTCCCACCCAGCCATGTCCCGACTCGTTCGCCCCGCCGCCGAGCCGGCTGAAATCCATCGCGGCCGCGTCCCGGCGGAACCGCTGGCTGATGTACATCCAGGTGCAGGGCATCACCGAGTCGTCGGGCTTCGGCCGGCCGTGGGACTCGCCGAACCGGTCACGGCCGTCGCGGCCGTACATCGCCTCGGCACCGGCCGCCTCCGCCAGGGCCCCTGTGCCGCTGCAGTCGATCGTCACCGCCGCGCGGACTTCGATCGTCGGTCCTCCCGGGCACGCGATGCGCACGCCCCGCACCTGTGGACGGGGACCGCCCTCCCGGACGATCGGCTCGACCGCCGGCGCGCCGCACAGCAGGCGGATGTTGCTCTCGGCCGCCAGCATGGCGCTGATCACCTGCAGGAACGAGGTCGGCAGGAACCAGGTGTCGCGCAGCTCCTCCCGGGGCTCCACCGGCCGCCCCGCCAGGTGGTGATGCCGCTGCAGCCGGTCGACCATCTCGCGGAAGATGCCCGCCCTGGGCCAGCCGCAGAGCATGGAGACGTACATGTCGACCGGTGCACCGCCGGGGACGGCGTCTTCCTCCAGCAGCACGACACGGGCTCCGTGCCGGGCCGCGGCGATGGCGGCCGGGATGCCGGACGCGCCGGCGCCGACCACCGCGACGTCGGCCTCGATCAGCTCCGGCAGCGTTCCGCCGGCGTTTGTACCCGGCCGGGTCCCCACGGCCGCTTTCAGGGGGCCCAGCGGCGAACCGGCGGCTCCCGCGGCCACCGCCGAACCAAGAAGACCGCGACGCGTAATGCGCATGAGGCCGTCACCTCCCCGGACACGCCTGCCCTTCTGCCGGCGCAGGCCCGCATCTTACCCGCCGATCCCGGTCCGTGACCAAATGCTTGCTCGGGCGACGGGCGCGGGCTGGCGGTGCCCGGGCCTTGTGTTCGAACCTGGGGAAGGGAGCGTTGACACCGTCGCCGGCGCACGCCTATGATGCCACTGGCCGCCGGAGGCCGGGGGGCAGTGGGGGCAGTGGCGTCGCCGCCCAAAACGCCCGGCGCGGACGAAGCCGGGATCCCCGATCGCGTGGGCGCGAGCCGGCTGCGCCGTGAGACCGCCCGGGATCCCCGGCGGATGATGTGATCCGAGCACCGACCCGCATGGTCCTGACCATCGAGGAACTGGCCGCTTTCCTGGCCTCCCAGGGTATGCCCTGCACGGTGGAAGGCGACCCCCGCATCCGGCTCTCTTCGGTGGCCACGCTGGAGGACGCCGGCGAGGGGCAGCTCAGCTTTCTGGCCAATCCCCGGTACACCGGCTTTCTGGCCACCACCCGCGCATCGGCCGTACTGATCCGTCCGGACGTCGCCGCTCCCCGCCCGATGAACCTGCTGCGGACCGCCGACCCTTACGCGGCGGTCACCGCGGCCATGGTCCGCATTCACGGCCACCGCCAGCACCCGCGATGGGGTTCGGGCCTGCAGGCCTGGATCGCCCCGACCGCGCGGATCGGTCCGGGAGCCAACATCGCCCCCGGCGCCCACGTCGATGAGGACGTCGAGATCGGCGAAAACGCCACCATCTACCCCGGCGTGTACATCGCCCGCGGCTGCCGGATCGGGCGCGAGGTGACGCTCTTTGCCAACGTGGTGCTCTACGAGCGCTGCGTCCTGGGCGACCGGGTGACCATCCACGCCGGATCGGTGATCGGCGAGGACGGCCTGGGCTACGCGCCGGTGGGTCAGAAGTGGGTCAAGATTCCGCAGGTCGGCAATGTGGTGATCGGCAACGACGTGGAGATCGGCGCGAACTGCTCGATCGACCGGGCGACGCTCGGCAGCACCGTGATCGCCGACGGCACCAAGCTCAGCAACCTGATCGCCATCGGCCACGGGACGCGGATCGGGGAGGACTGCATGCTCGTCGCCCAGGTCGGGCTGGCCGGTTCGGTCACCGTCGGGCGGCATGTGACCATCGCCGGGCAGGCCGGGGTCGTCGGGCACATCACCATAGGCGACAACGCCACCATCGGGGCCAAGGCGGGGGTGGTCAACTCCATCGAGCCCGGCATGACCGTGCTGGGCCAGCCGGCGGTCTCGATCAGCGAGTGCAAGCGGCAGGTGGCGGTCGTCCAGCAGCTCCCCCGACTCAAGAACGAGATCCGCCGGCTCCGCCGTGAGGTCGATGAGCTCAAGGGCGCGGCGGAACGGGCCGCCGGAGGCGGTCCGCCGGAACCGGACCGCACGGAGCCTTGAAACGATGGCCGCCGGCCTGGAGAATCCGTTGGGGCTCATCGCCGGTGCCGGGCGGTTTCCGTTTCTCGTGGCCGAGGGGGCCCGGCGAGCCGGACGGCCGGTGGTGATCATCGGCCTTCGCGGCCTGGCCGACCCGCGGCTTGCCGCAGAGGCCGACCGGTTCCACTGGTCGGGCGTGGTGCGGCTGGGGCAGTGGATCCGGCTGCTCCGCCGACACGGCGCCGCCGAGGCCATCATGGCCGGATCGGTCCGCAAGTCGGACATGTACTGCCGCTTCCGGCTGCTGCGGTTTCTGCCGGACTGGACGAGCCTGAAACTGTGGTTTTTCGAGGTGCCCGACCGCCGCAACGACACGATTCTGCGGGCCGTGGCCGACCGCATGGCTGAAAACGGCATCATTCTGACCGATTCGCTTCGCTACTGCGGCGAGCAACTGCCCGGCCCCGGCGTGCTGACCCGCCTGCGGCCCGGCGACGCCCAGCGCAGGGACCTGGCCTTCGGCTGGCCCATCGCCCGGGAGATCGCCCGGCTGGACATCGGCCAGTCCATCGCGGTCAAGGAGCAGGAGGTCATCGCCGTCGAGGCCATCGAGGGCACCGACCGGATGATCGAGCGCACCGGAAGCCTCTGCCGCAACGGCGGCTGGATGCTGATCAAGGTGGCCAAGCCCGATCAGGACCGCCGCTTCGATGTTCCGACGGTCGGCCCGGACACCATCGAGAACCTCCACCGCCACGGCGGCACCACGCTGGTCATCGAGGCCCACCGGACGCTGGTGATCGACGGGCCGCAGCTTGTGCAGCGCGCCGACCAGCTCGGCATTGTGGTCATGGCCGTGGCGGACGAACCTGAACCCCCCTCGCTTCTCCCCTGACCCCGCGCCGCAACGCCCGGCTTTTCCACGCACCGACCGTCCGGACATCTCTCGCGGTTCATCCGTGCGCAGGCTCGCGCGCGAGACGTAAGGTCGTCCGCCATCGGCGGCCGGCAGGGGCGCCGGGCGCTACGGCCGGTGCCCAGGCCGCAGACCCATGTGCCCGGCCGGCACGGAGGCCGGCCGCTACGGCGCTGCGCGTGGCCGATGCGAGGCCATGACGGCGCTCCGCGGAGCCGAGCGCACCTCTTTCGACCACAACGCGAGGCGTAAGGTCGTCCGCCATCGACGGCCGGCGGAGGCGCCGGGCGCTACGGCCGGTGCGCAGGCCGCAGACCCATGCGCCCGGCCGGCACGGAGGCCGGCCGCTACGGCGCTTCGCATGACCCATGCGCGGCCATGACGGCGCTGCGCGTGGCCGATCTGAGACCATGACGGCGCTGCGCGGTGCCGGCCAGTACGGCGATTGGAGACGCGGACCGGAGGCTGGAGGCTGCTTCATCGGGCCGACGGCCCGGGCGTGATGGTGCGCCGCATGGCCGGTTTTCGGGCCGGCGAGGTCGCCCATGACCGGGTCGGCGGATCGGACCCGCGGGGATGGGTTCGGCGACGGCAAGGCGTTACAATGTCGATGCGCCGACGGGCCGGCCGGGGCAACCCGGTCCCGCGGCCGGGGAAGGTCATGCCATGGCGGAATTGAGCCGGGCCGAGGTGTATCTGCTGGAGGGAATCCGCCAGGGGCAGGCCGAGGCCTGGTCGCAGCTGGTGGAGCGGTACCAGGGCCGACTGCTGGCCTTCGCCCGGGCGCGGCTGCGCGACGCCTCTGCGGCCGAGGACCTCGTCCAGGATACGTTCATCGCGTTTCTCAGAGCCGCAGGCGACTTCCGGGGGGAGTCCAGCCTTGAAACCTATCTGTTCAGCATCCTGCGGCGGCGGATCCTCAGCGCCCATCGCGGCCGGAAACTGAGCGTTTGTCTGCTGCAGGACGTGATCGGAGAAGGCGAAGGCGGCAACACCCCGAAGGCCGACCCGGCGGCGCCGGACCCCACCGCCAGCTGGTACGCCCGCCGCGACGAGGCCCGGGGGCTGAACAGGGCCGCACTGGCCGAAGCCCTTCGGCGGCTGATCGACGGCTACAAGCAGTCCCTGAACTTCCGTGACCTCCAGATCATCGAGATGCTTTTCTACTGCCGGCTGCGCAACAGGGACATCGCCGAGATCGCCGGCGTGGAGGTCAACCACGTGGCGGTGATCAAGCATCGCGGGCTGCGGCAGATCCGCGAGCACCTGGGCCGCGGGGCCGAGCCGCGCGGCCCGGGCTACGACGCCGGCCTGGGGGACAGCGACCTGCCGGAGGACATGCTGGCCGGGATCTGGCAGGAGCAGCGCCTCAGTTGCCTGAAGCGCGCCACCGTCGGCGCGTACCTGCTGGGCACGCTCGACGAGGGCTGGGCCGGCTACGTGGAGTTCCACCTCGAACGGCTGGGCTGCCGGTTCTGCCGGGCCAACCTGGACGACCTCCGCCGACAGGCCGAGGGGGCCGAGCGCCGCGCCTTTCACGCCCGCATCCTGGAGTCCACCGTGGGCTTTCTCAGCCGCCCGTAACCGCCCCGCCGCCCCAGGCCGGCTCGATATCCGGGCGGTCATTCCCGCTCGGGCAGGGCCGGGTCCCGGGGGCTTTGCGGCAGGCGCTGCCGGGCGTGCATGGCCAGGGCCGCTCCGGCGACCAGAAGCGTGCCGCCGGCGGCCTGCAGGGCGGTGAAGCGTTCGCCCATGAAGACCGCCGAGACCAGCAGCGAAACGAAGGGCGTGACGCTGAGCATCAGAGACGAGACGGCGGCGCCGATCCGCTGCACGGCGACATAGTACAGCCCGTGGGCGATGGTGATTCCGGTGATCGCGGAGATCACCAGCAGCCCCATCGAGAAGCCCGAGAGGTCCAGCAGCGACTGCGGCCGGCCGAGCGGAGCCATGGCGATCAGCCCCACCGACGTGTAGTTGCCGATCACGGCGAAGACCACCAGCGGATCAAGCCGGCCCATCACGTAGCGGACGGTCACGCCATAGAAACCGTAGCAGATGCCGCAGAAGAACATGATCACGATGCCGGCGGCCTGCAGCCGGCCGGCGGCGGCCACGGTGGACCAGGACATGGCCACGAACCCCCCGGCGGCCAGAAGGGTCCCCAGCCAGAACGAGGCCATCCTCGCCAGGCGTCGTTCGTCCGGAAAGAAGATGAACGCCCCGACGATGCCCCACAGGGCGGCCGTGCGGAGCAGGAAGGCGATGACGCCGGCCTCGAGGTAGTACGGGGCCATCGCCCAGAGCGTCTGACCGGCGAGGTTGACGGCCGTCGGCAGCAGCGCCGTCCGCCAGAACCGGCCGAGGGGTGCGCGGCGGACCGCCCGGACCAGCAGCGGCAGATACAGCGCCGTGGCCAGGGGGTAGCGCACCAGGTTGCTGGTAAAACCGTCGGCCACCTGCCCGGGCAGGGCGAGGTAGTTGAGCATCACGGGTGCGACCCCCCAGCAGAGGGTGGCTCCGAGGATGCAGAGCGTGGCGACGAGATCCGTGTGGCGGAAAATCGGGGGTTTCTCCGGCTCCGGCCTGCGGCCGCAGGTCACACCGCGGCGCAGACCTTGCTGGCCGCATCGGTGAGGTCGGTGGCGGTCAGAAGCCCGGGCACCCGGGCCTCCTCCAGCAGCCGGCGGGCCCGCTGGACGTTGGTTCCCTCGAGCCGGACCACCACGGGAACGTTGAAGCCGACCTCGCGGGCGGCGGCGATCAGGGCCTCGGCGATGAGGTCGCACTTGGCGATGCCGCCGAAGATGTTGACCAGCACGCCCCGCACCTTCGGGTCGGCCAGAATGATGCGGAAGGCCTCGACGGCGCCCTCGGCGGTGACGCTTCCGCCGACATCCAGGAAGTTGGCCGGCTCCCCGCCGTGCAGCTTGATGAGGTCCATGGTGGCCATCGCCAGGCCGGCGCCGTTGACCACGCAGCCGATGTTGCCGTCCAGGGCGATGTAGGACAGCCCGGCGGCCCGGGCCCTCCGCTCGTCGGGGTTCTCCTCCGACTCATCCTGCAGGGCCAGGATCTCCGGATGGCGGAAGAGGGCGTTGTCGTCGAAGTTCAGCTTGGCGTCCAGGGCCAGCACCCGGCCGTCGGCGGTGAGCACCAGGGGGTTGATCTCGGCCAGTGAGGCCTCGTGCCGGAGGAAAACGTCCGCAAGACCGGTCAGGGCCGCCGCGCAGTCCCTGAAGCGGTCCGGGGCGTTGAGTCCCAGGGCTGCGGCCAGCCGCCGGACCTGGAACGGCTGCAGACCCAGAAGGGGATGCAGCCATTCCTTGATGATGGCGTCGGGGCGGCGGGCGGCCACCTCCTCGATCTCGACGCCTCCCTCGCGGCTGACCATCACCACCGGGCAGCGGCGGACCCGGTCGACGACCATGCCGACGTAGCACTCCGCCACCACGTCCACCGCGCGGGCCACCAGCAGTCTGCGGACGGAGACGCCCGCGGGCCCGGTCTGCGGGCTGACCATGCGGCTGGCGAGCATGAACGCCGCGGCGGCCTCGGTCTCCTGCGGGTCGTTGCAGAGCTTCACGAAGCCGGCCTTGCCCCGGCCGCCGGCGAAGACCTGGGCCTTGACGACCACGCGTCCGCCGATCCGGCGGTGGGCCTGGCCGGCGGCGGCGGCGCTGTCGACGACCTCCGCCGGGGGCACGGGCACGCCGGCCTCGGCCAGCAGCTGTCGGGACTGGTACTCGTGGATCTTCATGTGTTTTCCGCCTCGCCGGGCCAGACCCTCCATTCGGGAGGATGATAGCCC
>CAZSYS010000187.1:0-9214 GCA_964611365.1 uncultured Planctomycetales bacterium
GCCTTCGTGTTCGTGCTGATCTGCGTCCCGGAGACCCGCGGAAAGAGCCTCGAACAGATCGAGCGCGACTGGCTCGGCGGCCGCCCGGCCCGCCCGCCCGGGGCCTGACCCGCTGTCCGGCACGGCGGACGCGCACCCGGCTGGATGCCCCGGCCGCCGGGCGATAACATGACTCCGGCAGGCCCGAGCCCCGCCCGGCACGGCGCCGGAACGGTCCGACGCCCGCCCGCTTCCGGAGGACCGCCCATGACTCCCCGCCAGCGCGTGATCTCCTGCCTGGAACGCAGGGGTTTCGACCGCATCCCGGTCAAGCACGAGGGCACCCCCGAAGTGAACGCCATGCTGATGAGCCATTTCGGGCTGTCCAACATGGAACAGCTGCTCCACGTGCTGGGCGACGACTTCCGCTACGTCGAGCCGATCTTCGTCGGCCCGCAGCGGCGCACCTTCCCCGACGGCAGCATCGAAGGCTACTGGGGCGAGCGCTACACCTACGCCGAGTACGACGGCGGACGGTACCTGGAGGCCTCCTACCTGCCCTTTGCCGGCATCGAGCACCCGGCCGACCTGGACCGCAGCGCCTTTCCGACCGCCGACTGGTTCGAATACTCCACCATCCGCCGGCAGTGCGAGGAACTCCACGCCCGGGGACTGGCCGTCTGCTTCGGAACCGCCGGCGATCTGGACTTCATCAACGGCATCGGCCGGGCCCGCGGCCCCGAGCAGGTGCTCGTCGACCTGGCCACCGACAGCCCGGTCTACCTGGAGGTCATGGAGGCCCGCTTCCGGTTCTATTACGACATGCACGAGCGGGCCCTGCAGGCCGCCGGCGGACTCATCGACATCGTCCACGTCGGCGAGGACCTCGGCACCCAGCGCGGGCCGATGATCAGCATGCACACCTTCGAGAAACACTTCGCCCCCAGGCTCGGGAAGTTCTTCGCCATGGCCCATCGCTACGGGGCACGGACCATGATGCACATGTGCGGGTGCGTCGAGAAGTTCCTGCCCCGCCTGGTCGAACTGGGCCTGGACATCCAGGATGTGACCCAGCCCACCACCCCGGAAATGGATATCGCCGCCCTCCAGGCCCGCTACGGCCGCAGGCTGAACTTCTGCGGATCGATGTGCGTGCAGACCACCCTGCCGTTCGGCACCGCCGCCGATGTCGAAAACGAGGTCCGCCGGAGGCTCAGGCTCTTTGCCGACGGGGGCCTGATCCTCGGGCCCACCCACGCCATCCAGGTCCGCACGCCCCTGGAGAACATCCTGGCCATGTACCGCACCGCCGGCAGCCTCGTCGGACAAATCGACCAGGCCGTCCTGAACATCGGCGGAGAGGTTGCGATCAACCGCCCCAGCCTGTCCAAGCTCTTCTGACCCGCAAAGCCGCCGGCCTCCCGGGATCGCCCCGCGGCAGCCGCGGGCTTTGAATCCGCCGCCACCCCGTGTTACAACCCTTCGGCCGCCCCGGCGGCCGGGCAACCGGCAACCCGTTACGCCACGCGCGGGAGGACAAACGCATGCAACCGCTCCAGATCGGCGTCTGTCACTGGTCCCTGGCGATCCCCGACCTGGCCGAAGCCCTCGAGACCATCCGCAACCGGCTGGGACTGCAACTGGTGCACCTGGGCTTCTTCGACGACGGCTACCGCCAGCCCGGCCGGATCCTGGATACCGTGCAGGCCTCCGGCCTGGAGGTCAGTGCCGCCTGCGTCGGTTTCGCCGGCGAAGACTATTCCACCATCCAGCGCATCGAGGAAACCGGCGGATACATGCCCGACGACGACTGGGACCGCCGCCTGGCCAAGACCGTGGCCGTGGCCGACATCACCACACGCCTGGGCACCCGCCTGCTGTCGGTTCACCTGGGCTTCCTCCCGGCCGACCCCGCCGATCCCAAACACGCGGTGATGGTCGATCGCATCCGCCGGGTGGCCGACGCCCTCGGAGAACGCGGCCTGACCCTCGTCGCCGAAACCGGCCAGGAGTCCCCCGAAACCCTCCTGGCATTCATCGAGGCCGTCGGCCGTCCCAACCTGGCCATCAACTTCGATCCGGCCAACATGATCCTCTACGGCGTCGGCGACCCGGTCGAGGCCGTCGGCCGCCTGGGGGCCCGCATCGTCCATACCCACATGAAAGACGCCAACTGGGCCGCCCGCCCCCGCCGGGAGTGGGGCGAGGAAGTCGTTCTGGGCACCGGGCAGGCGGATATCCCCCGCATCGTCAGCAAGCTGCGGGCCATGGGTTACAGCGGCGCCCTGGCCATCGAGCGCGAGGCCGGAAACCGCAGACTCGCCGACATCCAGGAGGCCGTCAACCTGCTGCGATCCCTCGTGGGCTGAGCGTCACGCCTCCATGCACGTCCCTGGCCGCCCCGCCACGGCCGGCGGCCCGGCTCAAGTCTCCAGATGCCCGTGCGACCGTCGCTCCCGGCTGCCGGAAAAACCTGGTACGCCTCCGCGAACCCCCAGGGGTCAGCCACGCCGCGCGGGACCGATCGGCCGCGCCGGACCGACCGGCCGTGTCCGAAGCCTGTGAAAAACCGGTGAAAAAACCGCCGACCGGGCTGCAGGTCCGCATGCCTTGCGCCGATAGATCGTGTGCGAGAGCCTCGGAACCATCCAGGAGGAGCGAATCGTGGCCCGTCGGGTGACCCTCAGCCAACAGGTTTTCTACCTCGGTTTGTCGGTGATGCTGCTGGCAGGCATCGCCATGGCCGCCCCAAGACCGCAAGTGCGCGACGCCGCCTTGATGCTCACCGGGGTGGGAGCCCTCCTGGCTCTGGCCGGACGACTCTGGCAGTGGTCCATCCGCCGCCGATGCCGATCCTTCTCGGATATCCCCGAACTGGGCGGGTATCCTCTGGACATGGTCCGCGATCCGGGCTTCCTGGCCCGCCGCTGACCGGCCCGGCCTGGAGCGTCTTGCCCCGCCTGGACCGCCTCGACCCGCCTCCGCCGCAACCATGCTCCCGCCCCGCGATGCGGTCGCCGCCGCCTGAAGCGAGTCTCGATACCCGTCAGGTATTGCCGTCGTTACCCCCCGAGCCCGTCCTGCGCCCGGGCCGCCTCAGTGTCCCGTTGCCGTCGGGCCTGACGCCTGCCGGTTCGCGCCGCCAATGAGGCTGAAAGCGGCGACCTGCCCTGGCGAGGCGTCCTGGGCTTCAAGTCCATGCTCCAGCGGAGGATACGTTTGGCTCCCTGCCCCCGCCGCCGGCCGAAAGCCTCCTGGGTTTTCTCCGTCCCGCGGCGGACGGTATCATGAAGGATACTCATTCGATGCCCCCGCGGATCGCAGGCCTGCGCAGATCCCGACTCGCGTTCGTGACCGGCACGCTGCGTTGGCGGAGGCCCGGCGGTGACCTGGCCGGCCCGGCAGCCGGTTGCGGCCGTGCGCCGCCAGACGCCTGCCGGGCCGCCGGCGATCGGGCGGCCACAGACAACCGGCCAAGGCCCGATCTTGAGGAAGCCTTGCCGGCAACCATCCCGGGGGGACCGGAGGCCGCGGTGACGGAGACGTCCAGCATGCCGCCACAGGCTGATCGACGGGCCCTGCGGACCCGAACGTCGCCCGGCCGCCGGTCCGTCCCGACGCGCCTGCCGCTGCTGGTGTTCTCGGTCGATACCTCCGGCCGGATCCTTCGCCTGGAAGGAGACGTGAAACGCTGGACCGGCCGCAGCCCCCGGGCCGTAATCGCCGACCCGGCCTCGCTGATGCCGCTGATCCATGCCGACGACCGTCGGAGCGTCCTGAAGTTCGTTCGGGCCGCCGTCGGCGGTTCGGCCCCTTGCGAGACGGAATTCAGATGCCGGCCCCCGGGATGCCGGACGGCCCTTCGCTGCCGCCTGTATCTGGAGCCGGCCGGCCGACCCGCAAGCCGCCCGGCCCGTCTGGACGGCCTGATCGTGCAGGTGCCGCGCGGCCGGGCCGCCCCCTCCCGCCGGCCGGGCGAGACCGCACAGGCCTTGCTGGAGAGCGAACGCCGCTACCGCACGCTGGCCGAGTCGTCCCAGGACATGATCTTCATCCTGGATCGCGACTGCGTCATTCGATACGTCAATGCACGCGCCGCCGCCCTGTTCGGATGCTCCCCGGACGAACTCGTCGGCCGCAGCAATCACTCGCTCTTCCCCGCGGAAACCGCCGCCCGCCACCAGCAGCTGGTCCGCCAGGTCTTGGAGACCCGCAGGCCCATTCTTTCGGAGAACCGCCAGGAGTTTCCGGGCCGAACGGTCTGGCTGAGCACCCAGCTGACGCCGTTGATGGACGAACACGGCCGCATCGACGCGGTGATGGGCGTAGCCCGCGACGTGACCGAGCACCGCCTGACGCTCGCAGCCCTGGAAGCCCGCGAGGAGCAGTATCGCACGCTGGTCGAAAACGTCGGCCTGGGGGTCTTCCGGGTGGCCATCCATCCCGCCCCGCACTTCGTGCATGCCAATCCCGCCTGTATGGCGATGTTCGGCTACGACGACCTGGCGGAGATGACCCGGCGGCCCGGCGAGGACTTCTACCAGGATCCGGCCGACAATCAACGCATGCTGGCCGAGATCCTGGCCGCCGGGAGGGTGCAGCAGTGCCTGCTTCGCTGCCGCCGCCGGGACGGCTCGCCGTTCGAGGCCTCAGGGACGATCAGCGTCGTCCGCGACGAGCAGGGCCGGCCGATCTACCTCGACGGCGTGGTCGAGGATGTGACCGAGCGGCGGCGAACCGAGCAGCAGCTGCGGGTCCTCTCGACTGCCGTCAGCCAGGCCCGCCAGGGCATCTCGGTGGCCGACGAACGGCACGTGCTGATCTACGTGAACGGGGCCTTTGCGGCCATGATGGGCCGGCGGGCGGAGGAACTGATCGGCCTTTCCCTGCACGAACTGGTGCCCCCGGAGGAGAGGCCGGCGATGCTGGAGGCTCTGTCGATCCTGGAACGGACGGGCCGGTTCTCCGGCTCGTTCTCCACGCGGCGGAACGACGGGTCCGCCTGGATCGCGCTGGTCGAGTCGACGTTGCTGCATGACCCCGACGGTCGCGTGACCGGCTCGCTGGCCACGGTCGCGGACGTGACCGAGCCCCGCAGGATCGAGGCGGAACGGGCCCGCCTGCTGCGGGCGGTGGAGAGCGCCGCCGAAGGCATCGGAATCTGGGATGCCCACATGCGACCGGTCTACGCCAACGCTGCGCTGCTGCAGCTGGCCGGGCAGACCGCCGAGTGGCCGGCGGCCCGGCGATGGCCGGAGCTGTTCGCCGGAGAGAACCTGCCGGCCTCGATGGCGCTGTTCAGCCGCCAGACTTCCGGTGCGTCCTGGGAGGGCCGGCTGAACCTGGTCCGGGCGGACGGGACCGCCGTACCGGTGGCGGTCCACGGCTCCCGCGTGGCCGAGGAGGACGGGGGCTTCCAGGTGGTCGCCGCACTGCGGGACATGACCCGGGAGGTCGCCTACCTGGACCAGATCCGCCGGCTCACCGCCGACGCGGCCAAGAGCCTGGAGAACGAGCGCGCCCGGATCTCCCGCGAGCTGCACGACGAACTCGGCCAGCTGGTGACCGCGGTCAACATGAACCTCGCCTGGCTCAAAGCCCGGGCCCCGGATTCGGTCGCCGGTTTCAGCCAGCGCCTGGCCGAGACCGGGGTGATCGTCAATGAGATGCTCGAGGCCATCCGGCGGCTCTCCGGCAGCCTCCGGCCTCCCATCCTCGACAACCTCGGGCTCATCGAGGCCATCCGCTCCTGGGGACGGGATTTCTGCCACCGGGCGGGCCTGAAATGGCGGATCACCACCCGCCCGGCCGAAATCGGGGTCCCCGACCCCCTGGCCACCACCGTCTTCCGCATCGTCCAGGAGGCCCTGACCAACGTCGCCCGCCATGCCCGGGCCACCCGGTGCGACGTCGCCGTGGTCGTGACAGGCGGCCGGCTGGAGGTTACAATCCGCGACGACGGCAGGGGGGCGGTTCCACAGGACCTCGCGGGCCTGCAATCCCTCGGGGTGGCCGGGATGCGGGAACGAGCCGGCGCGGTCGGTGGAACCTTGACCGTCGAGAACCTGCCAGGGGGCGGAGTGTGCGTCGCAGCCCGGCTGCCCTGGCCTCATTCGTGACATTAGGATGGCACGATGATCAAAATCCTGATAGCCGACGACCACCAGCTGGTTCGCGTGGGGATCCGGCGCCTGCTCGAGGACGAGAAGGACTTCAAGGTGGTCGGCGAGGCCGCGGACGGCGAGGACTGCCTCGAGAAGGTCAAGCAGCTGGACCCCGACGTCGTGCTGCTGGATGTCACCATGCCCGGCATGGACGGCATGGAAGTGACCAAACGCCTCGCCAAGAAGCGGAAACCGCCCGTCCGCATCGTGATCCTCACGATGCATGCCGACGAACACTACGCCGCCCGCCTGCTGCGCATGGGGGCCACGGGCTACGTGGTCAAGGACGCCGCTCCCGCCGAACTCGCCGAGGCGGTCCGGACGGTCCACGCCGGCAAACGCTTCGTCTCGGCGTCCCTGCGCGAGGCTCTGGCTCTGCGCTTCGTCGATGGGCTCGGCGAAGAACCGGTGGATGTGCTGACCGACCGCGAGTTCCAGGTGCTCGGCCGCCTGGCCAGCGGGGCCACCAACCGCGAGATCGCCCGGGAACTGGGGGTCAGCGTCAAGACCATCGACGCCCACCGGCTCAACCTGCTGGCCAAGCTCGGACTGCGCAACAACGCCGAGCTCACCAAGTTCGCCGTGCGGCACGGCCTGGTCCAGGCCTGACCCCCGCAGGTCCGGAAGTCTGAAGGCGCCCACCCGGCCTTGAGCCTGGGGCCGACGGCCATCGCCCCACGTTCAGGTTCATTGCCCGCAGGTGCCGCCGGCAGCTTCGCCGCCCGACGCTCAGGTGCGTGAACGCGGTTCTCAATGCCGCTGGCGGTACAGCGATGGATCGACCACCCCGACCATCGCCCGGATGTCCAGCCCGCCGCCCAGGAAGGCGTCCAGCTTCAGAGCCGCTTCCATGGGATCACGGAGTGCGTCGTTGTAGTTGATCTCCAGCAGCCGGAAGTTGGCGTGCGCCGCCAGGTGGGATTCCACCTGCCGGATCTGGTCCTCGAACATCGCGATCAGCTTGTCTTCGCTCAGCCCGTCGCTGGCCCGGCCCTTGCGCCGCAGCATCACGTTCTGCGAGGCCACCACCTCCCGCAGATGACGGCGCATGAAGACCACCCGGTACGGCCGGTCCGTGGGCAGGTCCAGCAGCAGCAGGTGGACCATCTTGACCGCCTTGCCCTGCGACCCCTCCAGCCAGGACGGGTCCTGCCGCGTCCGCTTGACCGGCTCGAACTCATAGTAGCCCAGGGGGTTGTCCTCGTCCGCCTGACGCAGGTTGTCCGTCAACGCCGGAATCCCCCCGAGATCCAGCATCCGCATCATCATCGATGTGCCCGACCGCGGCAGGCCGGAAACGATGGTCAGAAAGTCACGCGCCATGGCGGGCCAGGCTCCTTGAAGACCCCCGGGAACGCGGGAAACTATGGGTCCGCCGCCGGCCTGTCAAGCCGCCACCCGGCCGGCAGGTCCGCCCCCCCCGGACCGCACGGCGCCTCGGACCGGACTGCACGGCCGACCGGCCGCACCCGGCGCAGAAAAAACCAAGCCGGGCCCCGCGCCCGGCTTGGTGCCGCGTAGACTCCACCGCCTACGTTAAACAGCCTGATGATCGGCCGGTGCCGCATTCCGGCCCGGATGCAGACTCAACGGCAGCCCCGGTAATACACGTGGCCGCCGTAGCGGGGCCCGCAGCTGGAGCGGTGATACACCGTCCGGCTGTAGCCGCTCGACCACCCGAAGGAAAAACCTCCGTAGGTCCTCGGGGCGTAGTACACCGGCGATACCGGGGCACAGTACACCGGCGGAGCCACATACACCGGGGGAGGAGCCACGTACACCGGGGCCGGAGCCACATAGACCGGGGGCGGGCAGTAGGTCGCATACCCATACCCGTAACCGATGTACTGGGCGTTGGCCGTGCTTGAGGCTCCCAAAACCAGGGCCAGCACCACGCTGCCGCACAACATCGTCCAAGTCCCAGCTTTCATGGCCTTTCCTCCTTGTACACCCGTTGGCATCCGCAGGTTCGCTCTCGGCCCGCACGCCGAAGCTTAAAGATTATTCGTTCCGTTCAAGCTATTAGACAATCGATCCGGGAAAAAAGTTTGCACAAAGATAGTTTTTTTCTCTGAGTCACCTGAATGATCATAAGTGACTTCATTCACGCATGTTATGGAGAATATCACGAATCAGACGCAGGATCCGCATGAACTCCTGCCGATCCTGCTCGCTCAACGCCAGCAGCAGTTTCTGCGTGCTGGCGAGTTTCATCTGGCGATAGGCCTGATAGGTCCGAATACCGTCATCTGTAAGCGAAACATCAATTTTTCTTTTGTCGCTTTTATTGATCTCGCAACGAACCAGCGGTCCGTCTGGCTTGGACTCCAAGGACCGTATGATTCGAGACATCTGAGCCGGCAGCACGCCCAACTGCCGCTGGATATCACCCACCGAAAGGGTCTCTGTCGCCCGGCTGAGAATGTCAAGGGTGAGGAACTCCGTTTCGGTGATCTCGGTCGGTTCCCGCCCCGGTGAGCGGCTCTGCTGGGCCCAGACTTCCTTGCTGAGCGAGAATACCTCCTCGGCAAACGCGCGAAGCTGCTCGGCTTGCTGGAACGTGGGCACGAGACATCTTCCTCCGCGTCGAACCAGCCGGCCTGGCTGTCCAAACGGCCGGGCCGGGGACCTGAGCCAAACCCGCCCTCAGAGACACGCCGCATCGGTCTCCGCAGGGCCCAACGTCGTCCCGGCCGACCGATCCTGCGGCGGGCAGTTCCGCCTTGGAAACCAGCGAATCAGTCTGCTGGGCCAGCGTATCCGAAACACAAGCCTGCCAGGGTCTCCGGTCTCCTGGAGTTGACCCCGTGGCCGTGAACAGGAGCCTGTGGACTCGAGGGCCTCGCCGGCGTTGAACCGAAATGTATACATCGTCACAATATTTGTCAACTAGAAAACAATTTCGACTTGAACCGCCTCGCAGGTGTCCAGCCGCCGGGACCGCCGGTCATGCAGGGAAGCGGGCAGTCAGGAATGCGCGTCAGGCAAGACCGCCGGTCAGGCAGGACGGCGGGGCGGCAGGACGGCGGGGCGGCAGGACGGCGGGGCGGCAGGACGGCGGGGCGGCAGGA
>CAZSYS010000188.1:0-9150 GCA_964611365.1 uncultured Planctomycetales bacterium
AGTGGTCCAGTTTAACCCGCCCACAAGTGGTCTACTTTAACCCGCCCGGCGACAGTTCATCGGCCGCAACCGGACCTGCGACCAGGCACAACAACAGCAGACTGATGGCTAGCCTTCTCACCTTTGTCCTCCTTTCAATATGGCCTTACGATCGTGAACCCACACAAGACGCCACTTCCATCCCCGCCCGATGAACCGGGCAGGTCGATGTGCGCGCAAGGCACCACGCTCGGATCCGTCACGCCGACGAGACGGCTCTATTTTAACCCCCCGGCGGCGCCGTCGGCAACGCATTGTGCGCGCTAAATCACGAGGATTTGCGCCCGAAGCACACCTTTGGTGACGGCAGTGCGTCATGGCCAGGAATCGCCACTTAAAGTGACACTTCATGCGGGCAGTCAGCAGGCACGGATCATCGGTCACCGGCCCGCGGACCGGCTGTGACCAGGCGGGAAACCGTCGGCCGGGGATTGATCGCGATCCCGGCGCCGGATAGGCTGGCTGGTGCGGAGACGGTCTTTTCCAGTTGGTCGGATCGGGGGACCGGGCCGTGCGACGGTCGCGGGTAGCAGCGGCGCTGGTGGCCGGGTGGGCGTCGATCGCCGGGGGCTGGACGACGCCCGCGCCGGTGCGGATGACCGCCGCCGACAGTCTGGACAGCCGGGTGGCGATGGACTCCAACGGCCGGCTGCACGTGGTCTACCGAGAGAATCCGGGGACGGCCTGGCAGGCCTGGTACAACACCAACGCCGGCGGCTTCTTCGGCGAGCCGGTTCAGCTCTCGGCCGGGGCGGGCTTCTGGCCGGTCGTGGCCTGGGACGGCGGCGAGGTGCATTTCGCCTGGACGTACGATCCGCTCGCGAATAACAACTGGGAGATCTTCTACCGCCGCCTGGCCGGGGGGGTGCTGGGGCCGATCATCAACGCCAGCAACACGGGTATCAAGTCGCTGCGGCCGGCGCTGGCCGTGGGCTTTGGAGTCGGTCCGCTGATCGCCTGGGACGAGGCGGTTCAGGCCGACGACCGCTACGACACGTTCTTTGCCGACTGGAACGGCAGCGGCTTCAATCCGGCGATCAACATCTCCAACACCCCGGGCGGAACGGCCTACGGCTCGGTCAACGTGAACCTGGTCGTGGCCCCTGATGGCGCGGTGACGGCCGTGTGGGTGGACCGGGACAACCCCGCCAACCAGTACCGGCCGAACTCCCGGCGCCGGGTGGGCGGGGTGTGGCAGCCGCGCCAGGAGATCTCCACGCTGGCGCTGGGGCCTTCGACGCCGGGTCTGGCGGTCGGTACGGACGGCGTGGTGCACACGGTCTACGAATCCGGCGGCACGATCCGGCACCAGCGGTTCGCCGCAGGCGCCTGGAGCGTGCCGGAGGACCTTCCGGGCGGGCTGAGTTCCCCGCTGCGCTGCAAAGTGGCGGTGGACGAGCGCGGGTTCGCCCATGTGGTCTGCGACGACAGCCGGTACGGCGTCGGCGAGGTTTACTACTCCACCAACGCCGCGGGCGCCTGGAGCCCCTGGATCAACATCTCCCAGACGCCGAACACCAACTCCATCGCCGCCGATATCGCCTGCCGCGCGCACGTGCTGGGCGTGGTCTGGCTGGAGAACAGCGACCAGGCGGGCGGCACGGGAGTGTTTAATATCTGGCACGAACGGCATGACCTCCCCCCGCCGGGTCCGTCCGGTGCCCTGGCCGGGCTGGTCCGCCGGCCGGGAGGCATGCCGCTGGCCGGGGCTGTGGTGTGCTGCGGCGGGCGCGAGGCCGTGACCGGCGCGGACGGGGCTTACCGGCTGGAGGCCATCGCGACGGGCACATACACCGCCGTGGCCTGCAAGCCGTACCATCATCCGCAGGAGGTGCCGGGCGTCCAGATCGCCGCAGAGCAGACGACGACGCTGGACTTCACGCTCGAGCCGATTCCGCCCCCGCCGGTGACGCAACTGGTCGCCACGGCCGGCAACACGCAGGTCACGCTGACCTGGAGACACTCGTCGGGGCCGCAGTCGGTCGGTACGCTGATCCGCTTCAGGCACACCGGCTTTCCCGAGGGCCCGCAGGACGGCTTTCCGGTCGTGGACCGGCCGGGGGCGCCGGGCACGAGCGACAGCTTCACGCACTCGGGTCTGACCAACGGCCTGCCTCACTACTATGCTGCCTTCGCCCACGACGGCGCGGGCGCCTTTGCGCCGCCGGCGACCGCCGGACCGGTGCGGCCGGCCGTGCCGCCGGACTTCGACCGGGACGGCGATGTGGACCAGTGGGACTTCGGCTTCCTGCAGGCCTGCCTGACGGGTCCGTACGTGCCGCCGGCCGTCCCGGAATGTCAGCCGGCCGAGCTCAACGGCGACGGCGGCGTGGACGGCCTCGATGTCCTCCGGCTGCTGGGCTGTATGGGAGGCCCGGAGGCGGCCGCGGATCCGGCCTGCGCGGACTGAGATCGGCCACGGGCGACGGACGCTTCTTGACCGCGCCGGGGGGCACTTCTATAGTCGCCGCAGACGGTGTTCCCGGGAGGCGGGCCCGCGGCGGCGGGTCGGGGGCGGATTGAGTCCCCGCCGCGCCTGGGCCTGCGGAACCCGCCGGGGGACTGCTGCGCCGGCGTTCAAGCGGCGCGATGGAATCGGCCATGAATGTGACATTCCACGGATCGCGTCGGGGCCTGACCGGGCAGTGGGCGTTGTGGGTCCTGCTGGTTCTGGCCAGCGGATGGCCGCGCGTCGCGGTTTTCGGGCAGAGCGCACCGGCGACGTCGCCGGCGGCGGCTGCCACGCTGGAGGCGGCACTGAACGCCCTCCGCAGCGAGCGCTACGCCGACGCCCGGGAGATGCTGGAACGGGTGGTGGCCGCCGAGCCGGCCAATCTCGACGCCCTCAGCACGCTGGCGTTCGTGCTCGAACAGATGGCCCGGCGGCCGGGGAAGGACGGCGCCGCCGGCCAGGTGGACCAGGCGTTGATGGCCCGGGCGGTGGCGACGTATCTGGCGGCGGCCGTGGCGGCCAACGAAGCCGAGCAGTTGCAGCTGGCTGAGCAGATGTACGAGCGGGCCCTGAGCTGCGATCCGGCCTCGCCGGAGGGGCTTCTGGGGATCGCCCGGCTGTACGGCCGGACGGACCGGGTGCTCAAGGCGATCGAGCGCTACAACGACTACCTCAAGAATCCTGTCGCCCGGCAGGCGGAGGCCCTGCTGGAGCTGGGGGAGGCCTACCTGGCGGCCGGGCACTTCCGGCAGGCAGCTCAGTCGCTCCGCCGCGCCGGGCAGCTGGATCCCAAGAATGCCAAGGTGGACCTGGGCCTGGCCCAGGCCTACGTGATGATGAACCGGCTGACCGGTCCGGACAGCGCCGCCACCGCCATCCAGGCCGCGATGTCCAAGGCGCCGGACGATCCGGAGGGGTATTTCCTGCAGGCCCGGATGCTGATGGCCACCAACCAGCCGGAGGAGGCGCTGGTCCAGGTCCGCCGGGCGGTCGAACTGGCCACGAACAGGCTGAAGGCCGGATCCCTGGACATGGCCGTCCTGACCGGACTGGGCAGGCAGTATGAGGTGTACACCCAGATTCTCAACGAGCGGCTGCGGGCGGCGCCCGATAACCTCCAGCTGCGGCTGGAGCTTGCCCAGGCCATGCTGCGACAGGCGGACATCGGCTCCCTGCTGGGACAGCTGCGGGCGCTGCAGCGGCTGCGGGCGGCGCCGCCGGACCAGGCCGACAACCTCAAACTGCTGGAGATGATCGCTGACCTGGAGGACCGGACGCGGGATCCGGCGGCGGCGCAGACCTGCCGGCGAATCCTCCGGCTGGACCCGGACAACGCTGTGGCCCGGCGGGTGCTGGGTTCGTCGTCGGCCACGGCGGCGGCCCCGTGAAGGCCTGCCGGCGGGTCGGCTCGCGGCGTTGACCCGGACTTCAAGGGATTGGGAATCCGCCCCTCCTGTGGTTTATAATGGCCGGGTCGGCCGCCCAGCGGCAAGCGGGCGGTTTCAGGGATCGTGACTTCATCGGAATGGCCGCGCCGGGCGGCCGCCTTCCGCGGCAAGGATTCAAGGATCATGGCCACTCCCGACATCACGCCGTCGCAGCGGATCTCGCGCCTGCCGCCCTACCTGTTCGGGCGGATCAACGCCCTCAAGCACAAGAAGCGACAGGAGGGCGTGGACATCATCGATCTGGGCATGGGCAACCCGACCGACCCGACGCCGCAGGTGGTGGTGGACAAGCTCTGTGAGGCCGTGCGGGACCCGCGCAACCACCGGTATTCGCTGCTGACCAAGGGGCTGTACAACCTGCGGCGCGACGTCGCCCGGCATTACCGCCAGAAGTACGGGGTCGAGCTGGACCCGGAAACGGAGATCACCGCCTGCATCGGCAGCAAAGAAGGCATCAGCCACATGCTGCTGGCCATGCTCGGGCCGGGAGACACGGCGGTGGTGGGCGACCCGGCGTTTCCGATCCACGTGTACGGCGTGGCCCTGGCGGGGGCCAACGTGATCTCGGTGCCGCTGGGCAACGACGAGGCGTTTCTCGACCGCGTCCGGTACGTGGTCGAGCACCTCTACCCCCGCCCGAAGGTGCTGATCCTGAACTACCCGCACAATCCCACGGCCATGACCGTGGATCCGCCGTTCTTCGACCGGGTGGTGGAGCTGGCCGCGCGGTTCGGCGTGGCGGTGATCCACGATTTCGCCTACGGCTACACCTGCTTCGACGGCTACCAGGCCCCGAGCTTCATGCAGGCCGAGGGGGCCAAGGACGTGGGCGTCGAGTTTATGACCATGAGCAAGCCCTACAACATGGCGGGCTGGCGCATCGGGTTCTGCGTGGGCAATCCGGTGATGATCAACGCCCTGACCACGATCAAGGGCTATTACGACTACGGCATCTTCCAGCCCATCCAGATCGCCGCGATCATCGCGATGCGCCACTGCCAGGAGGATGTCGACCGCCAGGCGGCCATTTACCAGGCGCGGCGCGACGTGGTGCTGGCCGGCTGCGAGCGACTGGGCTGGAAAGCCGATCGCTGCCGGGGGAGCATGTTCGTCTGGGCCCGGGTGAAGGACGAGCATCTGGCCGGGGCCTCGACGATCGACTTCGCGATGCGCATGCTCGAGGAGGCCGAGGTGGCCCTGGCGCCGGGGCGGGCGTTCGGCGAGAACGGCGAGGGCTACGTGCGGATCGCGCTGGTCGAGAACGAACAGCGTCTGCGCCAGGCCCTGCGCCAGCTGGACCGGGCCCTGAACCGCCGGCACGTGGCCTCCGAGGCGTCCTGAGAGCCCGCCGGTTGCGGTGCCGCGGGTGCCGTGAGGCCGCCGGTCCCGGCCCCTGCCGTCCGGCGGCCCCCGACCGTCTCCCGAGGTGCGGATGATCGCCATCGTCGATTACGGCATGGGTAATCTGCGGAGCGTGCAGAAGGCCCTGGAGCGCGTGGGCAGCGCCGGGCGGATCGTGAGCCGGCCGCGGGAGGTGGCCGAGGCCGATAAGGTGATCCTGCCGGGCGTGGGGGCCTTCGGCGACGCAATGACCCACCTGCGGGAGCGGGAGCTGGTCGAGCCGCTGATCGAGGCGGCCGGCAGCGGCCGGCCGTTCCTGGGCATCTGCCTGGGGCTGCAGCTGCTGTTCGAGCTGGGCTGCGAGGACGGCGAACATGCCGGACTGGGCGTTCTGCCGGGCAGGGTGGTGCAATTCGACTTTGCCGGCCGCCCCGAAGCCGGACGGCTGAAGGTTCCGCACATGGGCTGGAACCGGCTGACCTTCTCCCCGGGCTGCCCGCTGCTGGCCGGCCTGGAAAGCGGCGAGCATTTCTACTTCGTGCACTCCTACCACGCGGTGCCGGCCGACCCGGCTGTGACCTGCGGATGGTGCGACTACGGCTACCCCTTCACCGCGATGGTCTGGCGCGACCGTCTCTTCGCCACCCAGTTCCACCCGGAAAAGAGCCAGAAAGCCGGTCTGCGGATCCTGGCCAACTTCGCGGCCCTGTGAACCGGACGGTGCCGGATAAAGTTCACCCAGGTTTGAGCCGGAAGAACGCCGCGGCGTTGTCATGGTACAGTCGGCGCAGGACCCGCGGCGGAAGGTGCAGGCCGGCGACCCGCACCGGCCGCCGGGCGTCATCGTCGGGGATGCAGGAGAGCTGACGGCGGTCGCGCTCCAGCAGATGGCGCATCACGTAGTACCGCGAGCGGTAGTGATCCGGCGCCGCCCGGGGTGCGGTCACCAGGTCGCTGCCGAACAGCAGGCGGCCGGCCCGGCGGATGAGAAACGCACGGGCGGCGGAGGCCCGGGCGGACAGTTCGCGGGCCATCCATTTCGTGGCGGAGGTGTCCAGGCAGCAGCGGGGGTACCGGTCCAGCAGGGCGTCCAGAAACGGCAGGTTTTCAGGCCAGCCTCCCATGTGCGCCACCAGCACGCGGAGGCGGTCGAAGCGCTCCAGCGTGTGGGTCAGCTGCCGGTAGGTGTGAGGCTTGGGGTCGAATTTCGCCGGGTCGGCGTAACGGGTCGTCCACCAGACGTCGGGATCGGCGATGTGCACCAGCGCCGGCAGGTCGGCGTCGATCATGGCCTGGAAGACCGGGTCGAGCCAGGGGCTGTCGAAATACAGGCCGGTGGCGGCGTTGAACTCCGGCTTGTACCAGAACTTCAGACCCCGGCAGCCCAGGCGGACGGCGCGGTCGATGATCCGCAGGTTGGTCTCCACGAAGCGCCGGCGCGTGGTCGGGCGGCGGTGATCGGTCCAGCAGACGAAGTCCACCTGCCCGCCGAACCGCCGGCGCAGGCCGGCGACCTGCCCGGTGCGGCAGATGCCCACCCAGTGGGCCACGCCGTACTCCCGGCCGGCCTGCAGCATCCGCGCGGTCGAGGCCGGCGTCCCGAAGTGGCAGTGGGCGTCGATGATCGGGCCGCGGCAGCGGTAGGGCGGCGGATGACTCAGATCGACGGCTGCAGGGTTCATGCGGGTGACGGAGGCTGCCGGGCTCAGACGCCGGCGGGCTGCAGGCAGGGCGCCGGGGCGAGGATCGCCCGCACCGCGCTCAGCAGCGCGCCGGGGGCGACCGGACCGGTCAGCAGGCCGCAGAGGTTGGCCGGCCGGGCGCCGTCGGGGGAAATGGTAATGCCCGGCGGAACCAGTAGCAAGACGGGGATCGACCGCGTGTCCGGCCGGGCCAGCAGCCGGGCGCAGAGTTCCGGCCCGCCCAGCTGAGGCAGGCGGTAGTGGCTTACGATCAGGTCCGGGCCGGCGGTCAGGGCGGCTTCCAGCGCCGCAGCGCCGTCGGAGGCGGTCAGCACGTCCAGCCCGGCGCGGCGCAGCCCTGCAGCCAGGACACTGCGGATGCAGGTTTCGTCGTGGGCCAGCAGAACGACGGCCATTCAATACCTCACGCGGTCGGCATGATCGTTGGCCCGGAACAGCCCGGTCTGCGGATCGTAGTGCCAGTCACTTGTCCCCACAGGGCCGGTGTCGACCCGGGACCCCAGCGTGTAGGGGTTGACCGGCACGGTCTGCAGGTACGGTCCGCAGCGGCAGTCCTCGGCGGGCGAGTCGCAGGGTGTGCCGTCGGGACGGGTCCGGCCGGTCAGCTGACGGACGAAGTTCTCTGCATCCGGATAGCGTCCCTCGTGCTGCACGCGGTAGAGTTCGATCTGGCCGCGAACCCACTGCAGGCTGATCCGCAGGCTGCTCAGGCGCGGCTCGCCGCCGGCGCGGCTGAACTGCGGCACCATCACCATCGCCAGGATCCCCAGGACCAGGGCGATGATCACCAGCTCGACGAGCGTCAGCGCGCGGCGAGGCATTCCGAAAGGCCCCCTGGACCGGCGGACCGGGCGGTGAAGCCGGGCCCGGCCGGACCACTGGGGTTATCGGAGAGAAACGCCCCCGACTTCATCGCCGGGCGGCCGGTTGCAGCCCTGAAAGGGCCCGGAGGTCCGGACCGGCGCCGATGCGGTCACAGGACAGTTACTCGAGGCAGGCCGAGAGCCGGTCGCGCCGCACCGAATGAACAGGCTGTTCTCCCCGGCTGAGGCCGGGAGAGACGAAGTCCAGCCAGCAGTAGTCCACCGCCTTATCGGACGCCGCCGGCGCCGGATTGTCCGGCTCGCGGGAGACCAGGACCAGTCCCATGTCGGACCGGGGCCGGCGAACCGTCGCCAGCCGCGACCGTTCGCCGAACACCCGCTGGAACGTCGCGGCAAGGACGGCCAGCCGCTGCGGCCTGAGGGGCTGCGGCGGCAGGACCATCGTGACGCTTCCGCCGGGCTTGAGGCGGTCGGCCAGCAGGGCGAGGGCCTCCACGGAATAGTCGGCGGCGGCCCGCGTGCTCGCAGGCGGCGGCGGCAGGTAGAAGATGGCGTCGTAGCAGCGCGGGCTGATCTGCAGGTCCATGAACCAGCGCATGTCGGATCGCGCCTCCCGGCCGGCGCGGATCGGCGCGTCGTCGCGCCGGGCGCTGAAGACGTCCGCACGCCCGGGCAGGGACCGGGCCAGGGCCCCGGCCGCCGCGGGTGTCGGGGCAATGACGCAGACCTGCGTGGTGCTCTGGATCCGCGACCACAGCGGATCCGGCAGGACCGTCGGCGCGGCCGATCCGGAGCCTTCGGCGATCGACCTCGCCCAGCGGCGCGCGCCGGCGGGAAACAGCACCAGCGCCACGGCCAGAGCAACGAAGACCAGCGAAAGGCGCAGGTGCTGCGTTCGCGCCGGCTGGGAGGTCTCGTGGATCTGGACCAGTCCGCCGAAGGCCAGCAGCGCGAGGGCTGCGGCCGACATCGTGCCGATCGGTCCCAGCAAAGCCAGCAGCACCCGGCTGCCGGCGATCAGTCCGATGGCGGATCCGCCCAGCACCGCGCTGAGCAGCTGGGCGAAGCCCGGGGCGCGTCCGCCGGTCCGCGCCAGCCAGGCATGGGTGATGTAGGCCAGGGCGTACCCGGTCGGAAGGCCGCAGACGCCCTGGACCAGCAGGGCCGCAAGCGTCGAATCGGGGCGGAAGGCCGTAAGGATCGCGCCGGCTCCGGTGCCCGCGCCGGCGGCCCAGACCGCCATCCCGCAGCCGGCCGCCGAGCGGCGGCTGTCCCTAAACTGCCGGCCGGCGATCAGAGCCGCCAGAGCCGCGACCGCCAGGCTCCAGCCTGCCGACTCCACC
>CAZSYS010000189.1:0-9143 GCA_964611365.1 uncultured Planctomycetales bacterium
ATCCGGCGCAGCCCGGAAGCCCCGTGCGGCGTCAGACCGTACAGCCACGCGGCCATGCCCACGAACACCAGGAAGAGCACCACCCGCAGCAGCCCGTCGCCGCCCAGGACGCCGGCCAGCGGGCTGATCAGCCAGACCACGGTGAACAGCAGGCAGAAGCCCACGAAACGCTCGAACACCACCATCCAGGGCCCCGGACGCGGAATCAGGGCCACCCAGGCCGGTTGAGCGGCCAGCAGCACGTACGGCAGAGCCATGCCCAGACCGGCCAGGGCGAAGATGGTCATCCCCCGCAGGGCCGACATCTGCGCGGCGATGGCCACCACGAAGCTCAGGAACGGCGCCGTACAGGCCGTCCCCAGCAGCGTGGCCAGCAGACCCATACCGAAGGAACTCAGATGCCCCTCGCCCCTGACCTTCTCGCCCAGCTCGTTCACCAGGCGCGGCGGAAACACCGAAAACACGCCGAACAGGCTCAGGGCCAGGGCGGTGACCACCGCGGCCAGCGTGATCACCAGCCAGGGATGCTGGAACTGGCCGCCCCACTGCTGGCCGGCGCCGACGATCAGCCCGCCGAGAACCAGAAAAGAGGTTTCCACGCCGGCCGCGAAGGCCAGACCGAGGGTGAACACGCGCATCCGGCTCTCGCGGGCCTGCTGCACGAAGGACAACACCTTGATCGAGATGACCGGCAGGACGCAGGGCATCAGGTTCATGATGAAGCCGCCGACCAGCGCCAGCAGCACATAGCCGGCAAGACCCCAGCCGGCCAGCATCGCCTGCAGTCGCAGAAGAACGCCCGTTCCCTCGGAGGCCTGCACCGGGCCCGATGCAACCGGCTGCCCGGACTGCGCCCGGGCCGCGGCGAAGAGCTCCGCGTTCGCCGGGCGCGCCGGCCGGCCGGCATTCGCCACCGGCAGCTTCACCGACCACCGCGCCGCCGAAGGCATGAGACACTGCCCGGTCTCGTCCGAGCAGGCCTGATAGGTCACCACCCCGCCCAGTTCGACTTCCGTCTGCGGCAGATCCGCGTCGGCCGTCACCGGCAGCAGCGCGATCACCCGCCCGCGGTACACCGCGACCCGGCCCTGGTCGAACGGGCTCTTCTCCTGCAGGCCCGGCGGGAACTCGGGGCGACCCCACTCCACACCCGCCATCTTGAAGGGAAAGACATCCGTCGGGATCAGGGCCTTGTGCAGCGGCACATGGGCGTTGATGTGATGGCCGTCGGCGACCTCGAGAACCACCGCCACATGAAAACGTCCGCCGGGCTCCACCGCATCGACGTCCGCCGCGGCCGACAGACGCTTGAGGTACTCGGCGCGGTCCGCGCTCCTGGGCAGCCGGGCCTCGGCCGCTTCGAACAACGCAGCGTGGTCCGGCCCGGCCTGCTGGGGCGTCGTGGCCACCGGCAGGCGGACCCGGACCCGGTTGTCCCCCTTGACGCAGACTTCCCGGCAGGCCAGCCAGTCGACCCGGGCCGAGAGTTCGACCTCCTGGGCGGTCGGGAGGTTCTGCGGCACGGAGATCCCGGCCAACAGAACAATCCGCCCGTCCATGACGAAGGTGTGGGCGCCGGTCGCATCCACGTGGCGCTGCGGCGGCGGGAACAGCGTCGGACCGGCCTGGAAGCCCGGCGGCAGATCCCAGGTGACGACGGTTCCCAGGCCGCCCTCTCCGCGGTTGGGCCAGTAGATGTGCCAGCCCTCCTTGATCTCCAGCTCGATGGCCGCCCGGATCGTCGTTCCTGGCAGCAGGGCGGTGTGATCGACTACCATCCGGGCCTTGACCAGATCCGACTCGGGCCGGGCGGGCGTTCTGAGGGCCTCCAGGGGGTTCCGGGCGGCCACAAAGCCGACGCCAAGCCCCGCCCAGATCACCGCCGTCGCCAGTGCCAGCCGAGCCGGACGGGCCAGCCCAGGCCTGCCGCGAGCAGGCTTGGTCCGATCAACCACGAAGCGCCGCAGAAGTCCTCTGGTCATAACTTCAGCATCCGCAAGAGGTCGCGTCCGCGGGGATTGTAACCACTCCCGGTGGATCGGAGAAACCCCGCGGATTCGGGCCGATACGCCGGGGGCCTGAGCACTTCACGCGGATCCCGGGAAGGTCGGTCCGCCGACCCAGGCGACCGAGGGCGAACGGCCCCGGGCGACCAGCCGTGAACGGTTCCAGGTCAGCGACGGTGAAGCGGCTAAGGCCGGCAGCCCTGGGTGACCGGGCGTGACGAGAAACGCACCCTTAGGGGGGTGGGGGTCAGGGCACGCAAGCGGTCCGGCGTGCTTGGATGGTCGACAGGGCGCCGGGGTGCTTGACGGGCGCGGGGAAGGCGTTAAAATGGGCGTTAGAATTGCGCGAAGTGCGCAAGTTTATGGGAATCTGGAGGTTGTGCACGCCGCCGGGCGTGACGGGCCGCGCGCGGTTCAAATGTCTTTGCCGGCCGCGCCGCCTGATGCCCGGAGAGGGGTGACGACGTTGTAAGGAGATTGGACGTCTGGCCATGCCTGCTGCCTGGGGCAGAGGCATCGTCCGGAGTCGCGACACCTGCGGGCGATGCTCGGTGTGAATCTCATGCCGGCAGAGCCGGGGTGAGGGGCTCCGGAGCTTGGATGGGTCTTTCGGTTCGGTGTGCTGCGACCGTCGGAGTCGTCACTGCCGCGATCGGGCGGGTGTGACGGGATCCGGGATAGTCGCAACCGTCACGTGAGCTCGTGGTTACGGCCGCGGGCGGAAGAGATGAGGCTCGAGGATATGGTGCCGATGCCCTGGAATGCAGCCGGAACGCCGCAGCCGCAGGCGGTGTGCCGCGAACCGGCGGGGTTGCTGCGCAAGGGCACGGGGGCGGCACTTGCCAGGAGCCCGGACTCCGCGTAACCGTCTTCCACGGCACCGGCTGAAAAACCCTGACGACGGCGACGGGCCAGGCTCGTCGGCCGGAGTGAAGCTCGCGCGGCGCCTCGCGGCATCGCGCCGTCGGCCGGGTGTCTGTCCTTTCCGATCTCCCGCATCTCCGGTTTTCCCCGACACGCACGGACCGCGCATCGGTTGAAGCGCAGGACAGCGGCGGTCTCCCGGTCCGGGAGGCGCGCGCCGCGTACGGGGGCGCATGACCGCCGGCCGGCGTTCGGAGTCCGGCTCCACGGGAGTCGGCGCCGACCGGGCGGATCTGATCATGTTGGCGTACAGGAAGGTGAGACATGGACTGGCCCGCGATGCTGGCGGTTTCGTCGAGCGAGTGGGGCTTTCTCCTGGCCGGCCTGCTGGTCGGCACGGCCCTGGTCTATGTCGGGGTCGAGGTGCTCAGCCGGCGGCGGCTGGCCGGTGCCGCCCGGGAGGCCGCCCGGCTGACGGAGGAGGCTCGAAACCAGGCGGACGTGATGCTCAAGGCCGCCCAGGTGGACGCCAAGGCGGAAGTCATCCGGCGGATGGAGGAATTCGAGCAGCAGAGCAACAAGGTCCGCGAGGAGCTGCGCGAGGCCGAGAGGCGGCTGGAGAAGCGGGAGGACAACCTCGACAAGAAGCTCGACACCCTCTCGATGAAGGAGAAGATGCTCGAGCAGCGTGAGCAGAAGCTCGAGCAGCAGCAGGCCGCGGTCGCCGGACGCCAGGCGGAGCTCGACCGCGTGCTCGAGCAGCAGCGCGCCCAGCTGCTGCGGATCGGGGGCATGACCATGGAGGAGGCCCGCACGCAGCTGCTGACCCAGATCCGGCACGACGTGGAGCACGACGCCGCCGAGATCATCGACCGGGCGCTCTCGGAGGCCCGGGAGACCGTGCAGAACCGCTCGCGCGAGATCATCATCACCGCCATCCAGCGCTACGCCACCGAGCACACCAGTGCCTCCACCGTGAGCACCGTGGACATCCCCTCGGACGACATGAAGGGGCGGGTCATCGGCCGCGAGGGGCGCAACATCCGGGCCTTCGAGAAGGCCACCGGGGTGGATGTGATCGTGGACGACACCCCCGGCGTGGTGGTGGTCAGTTCGTTCGACCCGGTGCGGCGCGAAGTCGCCCGCACCACGCTGGAGAAGCTCATCCAGGACGGGCGCATCCATCCCTCGCGGATCGAGGAGGTCGCCGAGGAGACCCGCCAGGAGGTCGCGCGCGAGATCGTGGAGCGCGGCAAGAAGGCCTCGGTGGACGCCAATGTGGGCGGGCTGAACAAGAAGCAGATCGAACTGCTCGGCCGCCTCAGCTACCGCACCAGCTACGGCCAGAACGTCCTGCAGCACTCCATCGAGGTGGCCTACCTATGCCAGGTGATGGCCGACGAGCTCGGGCTCGACGGACGCCTGGCCCGCCGCTGCGGGTTGCTGCATGACATCGGCAAGGCGGTGGACCACGAGGTCGAGGGCGGGCACCCGCAGATCGGGGCCGAGATCTGCCGGCGGTTCGGCGAGCGGCCGGAGGTGATCAACGCCGTCGCCGGCCACCACGGGGACATCGAGGCCATCAGCCCCTATACGCCGCTGGTGGCCGCCGCGGACGCGATCAGCGCTTCGCGGCCGGGAGCCCGCCGCGAGTCGCTGGAACGCTACATCAAGCGGCTCGAGCAGCTCGAGGCCATCGCCACCGGCTTCCCGGGCATCCAGCAGGCCTACGCGGTGCAGGCCGGGCGCGAAATCCGGGTCATCGCGGACGCTACCCGGCTGGACGACCGCGAGGCCGCCAAGACGGCCTACGACATCGCCCGCCAGGTCGAGCAGGAGATGACTTATCCCGGCGAGGTCAAGGTCACGCTGATCCGGGAAACCCGGGCGGTGGAGTTCGCCCGCTGAACCCGGCGGGCCGTCGAATTGCGGTCGGCCCGGGCGGTCGATTGACGCCGTCCCGCTCCGACCGGGAGAATAGGGCTTGTCGGTCGGCGGAGGCGTCCCGGCGGCCGTGTTCCCCGGCCCTTCGGGTGAGCGTCGGGGCAAGATGCCGGGCCGGTCGGCCGCGGGGCGCGAACGGCCACCCGGCGGGAGCGTGGAGAATCATCCGGAAACCTTCAGTGAAAGGAGGCCGACGGTGAGCATGACCAGACGTGATCTGTTGGCAGGGGCTGCCGCGGCCGGCGTGCTGGCGGCGGGGAGCCCAAAGCAGGCCGAAGCGGCGGGAAATGCCGGCATCCCGGCTTTGCCCAGGCCGCCGCGCGAGGCGGTGCTCAGGATCTCCGCCCAGGAAGGCGTTGTCCCCGGCAAGTCCCTGGCCGAGAAACTCGACCGGATGGAGGCCTGGGGCATCGAGGGACTGGAGGTCGGGGGCCGGGGGCTGCCCGGACGGGTCGATGAGCTCAAGAAGGCGCTGCAAGGCCGGAAGGTCAGGATCAGCGCGATCTGCGCGGGTTTTGAAGGCTGGATCATCGCCTCCGACCCTCAGGTGCGCGAAAAGGCCTTCAACAGCATGAAGGAGATCCTCACCGCTGCCGGCGCCCTGGGGTCCACCGGCCTGATCATCGTTCCGGCCTTCAACGGTCAGGAGTCGCTGCCCCACCGGGAGGCCCGGGTGCTGCTGACCGGCTTCCAGCGGGCCGACAAGCCCAGACCCGAAACGCCGCCGCTGCTGGCCCAGCTGGGCGACCACGCCGCCGCCTGCGGCACCCGCATCCTGCTGGAGCCGCTGAACCGCGAGGAATGCTATTTCCTGCGCACGGTCGCCGACGGGGCCTCGATGTGCCGCGACCTGAGCAATCAGGGCATCGCGGTGATGGGCGACTTCTGGCACATGACCTGGGAGGAGACCAGCGACATGGGCGCGTTCCTCAGCGGAGGCGACTGGCTGCACCATGTCCACATCGCCAGCCGGCGGACCCGCAACACCCCCGGCGAGGACGGGGAGGCCGACAACTACGTGCTGGGCTTCAAGGGGCTCAAGGCCATCGGCTACCAGGACTTCGTCAGCTTCGAGTGTGGAGCCAGGGGCGACCGCGAGAAGGTGGTCCCGGCGGCGGTGAAGCTGATCCGCGACCAGTGGGCTGAGGCCTGACCGGGGACCGCCGCCGGTCGGGGGCGGCGAGGTCGTCATCTGCTTTCGTGATCCCTAAAATCCTCAAATGTATAGATTTACGATTATATAGCACTCAATCGGTGCTATTTTTTGCTCCGTTCGTGGGCGGACGCGGCAGGGTGTCCTAGAATCGGCCAACCGGGTGAGAAGAGACGCCCGGCATCGGAGCTGGGCGACCCGGTTCAGGAAACACAGGACCAGCCGGCGATGAGCGAGCGAATTCCGCGCAGGGAAATCCTGCGCCGCGTGGGAGGTACGTTCGTCGGGGCGGCGGCCATGCCGGCGCCGGCCTTCCTGGCGGCCGCGGTCCAGACCGCCCGCGGCGAACCCGCTTCGACCGGCGGTTCACCCCAAGGAGACGCGAAGATGGCCTTCACTCTTCCGGACCTGCCGTATGGCTTCAATGCTCTCGAGCCTTACATCGACGAGCAGACCATGCGCATCCACCACGGCAAGCATCATGCGGCCTACATCACCAACGTGAACAAGGCTCTGGAGCCACATCCGGAGCTGGCCGCCAGGACGGTGGAGGACCTCCTGGCGGGCATCGACCGGGTTCCGCAGGACATCCGCCAGACGGTGATCAACAACGGCGGCGGCCACGCCAATCATGCCCTGTTCTGGACGCTGATGGCCCCGGCCGGCAAGGGCGGCGGCGGCGAGCCGGCGGGGGCCCTGGCCGAGGCGATCCGGAGCACCTTCGGCGACCTGGCGAAGTTCAAGGAGACCTTCAACAAGAACGCGATTTCGCGTTTCGGCTCGGGCTGGTCCTGGCTGGTCGTGGACGGCTCGGGCAAGCTGCAGGCCTACTCCACCGCCAATCAGGACTCGCCGATCATGCAGGGGCACCGGCCGATTCTGGGTCTGGACGTGTGGGAGCACGCCTACTACCTGAAGTACCAGAACCGCCGACCGGAGTACGTGGAGGCCTGGTGGAACGTGGTCAACTGGGCCCGGGTGGCCGAGCTGTTCGCCGGCCGGCGCTGAGCGGTGTTCAGGCCCATGCCCGGCGATCCGGCCCGGGCCGTTTCTCCGGTTTGCGGGGAGCCTGCGTTTGCTCCGTCGCGCAATCCCCGGCCGGGATCTCTCTGCACCGTGCGGCCAGGACACCCCCCGGGCGGCTATAATCGGGTGCGATGAAGCCCGACGACACCGTCTGTTACTGCTACAACGTCTCGCTGCGGAAGCTGCGGAGCTTTGCCCGCCGCGAGCGCCCTTCGCGGGCCAGCCGGATGTCCGAGTGCCTGGGTGCCGGCACGGGGTGCGGCTGGTGCATACCGATCCTCAAGCGCATCTGCGACGCCGCGGGCGACCAGCCGCCGGAAGCGGTCACCGACCTCTCGCCGGCCGAGTACGCCGCCCGGCGCCGGGCGTATATCGCCGAAAAGAGGCCGCGACACACGTTTGAATGATCCGCTCGAGGGCTCAGGTTCCCAGCACGCGTCGGCGCGTCAGGCGATCGATCAGCGGCACCAGCGTGTTGGCCGCCAGCAGCGCCCAACAGGCATCGGCCGGAATGCCGGCCACCACGCGCAGCAGGACGGTCAGTGCGCCGAGCACGGCACCGAACACCAGGTGCCCCCAGGACGTCAGCGGTGAACTGCTGGGGTCGGGCGCGAGCACGAAGATCACGAACAGCAGGGCGCCGGCGGTCAAGTGGCTGGCGACCCAGGCAGCGCCCACCGGCACCCGGTCGCTGACCATCAGCCCCGGAAACCACAGGGCCTGCATGCCGGCCTCGCCCCGGACCTGCACCGGCAGCACGGCCGCAGCGATGCCCGCGGCCAGCACCGCGCCGGCGACCATGCGCCAGCGAAGGAATCCCCGCCAGGCCAGCAGCAGCCCGGCCCCGATGACGGCCAGCCCGCAGGCCTCGCCGATCGCTCCCCCGGCCGTGCCGGTCAGGGTATCCCACCACGGCGGCAGCAGATCGCGGATCAGCACGACCAGTGCAGACCCGGGATCCTGCCCGGGCTCGGGTGCCAGGACCGCCCGCAGGCGCTCCAGGGGCGGGATTACCGTCCAGGCCTGCACGCCGGGCGGAGGCGGCGAAGACGCCCAGGTCACCAGCGGCGGCAGAGGTTCGGCCATCGCCAGATCGCCCCACAGCAGGCGACCGCGGGCCAGCACCGGCCACCGGTCGGGCGTGAGTTCGTCGTGGTACAGGACCTGCACGAACACCCGTCCCAGGGCCACGGGGTGCCAGAGGTAGTTGCCCAGACCGCCGGACATCGCCTGGCCGACGAGCACGGCGATCAGGGCCCCGGTGACCGGGACGCGCCACGAGACGGTCGGCGGAAGGGTGCAGGCCAGCAGGATGCCCACCACCAGGGCATGGCTCTCGGACCAGGAGCGGCTGCGGCCCGAGAGGGTGTTGAATACCGATTCCAGGAGCAGGGCCGCGGCCACAGAGATGGCCGCGACGCGCACGGCCTGCCAGCCGAACAGCACCACGCCGGCCGCCATGACCACGGCCGATGCCGTGGAGAAACTCATGGCGATCGGCAGCATTCCGGGAAGGCCGCGGATGAACGGCGCGGGGCCGACGCGAAGCGTTCCGGCGGCCGGGAGGCAGTCGGAGTCGGGGTTCACGTTCGGCGGCTCTCCTTGTTCCGGCGAGGCTCGGAAACCTTTACGTGTCCGGCGTGCACGATAGCGGGTCAGGCACGAATGGCATGAAGCCGAAACCTGACTCTATTGACCGCCGTCCTATATAGTGACTTAATCATGTCCTTATTAGGGTCGCGGCCTCGCGCGATGATGTCTGACCATCCGCAACATCGAAAGAAGACCATGGATGGATCATCTTACGGGCCGGAAGCGCCATCTTCAAACCGATCTTCCGGTCCACCCCGGAATCGACGATGCGTCGTCGCCCATGGTGATCGAGTACCTCTGCCCCGGGCCGGAGAGGGTCCCAATAGACACCGGTACCATGCCCACTTCGCCGGCAGCAGGGGGACACCAGGCGTTTCATCAGGCCGAAGGCCTGGAAGTTGCAGGCCGTAGAGGATACCCACGGATCGCCCGCGTGCCCGCTAATCCGGAGTGCCGAGCATTTCATCAGGTCTTCGGCCTGAGGAGCCCGGGCGCTGCATGAGGCGTCGTATCCCCAAGACGCGATGTCGTCCGCCCTCGACGGCCGGCCGGGGCGC
>CAZSYS010000190.1:0-9028 GCA_964611365.1 uncultured Planctomycetales bacterium
TCGGCCACCTGCACGTGGCGGCTGGCGGGCTCGTCGAAGGTCGAGGAGATGACCTCGGCCTTGGTGGCCCGCTGCATCTCCGTGACCTCCTCGGGGCGTTCATCGATCAGCAGGATGATGACGTAGGCATCCTTGTCGTTGGCCGCGATGGCGTTGGCCATCTTCTGCAGCAGTACGGTCTTGCCGGTGCGGGGCGGGGCGACGATGAGCATCCGCTGGCCCTTGCCGATCGGCGTGACCAGATCGACGATGCGCATGTTGATCTCGTCGGAGGTGGTCTCGAGCCGGTAGCGGCCATCCACGCCCAGCCGGCTGGTCCTGGTGTCCTTGGGGCCGGGGTGCAGGGGCGTGAGGTCCTCGAAGTTGGTCTTCTCGGTCACCCGCTCGGGGTCCTCGAGGTTGATGGCCTCGACCCGCAGCAGCGCGAAATACCGCTCCGACTCCTTGGGGGGGCGGATCTGCCCGGCGACGATGTGGCCGGTCTTGAGGCCGAAGCGGCGGATCTGCGACGGGCTCACGTAGATGTCGTCCGGGCAGGGCAGGTAGTTGTACTCCGGGTTGCGCAGGAACCCGAAGCCGTCCGGCAGGATCTCCAGGACGCCCTCGCCGTACATCAGGCCGTTCTGCCGGATGCGTTCCTTGAGGATCCGGAAGATCAGCTCGGACTTGCTCAGCCCGGTGTACTCCTGCAGGCCCTCCTGCTTGGCGATCTCGTGCAGGGCCTCGACGGTGAGCTTCTGGAGATCCTTGATGTGCAGCTCGCCGCGCTTGACCTGCTCATACTTCTCGTGGGTTTCGGCGTCGATGGCGCTGCCCGCACTCATCGGCGCGGGGGGCTCCACGTCATCCTCCGGACCGGGGCCGAAAGGCACCGCGTTGCGGTCGGCATCCCGGGTCGCCACCACCGGTTCCTCCCGCGGCTGGTCCGCATCGCCGGACTTGCCCGCACCCCGGCGCCCCGCGCCGCCGTTCACCCGACCCGACCTTGGCCTTTCACCGGCTTTCGCCATCGAACGTTCCTCCTGATGCGGCTTGCCGCCGCGGGCGTGACCGAACCACGCCCGCCATCGGCGGCGAAGACGCGTCTGTCATGCTGCGTGAAAAAGGGAGACTCTCATCGGGTTCCGCCTTCGCGGCCCGCACTCAACCGGTTCCCGTCCGGATCACGCCCTGAACCCGCCCCCGTGACCGGTCCGTCGAACCGCCCGGACACCCCAGCCTCCGACCGTCGGCGATACTCAACGATCCTCATGTCCACGACCGAGATCACGGGAAGCGGCGAGTATTCGGGAGAAGACGTCCGCGACCTCGCGGCGCAGGGCGTCTCTGTCGGAGTTGTTCCGTACAATATAATCGGCACGATCCCGTTTGGAGTCAAGCGATTCCTGCGCGGCCTGGAAACGCTCCAGGTCCCCGCGGCTCCATCCCCGGTCCCGGGCCACCCTTTCGAGCCTCGCCGGGAAGTCCGACTCCACGAACACGATCGCATCGCAGGCGTCCGCCAGGCCGACCTCGAACAGCAGCGGAATGTCCCAGACCACCGCCCGGACGGCCGGATCCTCCGCATAGCGGGCGGTCAGCTCGTCCCGCCGCCGGGCGATGCGCGGGTGAACCAGCTGCTCCAGACGCCTGCGGGCCCGGGCGTCCGGGGCGACGATCCGCCGGACGGCCGCCCGATCCACGCCGCCGGCGGGGTTGAGGATGCCCGGACCCCACCATTGGACCAGCGTGTCGCGGACCTCGGGGCTCTGGAGTTCCTCGTGGTTCAGGGCGTCGGCCGAGATCACGCCCGCGCCCAGGCAGCCCATGATCCGGGCCACTTCGCTCTTGCCGGCCCCGATTCCCCCGGCCAGCCCGACAATCGGCTTCCGCACGCCAGGACGCTCCCTCAGGCCACCGTACACCGACGCCGACCGGCTCGTGACTCGCCGGGACGCTTCCAGCGAAAGGCCGGGCAACGCGGCTGCTCGCGCGGGTCTCTCAAGACGTCTTCCACCGCAGCGGGGCACGTCACTGGGCGGGTCTACTCAACGGTCCGGGAGCAGGTGGCCGGCGAGTGCTGGAAGTGACGTCTGGATTCTGAGAGACCGCCGCCGAGTCAGCCTCGGCCGGCAGCGACCATGACCCTTCATGGTCAACGGAAGTATAACCCCATCCGGCCGGCTTGTCACGCGCCGAAATCCAGGGCGTTTTGCGGTCCGCAGGGGCGTCCTGCCGGCCGGGGCCGGGGAACGCACGTCTCCAGACGTAACTATTTTCCCGAAAACACTTTAAGGACACGAGTCCCGATGGCCGACCGCCGGCCCGGGCTCAATCACCACGCATGGCTGGCAAACAGCTCGATGCGGTTGCCCGCCGGGTCCTGGACCGCCAGATACCGACTGTAGGGACCCCAGCCGTGGAACCACTGGCAGTCGAAGTCGTGTTCCGCGAGGCTCTCGGCGCAGGCCTCCAGCGAGGCCACCACCAGCGCCGCCTCGCGACGTGCGGTCCGCCCCTGGCTGCCGACGAGGCGTTCGACGAGCAGGCGGGGCCCGGACCTCGGGAACGCCCGGAAGGCCAGGATCTCCGGATCGTCATGCCCGGGCACCGGCTCGAGCCCCAGCAGGTCGCGGTAGAAGACCACGATCCGGGCGGGATCGCAACCGGCACCGGGGACGCGCACATCCGCGACAGCCAGGATTCTGGGGAAGTCCACCCGCGGTTCTCCCGCGACCGCTGCCCCCCGGGTCGGGGCGGTCACCAGCCTCGGCGGAGGCGGGCTCCGCCCAGCGGCATGAGCAGTGCCAGGACCGCGGCTTCGACTCCGCCCAGGCCGCCGCATCCCGGCCAGGCCAGGACGAAGTGCGGTTCGATTTCAGTCTCGATCCGTGTTCCCTGGAATGCGGCCTGCAGCGGCTTGGCCGGCGGTCCGGCCGCTTCGATCAGGGGTCGCAGGGTGTCGATCGGCGGCGGGACGTTGCCGCCCTCCAGGTCCTGCAGGAAGCCCGTCAGCTCATCCGCCGGCAGTCCCAGCAGCAGGTAAGCGGAGGTCAACGGCTCGTTGGCCAGCCGTCCCTCCACCCGGGCGATCAGCCGAAACCGCTGACCCACCACCGCCCGGTATTCGTAGGGAATGGCCGCCGTCGGAACGACCACGGCGTAGAGCGAAAGCGGGTCATCGGGCGGTTCGGGCGTCTTGGCCACGAAGACCACGTTCTGGGGCTGCAGCGGGCCGGAAAGGACCATCTGGCCGGCCCCATCCGCGGTGCGGACGAGCCGGACCTCCTGGGACAGCACCACCTGCGGGTCGCTGCCGTCGAGGTCATCCTTGGAGACCGTGACCATGCAGGTCGCGAAGGTCGGCTCGCCGGAGGCGGCGGCGAAATCACCGGCAACGACCAGGGCCCCGTCCAGGAAGAAATGGCTGTAGGCCCGGACCTCGGAGCCGGCCTCAACCTGGAGCTCCTCGGGCAGGAACACGATCTCGCGGACCTCGGTGACCTCCGATCGCCCCAAGTGTGTGATGGCCGGGTCCTCCGACACCGCCAGGCCGACGATTCCCAGCTCGTTGGGATCCGGCCCCTCGCCCGGCCGGGGATCGATCACCGACGCGCGCAGACCCACCAGCGAGGCGACCTGACCGGGGGACTCGGGGCGTTCGAAGCCGACATCCACAAACAGCGGAAACAGGCCGGATGTTTCGACGAGGTCCTCGAACGCCGAATCCACGTTGGGCGGCTGTCCGGGGACGCGTTCCACGGCCTCGGCGCGGACGGTCGCGTCGATCACCTCGACCAGCGCGGGGCTGGTGGAAGCCGTCGCCAGAACGGCGACCGCGGCCAAAGCCGCGCCGGGGCGTCGGGCGGTGCGGATCATGTCTGGCCCCTTTCGGGATGGCATGGAGTCATTCTCTGGGCCGCCGGCCAAGTGACGGCCGCCGAGGGTCATTTTACCCCCCCGGTCTGTCCGGTCCAGCGGTTTCCGCCGGCGGGGTTCAGCGGACGGGTGCCGTCCGACGGCGGTCAGGCTTCGCGCCCCGATTTCAGGAAGTACTCCATCAACTCGTGCCCGGGATCGATGCACAGCCCGCTCTCGGCGGCCTGGACCTCGTCGAAGCGTTCGCTGCGGTCGGCGATCACGCCGGTACCGGCCATGCAGAAAGGCGGCGGGTCGGCGGTGTGTGTTTTCCGGGCGACGGGCGTGGGGTGATCGGGCACGACCAGCACCCGCCAGGACGGGAAGGCGCGGAGCTTCTCCAGCAACGGGCCGACCACGTGCTCGTCGATCTGTTCGAGGGCCCGGACCTTGGCCGCCGCGTCGCCCATGTGGCCGGCCTCGTCGGGGGCCTCGATATGCACGGCCACGATATCCACGTCGTCCAGGGCCGCGACCGCCGCCTCGCCCTTGCCCCGGTAGTTGGTATCCAGGAAGCCGGTCGCCCCTTCGACGGGGATGAGCCTCCAGCCCAGGCAGACCGCGATGCCGCGGATGAGGTCGACGGCGGTGATCGCGGCCCCGCGCAGGCCGAACCGCTCCCGGAAGGGTGGCAGCTTGGGCATCGGGCCCTGGCCCCAGAGCCAGATGCCGTTGGCCGGGTTTTCGCCCAGATCGCGACGCACCTGGTTGACCTCGTGGCTGGCGAGGATTCCGGCGGCGCGGTCCATGAGGTCGCGGAGCAGGTCGGCGCCTTTGCCGGAGGGCAGGAACCCGGCGACGGGCTGGCCGGGGATGTCATGCGGCGGCTGGCACCGGACCTTCATTCCCTCGGCCTTGCGGATGGTGACCAGGTGGCGGTAGCTGACGCCGGGGTGAAACGACACCCGGTCGTCGCCCAGTGCGGCCTGAAGATCGGTGATGAGTTTCTCGGCCTCGGGCTGGGAGATATGCCCGGCCGAGAAGTCCTCCATCCGTCCGTCGATGATGGTGACGAGGTTGCAGCGGAACACCAGGGCGTCCGGCGGAAGCTGGATCCGCTGAGCGACGGCCTCCAGGGGGGCCCGCCCGGTGTAGTGCTTCTGGACGTCGTAGCCCACCACGCCGAGGGTGGCGACATCGCTTCCCGGCGTCATCCCCGGCGGGACGGTGCGCACGGTGCCGCAGCGGCCGCGGGCGGCGATCCAGTCCATGTGGGGCAGGCGCGCCGCCTGGAGGGGGGTCCGGCCGTCGAGCTCCGCCACCGGCTCGTCGGCCGCGCCGTCGGGGAGGATGAGTGCATACTTCATGACGGGTTAACGCCTGGCTCGGCGTACTCCTCGTGCTCCTGGACCAGACGGATCATGACCGGTCGGGCCCGCACCACTTCCAGTCGGCTGATGACCTCCAGTGCCGCCCGCATCTGGCCCTCGGTGGTCTGGTGGGTCAGGACCACCACGGGGACCACGGCCGACGGCTCTGTGCCCCCGTACTCATGCTGGGTGACGGCCCGCAGGCCGATATCCCGGTCGCCGAACACGCGGGTGATCCGGGCCATGACCCCGGGCTGATCGACGGCCATGATCCGCACGTAATAGCGTGTGCGCAGGGCTTCGATCGGGGCGTAGGTCGGCGGCGGCGTACGGTCGTTGAGCGTCCGGAAGCGTTCGAACGTCCGGGCGGCGTTTCCCACGCCGACATCGACCAGGTCGGCCACGACCGCGCTGGCGGTCGGGCGGCTTCCGGCCCCGCGTCCGTAGAACAGCGTGTGGCCGACCCAGTTGCCGTAGATGCTGACCGCGTTGAATGAGCCGTTCGTGCCGGCCAGGGGGTGGTCGGCCCGCACGAAGGACGGGTGGACGCGGAGGCTCAGGCCGGCGTCGGTCTGGTCGGCGATGCCCAGCAGTTTGCAGACGTAACCCAGCTCGCGGCCGGCCTGGAGGTCCTGGGCGTCGAGGTGTTCGATCCCCTCGACGTGGACGCGGTCGAGGTCGACGTCGCAGCAGAAGGCCATGGAGGCCAGAACCGCCAGCTTGTGGGCGGTATCGTGTCCCTGGACGTCGGTGCGCGGGTCGAGTTCCGCATAACCGGCGGCCTGGGCCTCCGCCAGGGCCTCGGCGTAGGACTTTCCCTTGCCGCTCATCTCGGTGAGGATGTAGTTGCAGGTGCCGTTGAGGATGCCGTAGATGGCCTGGATGCGGTTGGCGACCAGGCCGCTGCGCAGGGGCAGGATCAGCGGGATGCCCCCGCCGCAGCTGGCCTCAAAGCCGATGCAGCGCCCGCTGGCCCTGGCGGCGGCGTAGATCTCCCGCGAGCAGCGGGCCAGCAGGGCCTTGTTGGCGGTGACGACGTCCTTGCCCGACTGGAGGGCTTTGAGCACGAACTCCCGGGCGACGGTGGTTCCGCCGACCAGTTCCACGATGACGTCCAGGGACGGATCGGCGAACAGATCATTGGCGTCGGCGGTGATGCGGTCTTCCGGCACGCCGACCAGGCTCGGGGCGGCCAGGTTGGTGTCCGCGACGCGGGCCAGTTCCAGGCGCAGGCCGGTCTTGGCCTCGATGGCATCGCCCTCCGAGCGGATGAGGCGGACGACGCCCTGCCCCACCGTCCCGCAACCGATCAGACCGATCCGCAGCACCTGCCCCATGCCGGAGGCCTCCCGGGCTTTGCGGGCCGCCGGCGACGCCCCGGCGACCGCAGCGCTGAATGTAGCGCCGCCGGCCCGACAACGCAAGCCTGCCGGCCAATGCGTGGAGCCTCACCACAGCGCCGCGGAGGGCGCGGATGACGCCGCCGACGGTTCGCCGAGAGGGGCGTCGACGAGGCGCGGAACGGCGCTCTGGAGGCGAGGAACCATCGAAGGCGCCTCCGCCGGCCGTCCGGCGATGCGGTCGCGCGCGCCGGCCGTCCGCGGGCCCGGCGCATCGAACGCCGGGGGCAGCGGGGTCGGCGCGTCCATAGCCTGGGGCGCCGGCATCGCGACAAACGGCCCCTGACGCGCCACGTCGGCCGGATCCGGGATGGCTCGACCGCCGCAAGCCCCGGCCGCCCGGGCGGGCACTTCCGGTGTACACGCCGGAAGACCGGGCATCGCGGGGCACACCATCCTGTCCTCACGTGCATGGGCGGCTCTGCGTCCGGCGGCGGTCGATGGGTCGTTGGTGGACCGCCGCAGCGGCTGGCCGGCGCAGTGCGGATCGCGCAACATTCCGAGCGACATTCTCCGGTCTGCCCGGCGGCGGCGCAAGGTTGCGTCCCCGGGCGCCGGGGTTATGATGCCCGCACCCCGCCGGGACGCGCTTCCCCGGACCGGCCGCCTGGCGGCCGAGCGGGCATCGCCGGATGCGGCGGCGCGCCCCCCGGGAGGAGCCGTCGATGTCCAGCCCCCCCGCCGACCGGCCGAGCCCCTGGCTGTGGGTGCCATCGCTGTACTTCGCCCAGGGCATCCCCTACGTCCTGGTGATGACCGTGTCGGTGGCGATGTACAAGCGGCTGAACATCTCCAACACCGATATCGCGCTCTACACCAGCTGGCTCTACCTGCCCTGGGTGATCAAGCCGCTGTGGGCTCCGGTGGTCGATCTGCTGGGCACCAAGCGCCGCTGGGTGGTGGCCATGCAGGGCGCCGTCGCGGTAATGCTGGCCGGGGTGGCCCTGACCCTTCCGGCCGAACGGTTCTTTCAGTACACCATCGCCCTGTTCTGGCTCATGGCCTTTGCCTCCTCGACCCACGACATCGCGGCCGACGGCTTCTACATGCTCGGGCTCGCCCAGCACCAGCAGGCCGCCTATGTCGGAATCCGCAGCACCTTCTACCGCGTGGCGATGATCGCCGGCGAGGGCGCACTGGTCTTTCTCGCCGGCGAGCTCGAACTGGCCTCCGACGGCCGCATCGCCCGGGCCTGGTCGATCACCTTCTGGGTGACGGCGATCACGTTCCTGGCGGCCATTCTGTACCACGCATTCATCCTGCCCCGCCCGGGCGCGGACCGCCCCGCGACCAGCGCGGAAGGAACCTTCTGGTGGCGGTTTCTGAAGGTGATGCTGGCCTTCTTCAGGAAGGACCAGATCGTCGTGATCATCCTGTTCCTGCTGTTCTACCGGTTTGCCGAGGCCCAGCTGGTCAAGCTGATCGCCCCCTTCCTGCTGGACGCCCGCGATAAGGGCGGCCTGGGGCTGACCACTTCGCAGCTGGGCATTGCCAAGGGTTTTGTCGGCGTGGTCGCCCTGCTGGCCGGGGGGATTCTCGGCGGCGTGCTGGTCTCCCGCCACGGCCTGCGGTTCTGGCTTTGGCCGATGATGCTCATCATGCACACGCCGGACCTGGCCTTCGTCTATCTGTCGTATGCCATGCCCGAGAGCTTTCCGGTGATCTGCGCCGCCGTGGCCGTCGAGCAGTTCGGCTACGGCTTCGGGTTCACCGCCTACATGATGTTCATGATCATGGTCGCCGACGGCGAGCACAAGACCGCCCACTATGCCCTGTGCACGGGGTTCATGGCCCTGGGCATGATGCTGCCGGGGATGTTCAGCGGCTGGCTGCAGGAGCAGGTGGGATACCCGCACTTTTTCCTGTGGGTGGCGATCTCGACGATTCCGGGGTTCGTGGTCGGGGCCCTGGTACGGATCGATCCGAAGTTCGGCCGCAAGGCGTGAGGAGACGAGGCGGGGAAGCGTGAACGGGCCGGGACCGCACGCGCACGCCGATTCATAGGGTCGCGCAGCTGCCGGTCATGGGGGCTTGGGCTTTTCGGGCGGCCCGGCCGGCGGGCCGGATTCGGCGTGCTTCTTTTCGTAGACTTCCTGGCGATCCACGCGGACGGATTTCGGCGCGGTGATGCCGAGCCTGACGCAGTGCCCCTGCACGCTGACGATCAGGATCTCGATGTCGTCGCCGATCCGGATCTTCTCGCCCGGCGACCGTGCCAGAACCAGCATGATGGTTCCTCCGTGAACCGCCGTGGCGCGCGGGGTTTCGGCAGGGACCGCCCCTCATTGTAGCCGCACCCCGGGCCGGGCCGCAACCCGCGGCCTCCCCCCTTTGCGGGGGATGCCCGTGCCGATAGCATCGCACCGGACCGGCGGGCCCGAGCGCGTGCGGCGTGCCGGATCAGGCTCCTTTTCGCGGCGG
>CAZSYS010000191.1:0-941 GCA_964611365.1 uncultured Planctomycetales bacterium
GCCCTCAGGGGCCGGCCCGGGCCGCCTCGACAACCGCCCGCAGGTTGGCCTGCGGAACCCTCTCAGGGTCGTAGGTGCACCCGGCCGTGATCAGGATCGGCCGCCGGCCCGCCTCCCGCAGGGCGTCGCGGACCTCGGCGGCGCAGTCCTCGGGCGTGCCCTCCGGCAGCGTCCTGAGGTTGTCCACGCCGCCGGCGATGGCCGGCTTCACCCGGTCGCGGGCATAGGCGATGCTGGGCCCGGCCGCCCGGTCCGCCCAGTTGATCACGTCCACAGGGTACTCGGCAAAGGCCTTGAAGTTCCCGGCCCGCCCGCAGACGTGCAGAACGTTGAACGTGCCGGACGCCGCGGCCTCCAGAATCCGCAGGTCGGCCGGCCGGCAGATCTCGTCGTAGGTGTCCGGCCCGTTCTCCCGGGTGTTGACCCAGTCGTCGCGCACCGAAAGAAAGATCCCCCGGGCCCCGGCCCGGATGCAACCGGCGGCAAAGCCGGCCAGCGACTCGGCGATCGCGGCCACCGCGGCCTTGACCCCGGCGCGGTCCTCCCGCACCAGCCCGGCGACCACCCGGTCGCGTTCGTCCTCGCCCGCCAGCTTCGGCGGCCCATGGACGTCGCTGGGCGGGGCGACAAGGTAGCGCAGCGTCGCCCAGGGATTGAACACCGTGGTACACATCAGCACGTCCGGGCCCAGAGCATCCGCCAGCCGTCGCAGGACCTCGTACTGCCCGGTAAAGCCCGGATGGTCGGCCGGCAGGGGCCGGATTCTGCCGAGGTCCGCAACCGCCCGGATGATGCTGAAACCCTCCCGGGGGTACGGGTGGTCGTTCATGACCTTCAGGAAGTCAAGATCGAAGGTCTCCAGGTGGCGAAGGTGAGCCTCGACCGCAGCGGCCCCGGCGTGCCCGGGCGGCGCGAAATGATGCCAGAAGCTCACCGGCGGG
>CAZSYS010000191.1:951-8940 GCA_964611365.1 uncultured Planctomycetales bacterium
CCCCCCCCCCCCCCCTCGACCCGTGCGCGCTTGGTCATCATGCCTGAAATGTAGATGGGCCCCCGGCGGCGGTCAAGCCGGCCGGGCGGCTGCCCCCGGCGGTGCATCCCCAGACACCACAAGGGTTTGACAAACCGCGACCTCCCGGCCGACCGCCTTTGACGGCCCCGGAATCGGCCGTTAGCCTGAACCTCGTGGGGTCAATAGACTTAAGGCGGGTCCGGGTGAGCGGCGCGTGCAGGCCGGGGCAGGTGAAACCTTCGGCCGCCGCGGGCGTCCATGAAATTGGAGCTCACGATCCCCGGGACGGGCCGGCCGGGGAGTCCACGGGACGGCATTGATGCGGCATCGGCGTCATGCTTGCTGGCTGGGGGCGTTATGGCTGGGCCTGGCCCCGGTGGAGGCCCCGGCCGCCCGGCTGCGCATCGACGCGGTGCAGGTGGGGTTTCCCGGCGGCGGGCAGTCCGAGCGCCTGCCGGTCAGCCATTGGTACGGCGCCGGCGACTGGGCCCCGGTCCTGGTGCAAATCACCAACGAGGACGCAGACCTCTTCGACGGCACCCTGCAGGTGGTTCAGACCGATCGCGACGGCGACGAGGTCGCGGCCTCCCAGGCGGTGGCGGTCCGCGGCACCCGCCGGTTCACGCTCTACGTGCCGGCCGGCACGACGCAGGAGGACGATTTCGACCTGATGCGCACCCGGCGCCCGGCCTTCTCCGTGCGCGTGCATGACCCGGCCGGCAACCTGGTGCGGGTGTCCGCCGGCGATGTCCGCGATGCGATCGAGGCCCCGCCGGCCGAGCGGCCGACGGCGCTTCCGCCCGACGCGCTGGTGGTGCTGGACATCTCCCCTGTCCCCGTCAACCAGCTCGACGGGCTGTCGGCGGCGGAGCGGCTTGGCCGGGATCTGATCGTCCTGCGATCATCGCCGGCCTCCCTGCCCGACCATCACTGCGGTCTGATGTTCGTCGACTACATCGTCTGGGACGGCGGCGACGCCCGCAGCTTCGACCTTGCCCAGCAGGAGGCCCTGATCGAGTGGGTCCGCCGGGGCGGCACGCTGCTGCTCGGCGTGAGCCGAAACTGGGAGCTGCTCCTCAAAAGCCCCTTCGGCGGCCTGCTGCCGGCGAAGCTCAGCGGCACCGAGACGACCGACAACCTCCAGGAGCTTCAGGCCGCTCTTCTGGGCGAGCAGAACCCGTTCGACCTGTCGCAACCGCTGGCCCGGGGCGGACTGGCCTTGTGCCCGCTGCGGGCCGATGCCCTGGCGGACGACGCGGTCGCGGTCGTCCCGCGGCGCCCCCGGGGCGATGACCGGATCTTCGTCTCCCGACGCCCCTGCGGCCAGGGCCGCGTCGTGCTGGTGGCCGCCGAGCTGCGCGACCTCCTTCCGGTCGGGCGGGAACCCCAGCGGTTCCTCCGTCAGACGCTGGATCTGCCGATGCGCGCCGCCCCGCGCAACGAGCAGGATGTTGCCTACACGCTGGACCTGTTCGCGCGGATCGTGGGCCTGGTCGGCTTCCAGCTGACCAGCCGGCTGTACCTGCTGTTTGCATTCTGCTTCGTGGTCGCCTACATCGCCCTGGCCACCGGCGGGCTTTGGGCCTGGCTGACCCGCATCCGCCGGACGCAGCTGGCCTGGCCGGCATTCGCCGCCGCCGCGGTGCTGGCCGGAGCGGCAAGCCTGGCCGCCGTGCAGTGGATCCGGGGGTTCGGCCAGAAGGTGCAGGAGCTTACGGTCGTTGATGCCCGCGCTGAAGCCCCGGACGTCGTGGCGACCTCTTTTTTCGGCCTCAAGACACCCGCCCACAGCCGGCTGGACCTCTGCGTGCCCCAGGACTGGACGAACCCCCGAGAGGCCGTCGAACGCCGGGCCTCGCTGCTGCCGCTCCGGGCGCCGACGGACCGCATGTTCCAGGAGCGTTACGCCACGTCGATGCATTACCAGGCGGTCGCCCGGCTCGGGGAGCTTCAGGACGTACCCTTCCGCGCGACGTCCAAGGAGTTCGAGGCCCACTGGCGCGGACCCCATCCCGCGATCGTCGGCGGCATGCTGGCCCACGCCCCGGACCGGCCCGGCGAGCTGACCGATGCCAGCTGGCTCGTCAATCGCCTGCCGGAGGACCTCCGCGAGTGCTTCCTGCTGGTCCGGGCCCCGGGGAGGCTGGACGTGCGCGTCTACCCGGTCGGGCACATGGCCGCCGGCCAGCGGCTCACCATCGAGGAGGTCATTCTCCGGCAGCTGCTCGGGCGCGAATCGACCGCCCGATCGCAGGCCGCGGTGACCCCGATGCCCAGGGTGATCGACCGGCGCTCATGGTCGCCCCCGACCCTCGCCTCCATGCAGGTCACCTGGGCCAGGTCGCTGGGCGTGCAGCCCGGCGGAGCGGCCTACCGGTGGGGAGGGGATGAGGAGGAGGAACGCATCCGCGTCGATACCACCACCGCCCAGACGGCGCTGCTCCTCCTGACCACCCGCGAGGAGATCGACGCCGCGACCCTCGGGGGGGGGACCGTCGATTTTAACGGCGGCGGACGGCGGCTGGACCGGTCGGGCGAGCTCGACGGCCGGCAGGCCCTGTTCGTGGGGTTCAGCGACCGGCCCGGGCCTTCCCGGCTGTGCGCGAGGCGCTCCGGCGGGTCGGGGCGATGGCGGCCGCTGCGTCCCGCGGCCGCCCAGGTGATGTACCGCGTGCTGCTGCCAGTGGGCGGCGGCGAGTCGGGAAGATGAGGGTCATGCGGGAGAGGACGGGCCGGCCGTGATCATCGAGACCATCAACCTGACCAAGAAGTACGGCGACCTGGTCGCCCTGCACAACCTGCACCTCAACATCGAGGAAGGGGAGTGCTTCGGGTACATCGGACCCAACGGCGCCGGCAAGACCACCACCATCAAGATCCTGGCGACCCTGCTGCAGCCGACCTGGGGCGAGGCCCGGGTCTGCGGCTGCACCGTGGGCTACCAGTCACGCCTCATCCGCCCCCTGATCGGCTACGTGCCGGACTTCTTCGGCGCCTATCACGACATGGTCGTCCAGGAGTATCTGGAGTTCTTCGCCTCGGCCTACGGAATGACCGGCCGCCAGCGCACCCGCGTGGTCGGCGACATCCTCGACCTCACCGACCTGACCTACAAGCGCGATGCGATGGTGGATGCCCTCTCGCGGGGCATGAAGCAGCGGCTGAGCATCGCCCGCGTGCTGCTCCACGATCCGAAGCTCCTGCTGCTCGACGAGCCGGCCAGCGGCCTGGATCCCCGGGCCCGGATCGAGATCCGCGAGCTGCTCAAGGAACTGCACCGCATGGGCAAGACCATCGTGATCAGCTCGCACATCCTGCCGGAGCTGGCCGACCTCTGCTCGACCATCGGCATCATCGAGCGCGGCGGGCTGCTGTTCCACGGACCGGTGCGGGAGATCACCCGCCGGGCGAGGATGGGCACGCGCCTGCACGTCGCGGTGGTCGGCCCGGCCGACCGGGCGGCCAGGCTGCTGGAAGGGCTCGAACCGGTGCGGGCCGTGCAGGTCAGCGACGGCCACCTGACCGTCGAGCTCAAGGAGGAGGTCAAGGAGTACTCGTTCATCGCCCGGGCGCTGATCGAGCAGCGCTTCGGCATCCGCGAGCTCCGCGAGGAGGATGTCAACCTCGAGACCGCTTTCCTGCGTCTGACCAAGGGGATCGTCCAGTGAGCCGGGGGCGCACGGCGGCCGATGCTGCCCGCCGCCGGGAGGTGCAGGACGTGAGAATGAACCGGGCGGGAAAAGTGACCGGGACCCTGCCGGCCGTGCTGGGGGGGGGGGGGGGGGGGGGGGCCGGCGGGGCCGCCGACCCCGGCGACGGGGGCGGCCAGGCGACCGATGCCTCCCCGCCCGGGATCCGCATGACCCCGGGCATGGCCAGGGCCCTGGGAGGAATCTTCGCGAAGCAGAGCCTGGTCAGGCGCTACCAGATGGACGAGGCCAGGGCCGCCGAGGCCTCCGAGTTGGTGGCCCGGCGGATCATGGAGCTGGCCCACAGCCTCGACGGCCAGGGTCAGGAGCTCATCGAGCGATTCATCGAGGAGCAACTGGCCCGGCAGGCCGACGGGGGGGCAGAGGGCTTCATGCCGCCGACCTTCGGCAGGGAGTTCGCCGAGCGGATGCTGCCGATGATGTCCCAGATCCGCCAGTTCGTCCGCAACGTGGCCCACGACGTGCGGCCGATGCTGCCGATGAAGCAGCAGCTCAGGATGGCCGGCGAGCTGATGGTCCTCAACAAGGCCATAGACGGCTTCGAGGAGACCATCCGCACGTGGTCGACTGGCGAAGTCACCGACTACGGCAATCCTTTCGAGCAGCGCGAGGAAGACATCAAGAAGGATGAACACGGCGTCTCCGAACAGCTTGCCCAGGCCCGCAGGTCGGCCGAGAACCAGCTGGAGCGCGTCCAGGCGTCCGAGTGGGAGCAGTACATCGAGCAGGCCAGGACGTTCTACGGGCTGGACGACAGCCAGATGGCCACCGCCGAGTCGATCCGGCGCGAGATGGTCGAGAAACTCGGCAACCTGCTTCGCGACCCGCAGTGCCGCGACGGCATGTATCACAACCGCCTGTGGTACAGCTTCTACGGGCGGCTCGGGATCGGATGGAACCACCCCCTGCGGGCCCTGATGGAGGACCAGCGCGAAACCCTCATGGCCCCCGTGGCCGCGCTCGGCGACGAGCTCAGGCGGCGCGTGGATTCGATCCCCACGGAGTCGCAGCGGCGCAGCGCCCGGCAGCGCGTCGAGGCCATGCTGGCCGAAAAGGGGCTGACCGGCGACTGAGAGGACGGCAGACGGATGCGGACGGCCATTCCAGCGACCGCGGCAGTGATCCTGGGGCTCTGCTGGGCGGGGCTCGCCCCGGCCCAGGTGCCGGACGAGGCCCCGGACCGGGAGCAGCCCGCCATGACGCCCGAGGCCGCCGAGGGCATCGAGCAGGAACGCACCGCCACGCCGCCACCCGGCGAGGAGGTGATGCGCCCGACGAACCGCGGCGTCCGGCTCACGCCGAAGATGGCCCGGGGCATCGCCGGCAACTACGTGCGCGAGGAGATCCTCGAGCGGGTGGGAAAGGACCTCTCGCAGGAACAGGTCTCCAGACTGACCGAAGGCATCGCCGCCCGCATGATGCGGATCAGCGAGAGCCGCGGCCGGGAGGCCGCCGGCTTCATCGAGCTGATGTACGAGTCCTTCATCGCCGGCGAGGGCAAGGTGCCGCCGGAACACCGCCAGCAGTTTGCCCGGCAGGCCCGCTCCGCCCTGCCGGCCATGCGGGAGTTCTTCGACGGCGTCGGCCAGGAGGCCCGGCTTCACCTGGATCCCCAGAGCCTGGATGCTCTCCAGGAGCACCTTGCCGAGGCCCGGCGGATGATGGATCGCTTCGACCAGCGCATGCAGCGGTGGTCACAAGGCCGGGCCGATGAGAACGAGGAGGGCAGACCGTTCGAGGGGCTCGAGGACGACGACCAGCCCGAGGGCGGCGGTGTCAGGGAATCCGGGGAGATCCGGCAGGCCCGGCGGTCGGCGGGCCGGGAGCTCCGCCGCATCGGGCCCGACGAGTGGCGCCGGTTCTGGGGGCGGGCCAGGGAGGTGCTCGAGTTCGACGAGGCGCAGAAGGCCCAGGGCGAGCGCATCCTGGACGGGTACGTCGCCCGGGCCCGCGAGATCATGACCCCTCAGTGGGAGCAGGAGGTGCGCGAGCTGGCCGTGCGCCGCCGGCTGGTCGGAATGCTCGAGGACGGAAACCTCGCACCCTATCGCTTCCATCTCGATCAGCGCTGGAAGCAGCTGACCGGCCCCCTGGACGGGATGGGCAAGGCCTTCCGCCGCGAGATCATGGCCCTGGCCACGGCCGATCAGCAGGCCCGGACCATGGCCGCCGTCGCCGAAAAGGCCGGCCGGCACGGTGTGAGCCAGGCCGAACTGGCCGCCGCGTCGGCGATCCTGTTCGGACCGTCCGCGAAGTAGAGGCCCGGAGGACCGATCGGAACCACCCATGCGCGCGCTGCTCACGGATCTGTGGCTCACACTCTGGCACCTGCTGCCGGCCAATCCCATCGTGCTCCGCGTGATCGCCATGAGCGGCAAACGCGTCCAGCACCTCGTGATCCGGACCACGTATCTCGTGGTGCTCCTGGGCGTCATGCTCATCGCTCAGGCCGGCATGGACAGCGGCAGCGGCTCGCTGGCCGCCCTGGCCAAGAGCTCCAGCCGGGTATTCGTCTACATCTCCTTCTTCCAGCTGGCCATGATCGCCCTGGTCTCGCCGGTCTTCACCGCCGGAGCCATCTCCCAGGAAAAGGATGCCGACACCTTCAACGTCCTGCTCACCACGCCGCTGAGCAACGCCCAGATCGTCCTGGGATCGCTGGCCAGCCGGCTGTTCTTCCTCATCGTACTCCTGATCTCCGGGCTCCCGGTGTTCTGCATCACCATGCTCTTCGGCGGCGTGACCACCCGCGAGATCTTCCTGAGCTTCGGCATCGCCGGCTGCACGGCCGTGCTGACCGGCTCGCTGGCCATCCTCATCAGCGTCACCCGCGTGGGCACGCGGGGCACCGTCTTCTCCTTCTACACCGGCGTGGCCCTGTACCTGGCGGCCGGCCTGGTGCTGGGGTTCCTGCCCTGGACGCACGTGCCCGAGACCGTGCCGGCCGGCGGCCGCGCCGGCATGACCTGGATGACGCTCGTCCACCCGTTCTGGGCCCTGGCCGCGGCCCTGAGCCAGTGCCCGACGCCCTCGTCCGCCGAGGTCGCCGGCTATCCCTGGCCCATCGACCGCATGCTGCCCCGGCCGGACCTGACATACATGGCCCTGACGCTGGCCGCCTCCGCGGTGATGGTCGCCTGGTCGGCGATGTGCGTCCGCGGCGGTGCCCGCCAGGGCGAGCCCGGCCGCCTGAGACGCCTGCTCGGCCGGCGCACGAGGGGAGCCGCCGCCGCCACCCGCCGCCCCCGGCGCGTGTGGAGCAATCCCGTCGCCTGGCGCGAGGCCATGACCCGCGGAAGCGCCTCTGGCACCGCGTTCGCCTGGTACGGCTACCTGAGCATGGCGACGCTGGCCGGCCTCTGGCTGCTGTACGCGGACCTGACCTCGACCTTCCCGGCCGGCTCCCAGGCCCGCGACTGGCTGACCGTGATCGTGCTCGTCGAGTTCGTGATGGTCCTGCTGATGGCCGCCAATACCGCCGCCACCGCCATCACCCGCGAACGCGAGGCCGGCACGATCGAGCTCCTGCTCACGACCCCGCTGACCAGCGACCAGATCGTCCGGGGCAAGCTGCGTGGGCTGGTGAGCTTCGCCCTGCCGCTGCTGGCGGCACCGGCGGCCACCGTGCTGGTCCTGGCCCTGGCCGACTTCGCCCTGGCCCGACAGCCCCCGGCGGCCTGGCCCGAGGCTGTCCTTGTGGCCCCGTTCCTGATGCTGGTCTACGTCGCCTTCGCCTGCATGCTCGGCCTGCACATGTCGCTCAAGTGCCGGACCTCCGTGCAGGCCGTGCTGGCCGCCGTCGGCCTGATGGTCGTTCTGGCCTTCGGACTGGGACTGTGCGCCCTGGGCGTGCTCTCCGGCGGACGCGAACTGGCCGGTCTCCTCGGCCCGCTGACCTTCGTCGCGTCCATTTACATGGCCCTCAACCCCGAGAGCCTCGACGTCGGGTCGGTGATCATCGGGCGAGCGGGCGGCGGCAGCATCACGGCCATCCGCACCACGATCGTGATCGGAACGGTCATGGCGGCCGGTCTGTACGCCGCGATCGCCATCGGCGTGTACCGGACCATCGTCCGCAACTTCGACTTCGTGATCCGCAAGCAGTCCGGCTGAACCCCGGCGGATGCCCACTTGGCCAGGCAGGCAATACGGATGCCGGCCCGGGGCTGCAGGCGGAAGCGGGCCTGACGGGGCGGGCGGCACGCCGGCGGCCGGCCGGCCCGCGCGGCCGGACAGCCCGCCGGCACGGGCGAGAACC
>CAZSYS010000192.1:0-8939 GCA_964611365.1 uncultured Planctomycetales bacterium
GGACGGCGACGGCGACGGGCAGGCCCGGGTGGACATCGGCGCCTGCGAGCGGTGAGCCGGGCCGGCGGGGGCCGGGCCGGGTCGGGCTCAGGGCTCCGGCGGCGGCGGGTGGTTTTCGGCCTGCAGCCGTCGGAGCATGGTGCGGATGTCGCGGGCCCCGAGCACGGCCACGTAGGCGGTGACCAGGGTGTACCAGGTCAGGCAGGCCATGGCCAGGAGCCACCAGAAGGGGTGTTGGGGGATCATGCGGGGTCTCCGGCGGCCGGTCGGCCGACGACTTTATCCTTGAGCAGCGAGAGCAGGACCATGGCCGCGGCGGCGGCGGCGAACGTCGCCAGGCCGGCGATGTCCTTGCCGACCCACCTGGCGAATCCGGCGGTGGCGGGCACTTTCTCCATCACCAGGAAGGCGACGGGGATGGCGGCGCCGAAGATGATCGCCCCGGCGGCGCCCCAGCTGTTGGCCCGTTTCCAGTAGCAGCAGGCGACCAGCAGGACGGAGGTGCTGGACAGGTAGATCGAGCCGGTGACCAGCAGGTAGGTCCACAGGTCGCCCTCGAGCTGGTACCACAGGCCGTAGACGAGCAGGAACACGCCGATCAGGGCGACGATCATGCGGTTGACGAGGATGCCGAGCTTATCGGGCCACCGGCCGCGTCGGAAGGGGGCGAGGATATCGTTGTAGATCACGCCGCCCCAGGTGAGCATGTAGGAGGCGTCGGTGGACATGTCGGCGGCGAGCATGGCGGCGACGAGCAGGCCGGTGAGTCCGACGGGGATGACGGTGCTGAGCAGGTGGGGCATGGCCATCAGCGAGATCCGGTCCTGGAGCCGGCTTTCGGTCATGGCGGCGGCCTGGTCGGGCGGCACCAGTCCGTGGAGCGTAGCCGGATCGAGGGTGACCAGTGCGGCCATGCCCCACAGGCCCGGGAGCAGGAAGCGGCAGACGAAGAAGAAGCTGGTGCGGGTGTAGATCCTGCGGCCGGTGGCGGCGTCGCGGGCGCTGAGCACGCGGGCGACGATGGTCTGCCAGGTCAGGACGACGGCGAGGTTTCCGACGGCGTTGAACAGGACGTAATCCCAGCCCATGTCCGGGTGGCGGAAGGGGTTGAAGGCCCCGGGTCCGCGCTGCCGGGCGACGGCGGTGACGATCGGATTCCAGCCGATGGTTGCCAGGAGGTAGACGGTCACGGCCAGCAGGCCGGCGCTCATGACCACGAACTGCAGGAAGTCGGTGACCAGCACGGAGAGCATGCCGCCCAGGATGGTGTAGGTGGCGACCAGGAGCAGCAGAAGGGTCATGGCCTCCTCGAGGTAGCCGGGGTTGAGGCCGCAGACGCCGACGAGGAAGTCGCCGCCGGTCCTCAGGAACACGCCCATGTTGAGCAGGCCGCCGAGGACGATGACCACGCCGCTGAGCCAGCGGATGCGGGGCCCGTACTGCTTCTCGAACAGTTCGGGGATGGTGATCACGCCGGCGTCGCGCAGGGGCTTGATGCAGAACCCGGTCCAGCCGACGAACCACATGGCCGCGGCCATGAGGATGCCGGGGGTGACTCCGGCGAAGCCCTTCTGGAAGCCGTTCTGGGCGGTGTACATGCAGGTGACGACGCCGAATTCGGTGGCCGCCAGGGAGGCGATGCCGAGATAGACGTTCATTTCCCGTCCGGCGACCAGGAAGTGCTCGACCTTGCCGACGTACTTGCGGACCATCACGCCGGCGATCATGGTGGCCAGCAGGTAGAGTCCGACGATGCTTCCGTCGATGGGCCAGGAGAACTGGTTCATGCGGAGGTCTTCCTTCCGGGGGTCAGGCGCGGTACGTCCTGACGCGTTCCATGAGCCGATTGGCGCCGTCGGCGTCGGGGGCGCCGGAGACCTTGTACATCACGCCGCCGGTCAGCCGTCCGCGGCGGAGGGCGTCGACGAACGGTTCGAGGGCGCAGGACACGACCAGGGGGAGGTCGCCGACGCGTCGCCGGACCTCCGGCAGGATGTCGAAGGCCGGGGGGAAGCCGCGGTCATCGCCGAGGTAGACGGCCCTGATTCCGCGCACGGTGGAGACGGCCTCCAGCAGGTGGCGACCGTTGGCATGGATGTGGATCACGCCGCCGTCGAAGCGGCCGAGGATGCGTTCGACGGGCAGGCGGCCCCAGGTCTCGAAGTCGTCCACGCCGGTCATGTGGAAGGGGTCCACGCTTTCGCTGACGATGCGGCCGGGGATCCATTCGACCATGTTGCTGCAGGTGCCGCCGGCGACGAGGGTGCCGGCCTGAAAGAACGTCTCCTGCACCAGGACATTGAGGTCGAAGGCCAGGTCGATCGCCCGGCGGACGAGTTCGGGGACATCGTAAAGGGCCAGGTAGGTGCGGGTGGCGCCCACGAGTTCGTAGACGAAGTTGAGGCTGTCGATGAGGATGAAGTGGCTCAGGCCGAACCGGCCGGCGGCACCGTCGCGGAAGATCTGCAGCTGGCGGCGGTAGGCCTGGAAGGCCGGGCCTTGCGGGTCGATGTCCAGACGTTCGAACTCGGACCAGTCTTTCAGCAGCGGCGGGACCATGGAGGAGATCCAGCCGGTGTCGGGGTCGGCCAGGTAGCGGACCTCTCCGCCGAGGATGCCGCCGTAGAGGCCCTGATCGCACTCGGAGAGATAGGCCGCCGGCACGCTGTCGTCGTACAGATCCCGGCGGACGCGGAGATGTTCCTGCCAGAAGGCGATGCGCTCGCGGGGGTCCGGGGCGTCGCAGAAGCCCGAGCCGTAGCGGGCGGCGAAGGCCCGCAGGGCGGGGCTGGGCAGGCTGAAGGCCGCGAAGATGCGGTCGGCGGCCCGGCGTTCATAGAGGGCGCGGAGCCGGGCGATCCGGTCGTGCAGATCGGGGCAGAAGGCCAGGCTGTCGGGCTCGGGGTGCATCGCGTCTCCGGCACGCATTCGCGCCGCCGCCGGCGGCGCGCCGACTGGACGGGCGGCAGCTTAGCGGCCAGGCGGAGTTCCGCCAAGCCCGCAGGCCAGCGGGCGCGGGGGTTTCAGCCCATTCGATCAAGGGCGACCAGCAGCGTGCCGGCCGCGGTCAGGACGGCCAGTCCGGCGACATCGGAAGGTCGTGTTGCCCGGGCCGGGCCGGCGCGGAAGCGGCCGTCGAACCCGCGGGCCCGCATGGCCAGGTAGACCCGATCCGCGCGTTCCATCGAGCGGATCAGCAGCATGCCGACGGCGTGGCCGGTCATGGTCATGGTGCGGCGGTCGCATCGCGGGACGAATCCGCGGGCCCGCATGGCCGCGCGGATCGTGCGGGACTCGTCCCCCAGCAGGAACAGGTAGCGGTAGGTCAGGTGGAGCACGAGGACGAGGCCGGCAGGCAGGCCCAGGGACTGCAGGGCGGCGAAGGTGCGGGTTGCCGGCGAGGTGGCGGTGGCGGCCAGGAGTGTCAGGAGGATGGCCAGGACCTTGACGGCGATTCTGGCTCCGCGCCGCAGCCCCCAGGCCGAAAGGGCCAGCGGTCCGAGGCGGAGCGTTTCGCCTCCGCCGGTCAGGGCCAGGACGATCGCCATGAGGATCACCGGCAGCATGGGCGGCCCCAGCCGCGCGGCCAGGTCCCGGGGAGGGAGGCGTCCGACGGCGGCCAGGGCCGCGGCCACGGCCAGCCCCGCAGCGGCGGTGGCCGGGTGTTGCAGCAGGATCAAGGCCAGAATGAAGATGCCGGCGGCGGCGAGTTTCCAGCGCGGGTCCCAGCGGCGCAGGGGCGAGTCGATCGCGGCGAAGCGATCCAGCTCCAGGGTGGTCACGAGTGGTCTCCCCGGTCGATCCGGCGGCGGAGGCGATCCAACTCGCGGCGGAGGCTTTGGACTTCGGCCTGGAGTGCGGCCGGATCGTCCTGGCGGGGGGGCGGGGACGCCGCGCAGGCGCGCATCAGCGCGAGGGTGAAAGCGGTCAGCAGGAAGACGAAGGCCAGGCTGGTCAGCACCTGGCGCCAGGGGAAGGCGGCCGGGGGTCGCCGGACGGGCGGGCGGTCGGCGGCGAAGCCCCGGGGTTCCCCGCCGGAGGGAGCCTGGGCGGAGGCGGGCCGGGATGTTGCCGTCCCGGCGGTGCGGAGGGATTGGGCCACTATTTCGGCACCGATAATCAGCGGCCGGGCGGCGTTGCTGTGGCCGGCGCCGCGGGCGATGAGGCGGAACGGCTCCGGGCCGGGCGGGCGCAGGGTGATGGCGCCCTGGTCGTCGGTTTCCCCGAGGATTTCGGGCGGGCGCCCGTCGCGTTCCAGGGTGACCTGCAGTCCCCGGGCCGGCAGGCCGTCGGAGAAGAAGAATTCGGCCCGGATCCGGTCGTCCTGCACGCGGGCCTCGGCGTGGAGGCGGTGGGCCCGGGCGGGCGCGGCCGGGAGCAGGAACAGCAGGCAGGCCGCCGCCAGGATCCGTCCTGCGGTCGGTGGAGCTGCCGGGATCATGGCTCGACCTCGCTGCAGGCTTTGTCTTCCCGCGGCCGTGCCGCCAGGGTGCGGTGGAGATCGCAGGTGCGTTGCTGGTTCCAGGCGACGGTGAGCAGGTCGGGCCTGACGCGGACGATGAAGGCCGCGGCGAAGGCGGTGACCAGGCCTTCGATCAGCGAGACGGGGGCGTGCGCCAGGAGGATGACGCCGGCCAGGCCGCGGAATTCGTCTCCGCCGATCCGCAGCGCGGCGTAGACGGCCAGGGCGCTGATCCAGACGGCCAGGGCTGTCCCCCCGAAGCCGCCGGCGAACGCCCCCAGGGCGCTGCGCCGTCCCCCCAGGCCATTGAAGACTGTCCGGGCGGTCACGGCTCCGCAGGTCATGGACAGCACGTTGATTCCCAGGGCGGTGACGCCGCCGTGGCCGATCAGCACCGCCTGCAGGGCCAGGGCCACGGCGATGGCCAGTCCACTGAGGGGGCCGAGGATGATTCCCAGCAGCCCGTGGAGCAGCAGGTGGACGCTGGTGGGCCCCAGGGGCACGTGGATGAGCGAGGCGACCAGGAAGCCGGAGGTCAGGAGGGCGACGCGGGGCACGGTGGCGGGGGTCAGTCGTCGGAGTCCGTCGGCCACGACGAGGCCGGCGTCGACGAAGCCCGGCAGGGTCATGCTCAGCGGCAGGATGTCATCGGCGATATGCATGCTGGCCGTCCCCGGGGCCGGCCGTCCGGACGCGTGTCGTCAGCGGGTCCGTCCTTCGTCGTCGGTGTCGGTTCGCGGATGGACGCAGAGCCAGTACAGCGCCCGCCGCACGAGGGGGTGCTCCCGGCCCTGGTGTGTTGCCCGGCCGTCCTCCGCGGAGCCGCACAGCACCCACCAGCCGGGCTCGTCGAGGGTAGCGACCAGATAGCCGTGGTCGTCGGTTTTGGCCACGCGGGTGATCAGCGACTCATCGGCCGGCAGGGTCTGGGGCCGGCGGCGGTGGTACTTCTCGATCTCGACCTCGGCTCCGGCGACCGGGCGGCCGTGCAGGCGGAGCTGGAAGCGGACGGCGAAGCCGGGTTCAAGTCCGAACGGCATGGTCAGGGGGACCAGTTCGATGGGCGTGTCGGCCGGGTGGTCCCAGCCGTTGCGGGTACCGACGCGCAGCGGGCACAGGACGGAATCCTGGACGACTGTGTTCTCGTGCGGGTCGAAGGTCTGGGGCGTGGTCACGCAGACCAGGTGGCAGCCTCGGGCCGCGGGGCGGAACTCAAAGGCCTGGGCGGTGATTTTCGGGCCGGTGGGGTCGTCCGGCGCGGCGATGTGAGCCGGGCGGGGCGTCAGGTCGGTCCAGGTGCGGCCGTCGGGGTGCCGAACGCGGACCGACGCGGGCGCGGGGGTGTCCAGGAGTTCGCACTCGTAGGGATGGCCGGTGAAGAAGCGCCAGACCGCCGGTTCGCCGGGCGAATCGGGGGTGGTCTCGGGCAGCAGGATGCTGAAGTGGGCGACGGCCGGTGCGGCGGCCAGAAGCAGGGCCGGGCCGGCGGTTCGCAGGGAAGCACGCAGCATGGAGCACCTCCTGGTCGTTGCCGGCGGCGTGTCGTGCGCCGTCGCGGTCAGGGAACCGGCCGGACCTTGACGGCCTTTCCCGTGCGGGAGGATTCATAGGCCGCCAGGGCCACGGCCAGAGCGGCTCCGCCGGCCTCGATGCCCGAGCCGCGATCGTCGCCGTGCCGGAAGGACTTCAGGCATTCGCCGACCTCGACGCTCCATCCGCCGCGGGTGGGCGCCGGGTCGATGATCCGGGTCTTGAGTCTGGGCTTGACCTTGAGGTCCGGGGTGATTTTTCCGGTGGTCAGGCGCATGCCGGCGGCGTAGTCGATCAGGATCATGCCCTCGTCGCCCATGATTTCCAGGCCGTTGAAGCCGGCGGGGCTGGTCCAGCCGACATCGATGTAGCCCAGGGCCCGGCCGTCGGCGAACTCCAGCAGCATGAGGGCGTTGTCATCGACGCGGATGCGTTTGCGGAGGGTCCGGGACATGGCCTGAACGCTGCGCACCGGGCCGAGCAGCCAGAGGCACTGGTCGATGGCGTGGATGCCCATGTCGAGCATGGCGCCGCCGCCGGCCAGGGCGGGCTTGTAGAACCAGTCGTTCTTGGCCCAGCCGGGGTAGGGGCCGTTGTGGGCGAAGCGGACGCGGATCATGTACGGGCGGCCGACGGCGCCCCGGCGGAGGAGTTCACGGGCCTTGAGGTTGCCGGACTGGAAGCGGTGGGAGAAGCCGACGATGAGCTTGCGGCGGCTGCGGCGCACGGCGGCCCTGATGGTGGCGATCTCCCGGAGGCTGAGGGCGGCCGGTTTCTCCAGCAGCACGTGTGCCCCGGCGTGCAGGGCGGCGATGGCATGGGCGGCGTGGAAGCGGTTGGGGCTGCAGACCGAGACGACATCGAGCTTCTCGGCCGCGAGCATGCGGCGGTAGTCGTCGTAGACCCTCAGATCGGCGCCGAAGCGGCGGGCCTCTTCCCGGCGGGCGGGATCCGGATCGCAGGCTGCCGCCAGGCGCACGCCGCGTGCGGCGGCGTAGCCGGGCATGTGCATGGCCTGGGCGATTGAACCGCACCCGATGACGCCTGCATTCCATGTCGCGGACAAGTTCACATTCCTTTCCATGCAGAGGACTTTCGGGGCCCGCGGGCCCCCGCGCCGGCGTCTGTCTGCCGGTCGCCGTTTCGCAAGCCGGCGGTCGGACCGTACGGCCGGATCAGTGTATATCCGGTCGAAGGTCAACGCCACCCGCCGGCGGCCGGTCGCCCATCGCCTTGTGAGCGTCGGGGGGGGCAGATATCGTACCGGTCATGTCCGCGGCCGTCTCCCCTCTTCTCCCGGCAGCCCCTTTGCTTCCAGCGGTTTCGCCGGCGCGACGGGTCTGCGGATGGGCCGTTGTGGCCCTGGCGGTGCTGGTTCTGCAGGGGCCGTCGGTGCGGTACGGGCTGGTGCTGGACGACGTGAACCACCGGGCGCAGCTGCGGGCGGCCGACGGCTCGCTGAGCAGCCTGGTGGAGGCCGCCCACCTGGGCGGGCCGCGATACCGGGTGCGGATGTGGTGGCAGGAGCAGGCCGATCTTCACTTCTTCCGGCCGCTGGCCTTCGGGCTGATGTGGCTGCAGTACCGGCTGGTCGACTGGCGGGCGGACGGCATGCACGGGTTCTCGCTGGGCTGGGCGATCCTGTGCGGGTGTCTGGTGGCCCAGCTGGCCCGGCGGCTCGTGGGCAGTCACGGCTGGGGCGTTCTGGCGGGGGTGGCGTTCACGGCTCACCCCGGCAATTTTCTGACTGCGCGCTGGATCGCCTGTCAGAACGAGCTGATGGCCACGGCTTTTGCGCTGGCGGGACTGCTGGCCTACGGATCCTGGTCGGGGTGGTGGGGTGCCGGCGGGTTGAGCCGGGTCCGGCGCGGGGTGGCGATCACGGCGGCCTGTCTGGCCTATGCCGCGGCCCTGGGGTGTCGGGAAAGCGCGTTGGTGTGGCCATGCCTGGCGGTGATCGGAGATCTGGCGCTTCGACCAGACCGGTTGCAGCGTCGATGGCCGGCGTATGCCGTCCTGGGGCTGATCGCGGCGGGTTATCTGCTCGTGCGGCATCGCTTTCTGGGGCCGCTGGTCATGCCGGGCCTGCCGTATGCCCACGGGCCGGGCGAGCCGGGGTTTGCGCGTTTTGTGGCCGCCAAGATGGTCTACTACCTCCTGGGGCTGTGGGCGTACGTGCCGATCGTGGGTTTCAGCGGCCAGGAGCAGGTGCTGGCCCGTCCGTGGGCGGCCGCGGGGGTTGTGCTGCTGCTGGCGGCCGGGTGGGCGGCGATCGTCTCGGCATCGCGGGACCGGCGGGTTTACGTCCTGCCGCTGGCGGTTTCGCTGATTCCGCTGGGGCCGGTGTTGCCGGTTTTCGCCTCGGCGCATCACCTGTACCTGGCCTCGGCGGGGATGGTGGTGGCGTGTGTGGCGGCGGTGTCCCAGGCCGCGGCCTGGGCCGGCGGCCGGAGCGGCGCGGGGGCCCGGCTGGTCCGGGCGGGGCTGTGGGGTCTGGCGGGCGTTCACGTGCTGATCTTTGCGGGTGCGGGGCTGGTTTATGACCGGGCGCTGGCCGGGATGGCGGCCTCCAGCCAGTTGACCGTGCACGAGGTCCGGCGGCTGGGTCGGCCGCCGGCGCCGGGCGACCGGCTGTTCTTCATCAATCTGCCAATGCTGGCGTTCAACTGCATGCCGGCGATCGAGGAGGCGGCCGGCGCGGCGCCGCTGCGGGGGTATGCCCTGACGTTCTGTCCGGAGTTTCTGCGGATGAACGCTCCGACCCGGGTGCGGCGGACGGGGCCGTGCGAGCTGACCGTGCGGCTGGAGGGAGCGGGGTGGTTTTCGGGTCTGATCGGACGGTCGGTGCTGCAGGGGATCGGCCGGACGGCGCCGTTTGCCCGCGGCGAGCGGTTCGTCACCGAGGATTTCACGGCCGAGGTGGTGGATTCAACGTCCGAAGGGGTTC
>CAZSYS010000193.1:0-8922 GCA_964611365.1 uncultured Planctomycetales bacterium
GGCGGGGGGCCCGCCCCTGCGGCCCCGGGCCCGGTCCGGGCCGGGCCGCCTCCCCGCGGCGTCAGACCACTTCCTCCGCCAGCGAGATGATCTTCATGTAGCCCTTCTCGCGGAGCTCCCGGGCCACCGCCCCGAAGATGCGGGTGCCCTTGGGCTCCTTGCGGTCGTCGATCAGCACCACCGCGTTGCGGTCGAACCGCACGTAGCTCCCGTCCGGGCGGCGGGTCGCGTGCCGGGTCCGCACCACCACCGCCTTGACCACCCTGGCCTTGCGGTTGCCGGGCTTCATGTAGTCGGTGTTGGCCAGGGCCTTCTTGACGGTGCAGACGACCACGTCGCCTACGCCCGCGACCTTCCGCCGCGGCTTGCCGAAGCGGGCGGTGCTGCCGCCGAGCACGCGGATCACCATCGCCTGCTTGGCCCCGGTGTTGTCCGCCACGTCCACCATCGTCTGCAACTGAATCATGGCTGCATCCCGTCCGTCGTCCGCCCGGCCCGCAGTCCCGGCGTCGGCCCCCGGCTAGTCCTTCGGCGCCGCCTCCAGGACCCTGACCAGCCGCCAGGTCTTGGTCCTGGAAACCGGACGGCACTCCATCACCAGCACCCGGTCGCCCAGCCCGGCCTCCTGCCGCTCGTCGTGGGCGTGCAGGACCTTGCTGCGGCGGAGGTACTTGTCGTAGGTCGCGTGGCGCACGAGATACTCGATCCGGACCTTGATGGTCTTGGGACTCCGGTGCGCGGCCGTCACCACGCCGCTTTCCGTCCTGCGCCGCCTGCGTGTCTGAGCCTTTGCCGCCGATGCCATCATGCTCTCCGCCGTGAACCGCCGCCGCCGGGGCTGCCGCGGCGCGGACCCGACCCGCCCCTGATCTCACCGTCGCCGCGCGAGCGACTCCAGGTGGTACTGCTTCTGCTCGATGCCCGTTTCCCCGCGCTCCCGCAGCAGGGTGAAGATCCGGGCGATGTCCCGCTTGGCCTTGCCGAGCATCGACGGATCCTGGAGGTTCTCGGTGACCGCCTGGCTGCGCAGGTCGAACAGGTGCCGGCGCAGCCGGTCCAGCTCGCCGTGCAGCTCCTCGGTCTTCATCTCCCGCATCTCGCTGATCTTCATCGTCGCTCCTCCGGTCCGCCGGCGGCCGCCCGCCCGTCAGACCGCGTGCCGCCGGACCACGAACCGGCAGCGGAAGGGCATCTTGTTGGCCACCAGGGCCAGCGCCCGGCGGGCGACATCCTCGGGCACCCCTCCGATCTCGTACAGCACCGTGCCCTCGTGGACGACCGCCGCGTAGTGGTCCGTCTCGCCCTTGCCCTTGCCCATCCGCGTCTCCAGGGGCTTGCGGGACACCGGCTTGTGCGGAAACACCCGGATGTACACCCGCCCCTCGCGGTGCAGGAAGTGGCTGGCGGTCACGCGACCGGCCTCGATCTGCCGGGCGGTCAGGTGCCCGGAGCCCAGGCTCTGCAGTCCGAACTCGCCGTAGGCGACGGTGTTCCCCCGGAACGCCCGGGGCCGGACGCGGCCCTTCTGGCTCTTGCGGAACTTGATCCTCTTGGGCATCATCGCCATGAGTGTTCACCTCTTGCGGCCCCGCCGGCCGGGGCCGCGGCGGTCAGAGCCGTCCCCGCTGGCGGCGCGCGCCCGCGCCGGCCACTTCCGGCAGGGGCTCCTCGCCGAACTTGCCCAGATAGATCCATGCCTTCACGCCGATCACGCCGTAGGTCGTCCGGGCCACGGCGAAACCGTAGTCGACGTTGGCCTGCAGGGTCTGCAGCGGAATCGAGCCCCGCCGCTGGCTCTCGACCCGGGCCATCTCCGAACCCCCCAGCCGCCCGCTGCACAGGATCCGCACGCCGCGGGCCCCGGCGCTCATGGTTGCCTCGCAGCGCATCTTCATGATCCGCCGGAAGCTGCCGCGCTTCTTGAGCTGCTCGGCGACGGCCTCGGCGACCAGCTGGGCGTTCAGGTCGGGGTGCTTGACCTCGACGATGCTCAGGCTGATCTTGCGATCCACGAGCTCCTCGAGCCGCTCGCGGAGCTTGTCCACCTCGGCGCCGCGCGGTCCGATGACCAGGCCGGCCCGGGCGGTGTGCAGGATCACGCGGACGTCGCTGCGCGTCCGCTCGATCTCGACCTTGCTGACCGCCGCGTAGGGGGGCTGGCGGTTGAGCTTCTCGTCGATGAACTTGCGGATGCGGTGGTCCTCCACCAGGAACTCGCCGTAGGCCGCCTTGGGGGCGTACCAGCGGCTCTTCCAGTCGAGGGTCACGCCGGTCCGGAATCCGATCGGGTTGACTTTCTGTCCCACGTTCAGTTCCCCGACATCAGTGTGCCATCCGCCGCCCGCGGCGCCCGCGGCCGGCCGGGCGGTCACTCCTCGGCCACCTCGATCACGATGTGGCTGGTGCGCTTGAGGACCTGGTGGGCCCGCCCCCGGTCCTTGGGCCGGAAGCGCCGCATGTGCGGGCCCCCGTCGACGCGGGCCTCCTTCACGTACAGCGACCGGACGTCGGCCTCCTGCTCGTTGGCGTTGGCGACGGCCGACCGCAGCACCTGGTCGATGAGCCGACTGGCCCGCTTCCGCGTGAACCGCAGGATGTCCTGGGCCGCCGCGACGCGCCGCCCGCGGATCAGGTCGATCACCAGGCGCGCCTTGCGCGGGCTGAGGCGCGCATAACGGTGCACCGCCCGCCACTCTCGCACTTCATCGGATGCCTTTGCCACCGCTGTACCCTCGTCATCCGTGTGCCGGCCGGCCCGGCATCACTTGGCCGCCTTGCTCCCGGCGGTGTGCCCGCGGAACGTGCGGGTCGGGCTGAACTCGCCGAGCTTGTGCCCCACCATCTCCTCGGTCACGAAGACCTTGTGGAACATCTTGCCGTTGTGCACCTCGAAATTCGCACCGATGAACTCCGGCACGATGGTGCACGCCCGGTTCCACGTCCGGATGGGGGACCGGTCGCCCGTCTCCTTGGCCCGCTGCACCTTGCGGTACAGCTTCTCGTCGACGTAAGGACCCTTCTTCAAGCTCCTGGACATCGTGCTGCCGCTCTCTCGGGGCCCGACGACCGGACCGCAGGCCCGGCCGGCCGGCCGGTCACTTCTTCCGCTTCAGGGTCAGCTGCCCGTACCGGACGCTCCGGCGACGGCGCAGGATCCGCTTGTTGGAGTTTTTGCGGGGGTTCCGCGTCCGCCCGCCCTTGGCCAGCTTGCCCCAGGGGCTGCAGGGGTGGCGTCCGCCGCCGCTGCGCCCCTCGCCCCCGCCCAGCGGGTGGGCGATGGGGTTCATCGAGGTCCCGCGGTTGTGCGGCCGGCGGCCCATGTGCCGCTTGCGCCCCGCCTTGCCGATCTGCACGTTCTGGTGCTCGATGTTGCCCAGCTGCCCGACGGTCGCCCGGCACTCGACGTTCACCTGCCGCATCTCGCCCGAGGGCATCAGCAGGGTCGCCCAGTCGCCCTCGCGGGCGATCAGGCGGGCGGACACCCCGGCCGAGCGGGCCAGCTTGCCGCCCTGCCCGGCGGTCATCTCGATGTTGTGCACGTCCATGCCCACGGGGATGCTGCGCAGCGGCATGGCGTTGCCGGGCTTGGGCTCGACCCGCGGGCCGCTCTCCACCCAGTCCCCGGCCTTGAGCCCCGCCGGAGCGAGGATGTAGCTCCTGATCCCGTCGGCATACTCGATCAGGGCGATGTGGCAGGAGCGGTTGGGGTCGTACTCGATGGCCACCACCGTGGCCCGGCCGGAGTCGTTGCGCCGCTTGAAGTCGATCCGCCGGTACATCCGCTTGTGCCCGCCGCCGCGCCACCAGGAGGTGATCTTCCCGTGGTGGTTGCGGCCGGCGGTCTTGTGCAGCGGCTCCAGCAGGGCCTTGGTCGGCCGGCGCCGCCTGTCGGTCAGCTCCTCGCGCAGGTTGATCATGCCGGCGCGTCGCCCGGGAGACGTCGGTTTGTAACTCTTGATCGCCATCAGCGAATCGCCTTCCTTGCCGGCGGCGCGCCGCCTCGGTCAGAACAGGTCAATGTGGTATTCCGGACGGAGCACCACGACCGCCTTCTTCCACCCCGGGGTGGTCCCGTAATGCATCCGGTAACGGCGGCGCTTTCCGGCGCGGTTCGACGTCCTGACCGCCATGACCTTCACGCTGTAGATCTTCTCGATCGCCTGCCGGATCTGGGCCTTGTTCGCCCTGGGATGCACCTCGAAGGCGTAGGCCCCCCCGCGGGCTTCCCGCGAGCGGGTCTGGCCGTGAGCCTGCTGGCTCTGGTGCGTCCCCTTCTCGGTCACCAGCGGACGTATGATCGTGTGGTAGATGTCCATTGCCGTCTTCCGTCATCGGCCCGGCGTCCGGCGGACCGGGCCGCCCGCCGGCGCCTCGGGGTCTCATGCCCCGGCGGCCGGAACCGCCTCGCGCCGCCAGGTCCCCGGGTTGGCCAGCACCTGCTCCCAGGCCTCCCGGGTAAACAGCAGCTTGCGCCGCCGCAGGATCTCGTAGGCGTTGAGGTCGTGCACCGGCACGATCTCGGTCCGCGGGATGTTCCGCCCCGACCGCACGACCACCGGGTCGGGCGAACCCAGGGCGACGACGCAGCCGCGGTCGGCCCCGACCTTCCGGAGCATCGCATGGAAGGTCCGCGTCCTGGGGGTCTCCATCGCGATCGACTCGATGATCGCCACGCTGTCGCTCTTGAGCTTGGCCAGCACCGCGCTGTTGCGGGCCGCCTGGCGCATCCGTCTGGGCATGCTCCGCTCGAAGACCAGGTGCCGCTTGGCGTGGGCCACGCCGCCGCCGCGCCGCACGCAGGTGCGGACCGCGCCCATCCGGGCGTTGCCGGTGCCCTTCTGCCGGTAGAGCTTGCGGGTCGAGCCTTCCACCAGCGACCGGTTCTTCGTCCGGGCCGAGCCCTGGCGCCGGTTCGACTGCCAGAGCACGACCGCCTGCTTGAGCAGGTCGTAGCGGACCCTGCCGCCCAGCACGGCTTCGTCCACCTCGGTCTCGCCGGTGCGCTCGCCGCTCATGTTGTAGACTGGAACGCTGATCATCGCCGTCTGTTCCGCCGTGTCGGGCCGCCCCGCGGCCGCCCGCTCAATGCCTGGTCTTGGCCTGCCGCACGAGTACGTATCCGCCGTTGGGGCCCGGCACGCTGCCCCGCACCAGCAGCAGATGGTGGTCCTTGTCCACCCGGACCAGCTGCTGGTTGCGCGACGTCCGCCGGACGTGGCCCATGTGCCCGGCCATGCGCTTGCCCTTCTTGACGCTCTGGCCCAGCCCCCGGGGGGCGTTGGCCCCGATGCCGCCGGACGACCGGTGCTTGCGCTCCGTGCCGTGGGAGGCGGGCTGCCCGCCGAACCCGTGGCGCTTCATGTGGCCGGCGAAGCCCCGCCCCTTGGTGGTCGCCACGACGTCCACGAACCGCACCCCGGCCTCCTCGAACCGCTCCACCGTCCACACGTCGCCCGGGGCCGCCTCGGGGGCGGACGCCAGCCGGATCTCGCGGATGTAACGCTTCGGACCGGTGCCCGCCGCGGCCGCGTGGCCGATCATCGGCAGCGTGGAGCGGTGCGGCTTGACGTCCTCGTAACCCAGCTGCACCGCGTCATAGCCGTCGGCCTCACCCGACCGCTTGACCTGCAGCACCGCGCACGGGCCGGCCTGGATCACCGTCACCGGCACGATCACGCCCTCCGCGGTGTAGACCCGCGTCATTCCGATCTTCTTGCCCAGCAGTGCCGCCACCATGTCGATAGACTTCCTTCGCGGCCCGCCGGGGCCGGTCGTCGCAGCTTCCGGTGCCGCGCGATTCGGCTCACGCGGCCGCAATGTTGAAAAAGAGGACTGAAGTCAAACGAGAGAGCGAAGGCTCCCACCGCACCCTGCCGTCCCGCTCCCACCCGCCCGCCGGGCAGGGAGCGCCGGCCGCGCCGCCTCAGGCCTTGATCTTCACAAACACTCCGGCCGGAACCACCAGCCGGTTCAGGGCCTCCACCGTCCTGGCCGTCGGTTCGTAGATGTCGATCAGCCGCTTGTGCGTCCGCATCTCGAACTGCTCGCGCGACTTCTTGTCGATGTGCGGGGACCGCAACACCGTGTACCGCTCGATCCGGGTGGGCAGGGGAACCGGTCCGCAGACCCGCGCGTTGGTGCGCTTGGCCTGGTCCACGATCTCCCGCGCCGACGCGTCCAGCGCCCGCGGGTCGTACGCCTCCATCCTGATCCGGATCCGCTCGCCTTGCATGCTCCGCCTCGCCTGACCGCCCCGGACTGCCCGACTGCGCCCCTCCCGTCGCACCTTTCGGCGACGAAGTCCCCTCGACGGGCCCCCGCCCGCCGGCTCTTCTGGCCGCATCCAGCCAAACGGAGCAGACCTGCCCCGGTCTGCCGGTTGGATTTGACGCAGACCCGTAAGTTTATTCAATACCACGCCCGTGTCAAGGGCTCACCCCGGGCGAATCCCGCCTCAGGCCCGACCCGGACGCCGGCCGGACCCGCCCGCGGCCCCGGGTCGCCCCCGCCAACGGGCCCAAAAGCTTGTAACTTCATTTCAGACCGAGGATTGCATCCTCGATCTGCGGGGGAACGACCGCGTAATGGGACGGCTCCATCGTCCAGTTGCCCCGCCCACCGGTCAGGCTTCTCAGATCGGTGGCATAACCGAACATCTCCTTGAGCGGCACCGTGGCGTCGATCACCCGCCGGTCGCCCCGCTGCCCGGAATCGGTCACCACCGCCCGGCGCCGGGCCAGATCGCCGCTGACCGTCCCGAAGTACGCCTCCGGAACCACGATCCGCACCTTCATGATCGGCTCCATCATCACCGGGCGGGCCGCCTCCGCCGCGCGGTCAAAGGCCATGCGGGCCGCGGCCTCGAAGGCCGCCTCGGAACTCTCGACCTCCTGGGCCAGGGCATCGACCAGCGTGACCTTGAGGTTGATCATCGGATAACCCGCCAGCACGCCGCCGGTGGAGGCTTCGGTCACCGCCGCCTTCACCGCCTCGATGAACGGGCGGGGCACCGCCTCGGAGGAGACCGCCGAAAGGAAGCAGAAGTGCGGATGCCCCGACGGAGGGTCGAACGGCTCGACCCGAAGCCGGACGCGGGCGTACTGGGCCTTGCCGCCGATCGGACGCTTGAACTCCTCCTCGTGCTCCCCGACGGCACGGACGGTCTCCCGATACGAGACCCGCGGACGGCCGACCCGCACCGGCACGTGCATGTCCCGCCGCAGGCGGTTGACCAGCACTTCCAGGTGCAGCTCGCCCATGCCGCTGATCAGCGTCTGGCCGGTCTCGGGGTTGATGCGGATCTGGAAGGTCGGATTCTCGCGGGCCAGCTGCCGCAGGGCCTCGACCAGCTTGTCGCGGTCGGCCGACGACTCCGGCTCGACCGACATGCTGATGACCGTGTCCGGGAACTCGATGGCCTCCAGCACCACCGGGTGCCGGGGATCGCAGAGGGTGTCCCCGGTGAGGGTGTCCCGCGGCCCGAGGACCGCGGCGATCTCGCCGGCCACCGCGGACTCGATCTGCTCACGGCGCTTGGCAAAGACCCGGAACAAGCGGCTGATGTTCTCCTTGCGGTCGCGGACCGGGTTATAGACCCGCGAGCCGCTCTTGAGCGTGCCCGAGTACACCCGGATGAAGTAGAGGTCCATGGGCTTGTCGGCCACCACCTTGAACGCATAGGCCGTCAGCGGACCCGCGGGGTCGCAGGGCACGCGGACCTCCTCGGGCTCCTGGCCCGCCCGCACCGCAGGCCGCCGGCCGATGATCGGCGGCAGGTCCACCGGGGACGGCAGGTAGTCGACGACCCCGTCCAGGAGCCGGCGAACGCCCATGTAGGCCAGGGCCGAACCGCAGAACACCGGCTGGATGAGGTTGGCGATGGTGGCCTTGCGCAGCGCCGCACGCAGCAGGGACTCAGGCACCGGCTGATCGGCCAGGAAAAGCTCCAGCAACTCGTCGGAGTGGTCCGCGGCCTGCTCCTCCAGGGTCCGCCGGGCGCGGCGCGCGACCTCCTCGAGCTCCAGCGGGATGGGCCGCTCCTCAAAACGCCGGCCCTGCTGGGGGTCCGGGTGGTAGTAGACCGCCACCATCGACACCAGGTCGATCAGCCCCTCGAAGAAGCTTTCGGAGCCGATGGGAATCTGCACCGCCACCGGATTGGCTCCCAGCTCCTCGCGGATCGAGCGGAAGGCGGCGCCGAAATCCGCCCCCACCTTGTCCATCTTGTTGATGAAGCAGATCCTCGGAACGTGGTACCGGTCCGCCTGGTGCCAGACCGTCTCGGACTGGGCCTCCACGCCCTCCTTGGCGTCGAAGACGACCACCGCGCCGTCCAGCACCCGCAGGCAGCGCTCCACCTCGGCGGTGAAATCCACGTGCCCGGGGGTGTCAATGATGTTGACGGTGTGCTCCCGCCATTCGCAGCTCACCGCCGCCGAGTAGATGGTGATGCCGCGCTGCTGCTCCTCCTGGTCGAAGTCGGTGACCGTGGTGCCGTCGTCCACCTCCCCCATCCGGTGCGTCCGACCGCTGTAGTACAGGATCCGTTCGGTCGTGGTGGTCTTGCCGGCGTCGATGTGCGCGGCGATACCGATGTTGCGCACGCGGCGAAGGTCGATCGACACGTCAGAACTCCCAGGACGCCGGCCGGCCCGGGCGCTGCTCCGACGACGATCCCGCCGGGCCGGTGGAAGACCCGCGAGGATACCCCAAGTGCCGGCGGGCGACCAGCCCGGCGGGCGACCCGTCGAGCAGCCGGTCAGGTCCCCGCGCCCGGCCGGTCGTCCGGCGGCGACCGCCGGCCTCCAGGCGCGGTTGCTCGCTGCGGGCATCTATCCCACTCTCATCCGTTACCCCGGCGGGCCCAAGGATGGTTACTTCCGTTTCGCCCTTTCGAGCGAGCATACGCGGGAACAATTGGAT
>CAZSYS010000194.1:0-8902 GCA_964611365.1 uncultured Planctomycetales bacterium
CGGCGGGGGCTCGGGAGGAGCGGCCGCGGGCCCGGGCGGTCTGGGCCGTGGCGGGCGGGCCTGGCGTTCGGTGCGGCCGCTGCGGGCCTTTTCGACCAGCGCGCCGAGTGCGGAGAGGATCAGGACGGCGATGACGTAGAAGAGCTCGGACGAATCACCCTGGGCGAGCATGCCTGTCCACGGCCACATGGTTCACCTTCTTCCGGAGGCCGCGGGGTCCGGGCCGCCGGCCCGCCCCGCGGCGTGCGACCGGTTCACTTGGGCTCGCCGGCGGAGGCGTCCTTGCCGCCGATGGTGTTGCGCATGGCGGTGTCCGCCTGGATGTTGCGCAGGCGGTAGTAGTCCATGACTCCGAGGTTGCCGCTGCGGAAGGCCTCGGCGATGGCCAGGGGGATGGCGGCCTCGGCCTCGACGACCTTGGCGCGGTTTTCCTGGACGAGGGCGAGCATTTCGGCCTCGCGGGCCCGGGCCATGGCGGCGCGTTTCTCGGCCTCGGCCTGGAAGCGGCGTTTGTCGGCCTCGGCCTGGTCGGCCTGGAGCTGGGCGCCGACGTTGGTGCCGACGTCGACATCGGCGATGTCGATGGAGAGGATCTCGAAGGCCGTCCCGGCGTCCAGGCCTCTTTCGAGTACGCGTTTGGAGATGGTGTCGGGGTTCTCGAGCACCGCCTTGTAGTCCACCGACGAGCCGATGGAGGTGACGATGCCCTCGCCGACGCGGGCGATGATCGTCTCCTCGGTGGCGCCGCCGACGAGGCGTTCGATGTTGGTCCGGACGGTGACGCGGGCCTTGGCCTTGACCTGGATGCCGTCCTTGGCCACGGCGTCGATGGTCAGCTTGCCCTTGGCCGGATCGGGGCAGTCGATGACCTTGGGGTTGACGGAGGTGTGCACGGCTTCGAGGACGTCGCGGCCGGCCAGGTCGATGGCGCAGGCGGTCTTGTATCCCAGGTCGATGCGTGCCCGGTCGGCGGCGATGAGGGCGGAGATGACGTTCTGGACGCGGCCGCCGGCGAGGTAGTGGGTTTCGAGGTCGTTGACGCTGATGTCCAGGCCGGCCTTGACCGCGCGGATGCGGCTGAGCACGATCGAGCGGGCGTCTACCTTGCGGAATTTCATGCCGATGAGGTCGAAGATGGATACGCCGGCGTTGCTCATGAAGGCCTGGACCCACAGGCCGATGAACTGCCAGAGAAAGACGACGATGACGAGGCCGACGATGATCAGCAGGACCGAGAGGATGGCCCCGAAGGGGATGTCGTTGCCGCCCCGTGCGGCCAGGATGAGGTTCTCGCTGAGCATGCTGTTTTCCTTTCCTCTTGCGCCGGCGACGTGCGCCGGGCGGGTGTCAGGCGTCCGGGTGGGGGGCCTCGGGCGGCACCGCCCGGACGCACAGGGTTCGATCCGCCAGCCGGACGGCCTCCACCGGTTCACCGGCACCGATGGCGGCGTGCTCGGCCTTGCACTCGACGCGCCGGCCGTCGAACTCGCAGGTGCCGACGGGGCGCAGGGGGGTCAGGGCGCGTCCGCGGCGTCCGATCAGGGCGGCCAGCGGCTCGATGGGCATGCGGTCCTCGTCGCGCAGTTTCGGGTTGGGCGGCGAGATCCGCCGGCCCACCGGCGTGCGGTGCCAGCAGCGCACGGACATCACCAGGCCGACCGGCAGGACCACCGCCAGGACCGCCAGCCCGGCCAGGCCGGCGGCCTCGCTGACCAGGAACGTCCGGTAGACGCCGTAGCCGAGCATGCCCGCTCCGACCGCGCCCAGCAGGCCGTGGGCGGGCAGAAACAGCTCGGAAATGAGAATGGCCGATCCCAGGCCGTAGAAGAACGCCAGGATGAGTCCTTCCTGGAGGTCCACGCGAACCTTCCTTCTTATTCTTCCGCCCGGCGGACCACCACCTTGACGCCCTCGCGGCGGGTGATGCGCACGGGCGTTCCCGCGGGGACGTAGCCGTCCTCGCTGACCACGTCGACCAGCCGGTCGCCGAAGCGGGCCTTGCCGGCCGGGCGCAGCAGGCTCTCGGCCCGGCCGCGGTCGCCGACGCGGGCGACGCCGGCGTAGGGATCCTCGACGGTGATCTGTTCCCGGGTCGGGTTGGGGGCGATGACATGCCGGGCCATCGGCATGCGCGGCAGGTAGCGGGCCAGCAGCAGGATGCCCGCGACCGCCCCGGTCAGGCCGCCGGCGGTGGCCTTGAGGCCGCCGTAGAAGTAGTCGTAGGTCAGCTGCATGGTCGGCAGCCGCGGCACGAACGAGGGCGGCCCGGGCTCCGGCGGCACGAAGGACCACAGCACGCCGAAGCCGACCAGCAGCAGCCCGAGGATGCCGGGCACGCCGAAGCCCGGCAGCAGGAAGATCTCGACGGCGATGAGCAGCAGCCCGACGACGACGGCGATCAGTTCCCAGGTGACGGTGAAGCCCGCCAGGTAGGGCGCGCCGAAGAAGAGGATCAGGGCCACCAGGGCCACGCCGCCGGGCAGGCCGAAGCCGGGCGTCTGGAACTCGGTGTAGGCCCCGAGCACCATCAGCAGGAACAGCACCCCGCGGACCATGGGCGAGGCCAGCCACTCGACGACTGCCTCGGGCCAGGAGCTCTCCAGCCGCCGGAGGCTTTCCTGGGCCCCGAGATACTCGCGCAGTTCGCGCTCGCTGCTGACCGTGGCCGCCGAGAAGCCGAAGGCCCTGGCTTCGCGGTCGCGCATGGTCAGCAGCTCCCGGTCGCTGACCACCGGCTGCTTGACCGGTCCGATGAGCGGGTCCTCGGTGACGTAGCGCCAGGGGGTGCGGCTGCGGGAGTCGGGGACGGGCTCGGCGGCCGGGGCCCCCTTTTCGCCCTCGGCGCCCAGCAGCCGCAGGACGCCGCTGCCGGAACGCGCCGATCCGGTCTCCAGGCCGAACAGCTCGTCGCGGCCCCTCTGGCTGACGAAGCGTTTTTCGCCGGTCTCGGTGTGGACCAGCCAGAACACCTGCAGCTCCGGGCGGATCAGCGCCTCGATGAGATCCATGTTGTAGCCGTTGCGGCGGGCCGAGTCGCGCAGCTCGGCCATCAGCGGGCTGGTGACCTTGGCGTCGACGTCCTCGGGCACCGCCGAGACGCCCTGGGGCGACATCATGATGGGCTGGCAGTCGCCCATGGTCGCGTTGGCGGCCATGACCACGGTGTCGGCGGCCAGGGCCACGATGGTGCCGGCGCTGTAGGCCGAGTGGTTGACCCAGGCGATGACGCGCACGCCCTCGTCGCGGAGGCGCTTGAGCTCCCGGCAGATGTCCAGGGTCGCGTTCAGCAGCCCGCCGGGGGTGTCCAGCTCGATGACCACGGCGTCGTATCCCTCCTCGCGGGCGGTCGTGAGGCGGCGATCGACGCTCTTGAAGGTGATCTCGGTGATCTCGTCGCGGATGGGAATGACCGCGACCCGTCCGGGAGCCTCGAGGACCGCCGGCGCCGAGGATGCCCCGGGTGCCGGAGAGGGGGCGGAACCCCGTGGCTCCGGGGCGGTTTCGACGGCCAGGCCGGTCCAGGCCGGCGGAATCAGCAGGCCGCACACCGCCAGGAGGGCGCCGAGGGAGAAACCTGTCCGGCGAGGCCTGGCCATGGTCGCGGATCTCCTGGAAGCACGATCTCGCTCCGGTCGCGGTGGATTCTACGATCGCCGCCGACACGCAGCAAGTTGAAACCCGGCGGTTGTTTATCCTTGCCGCGGTCCCGGGCGGCTCAGGCCAGCCGACGGTAGAGTTCAGCGCAGGCGGTGACCATGTCGCTGGCCTTGTGGCGGGCGCGGACGTGATCGAGGGCCGCGCAGGCCACTCGCCTGGCCGCGGAGCGATCCTCCAGCAGGCCGCAGAGCCGCCGCGCCAGGCCGGACGGCTTCTGTTCGTCGAAGAGGCAGGCGGTGCGGCCGTCCTCCAGGTAGTCCTCGAGGGTGCGCTGCGGGGCCAGAACGACCAGGCCGGCGCCCATGGCGGTCAGGCTGTCCAGCCGGAAGCGCCCGCGGGTGGAGGGCAGAATGAAGAAGTCCGCCGCCGCCATGGCGGCGCGGACCGCGGAGGTCTCGATCACCGGTCCGGCGAAGGTGACTCTGGAGCGGAGTTGCAGCCGGTCCGCCAGACGACGCAGGGAGGACTCGGCCGGTCCGGTACCCAGGAAGAAGGTCTGGAGGTCGTGGCCGGCCTCGGCCACCATCCGCAGAGCCTTGAGCAGCTGGTCCAGGCCGCCGTGCCTCTCGAGGGCGGCGGTCACGATGGCCGACGGAACGGCATCGGGGCGGGCCAGGCAGGCGGGCTCCTGGGCGCAGGCGGTGCCCAGCGGGATGGTGCAGATGCGATCCGTCAACGCCGGATAACTCTCGGCGACGGCCGCGGCCAGCCGGCGGGTCGGCGTCACGGCTTCGACGCGGGCGGCGGCGGTGACGGCGCCGAGGGTCTGGATGTCCTGCATGTCGGTCACCAGGCAGAGCAGGGCGGCGTTCCATCGGGCGGTCCAGTCCCAGCCCAGGCGTGCCAGCCGCGCCGAGAGGCAATGCACGACCTGCGGTCGCCGGCCGTCGAGTATCTCCTCGACGTCTTCGGCGGGGGTGCGGATCCAGCTCGGCCAGCGGCGACCGAGCCGGCCGACGCGGGCAGGCCCGAGGGTTTCGCCGGCCAGGTGGGCCGGTCCGCAGGAGAGCACCCGCATCTGCACGGCCTCGTCGATCATGCCGACGCACAGCTGCCGGGCGCTGGCTCCGAGGCGCAGGAAGGTGTCGTCGTCGATGATGAGCAGCACCTCGACGGGCCCGGCGGCGGAGGGGTCGGCGGCGTTGTCGGGGAAGGCATCCATGCAGACCGCCTGTCGGTGCTCAGAGGAAGCCCTCGCGATAACCGGCGAGCATCCGCCGCACCTTGTCGCGCACCGCCGGGTCGTCCAGCTCCTCCAGCCGCTGCAGATCCAGCGGCGTGGCGAAATAGAAGTGCGTGCCGCCTTCGCGGTAATGCTCGACCGGCGGGTCGGACCAGTCCAGGCCGGCGGTCTCGAAGGCCAGCCCCACGAACTCGGTCATGGTGTCGCCGGAATCCTCGATCCGCTGCTCGAACTCCTCGCTGAGCCAGCGGTCGTCGGTCAGCAGGCCGACGCGGACCTGGGGAAGGAACGGGCGGACGGCGCACTCGATCCACACGTGGTCGCGAACCGGGCAGCGGGTGGCGAGGGTGGAGCCGTCCTGGCGGTCGTGGCGCTGGGGAGCATCCCAGCCGTGCTCCCGGCGGACCGCCTCCTCGATGTGGGCGCGAAAAGCCTCGATCCGGGCTTTCTGGAGGTCATCCAACGGCATGGGTTTCGTTCTCCGGGCGGCACTCGACCGGCCCCACGCGACGGGCCGGGGGGGTGAACCGGGGGCCTTCCTGCCTGGGCGACCGCGCGCGCCCGGTCAGCCGGCTCAGGGCCCTGCGCCGTAGCCAGGTCAGCGGCCGGGCGATCCTGCGGTGCAGGGTGATGGCCGGCCCGACGCGGTAGGAGGCGCAGAACTCCTCGGCCGACAGCGTGTCGGGCCGGTGGCGTCGCCGGTGCTTGAGCAGATGGTAGCGGTCGGCCTGCTGGAGGCGGCTCAGCAGGAGCCGCGCCAGGACGTCGGGCATCAGGCGTCGCAGGGCCTGGGGACCCCGCAGCGGCCGGCAGTCGATGCCGCCGGGGGGGTGGTGCCAGGAGATCTGGAAATCGATCAGCCAGGGCCGGCCCTGCTCGTCGACCAGGATGTTCTCGCGTTTTTCGAGGTCCACATACGCCAGGTGGCGGCGGTGCAGCCCGTCCAGAATGTCCGCCAGGCGGGGAAAGAAACCGTCGTCCACCGGCTCGCGCGGCTGGAGGGGGTGGCCTTCGACGAAGGCGTGCACCAGCCCGGTCGGACCCCAGCGGCCCAGGCACCGGGGAATGCCCGGCAGCCCCTCGGCGGCGAGGTAGTTGGCCGATTCGCGGTCCGCCAGCCACCGGCCCAGCCACGTCATCGGCAGCCCGAACAGCCCCGCCAGCCGGCCGAGCTTGAGCACCACCAGCCCGGAGGGCCCCTGATACAGCCCGGTGGCGGCGAAGAAGTCGTGCTTGAAGGTGCGCAGGTGCCGGTAGAGGCCGTCGGGCAGGGCGATCTGTCCGGGCATTTCGGCCGGACCGAGGGCGCGCAGCCACGCGTGCCGCTGCGCCGGCGGAGAAAGCGCGGCCTCCGGCGGCCGCTCGGTCCGCACATGTCGCGTCTCGGGAGTCATCGGTCCCCGAACAGCGTCCGCTCGCGGAACTCGGTGGCCTGATCGACCAGATCCTTTCGGTCCACCGGCTTGCGTTCCTCGAGCGTGAAGCTCATCTCCTGCCGGTCGTGATAGGTGAACGGCGTGAGGATTTCGGCGAAGAAATCGATCGGCGGCACCTGGTACCACGGCGGGTTGAGCCGCTGGTGGGTGTGGAGGGTTTCGTAGCCCTCCTTGCGGACGATCACGTCGTAGTCGCCGTACCACAGGAAATCGACGCTGACCGGCGAGGTGCCGATCTGCTGGTCGTTGAGGGTCACCTCCGCGCCCTGGGGGTCGGTGTGGATGGTGACGGTTCTCCGCACGCAGCCGCCCAGGGTCGGGCCGGCGGCGGCCAGGGCGGCCAGGAGGCAGGGGCCGAGGCGCGTTCGGTTCACGGGTTCACCTCGATGATCTCGGCCGAGGGGCCGTCGGTGTCCACGATCGCGACGGTGCAGCGGCCGGTGACCCAGCCGCAGCATTCGCCAGGGTTCAGCCTCAGCCGGCCGTCCTCGACGCGGTTGACGATCGCGTGGGTATGGCCGGTGACCACGATGTCGGCGCGGGCGAGATCCTCCGGCCGGCACCACTCCTCGGCGTGATGCAGGAGCAGGCGCCGTCCGTCCACGTCGAGCCACAGCGGACCGTCCTGGATCCCCGGCAGGACGGCGCGAAGCCCCTTGCGCTCACCGTCGTTGTTGCCGTAGACCACGTGCAGCGGTCCGGTCCAGGCCAGCAGGCGCCGGGCGGCGAACGGGGCCACGAGGTCGCCGGGGTGCAGGACGGCCTGCACGCCCCGGGCGCCGAACAGCTCCAGGGCGCGGTCCATCGCCGGCAGACGGTCGTGAGTGTCGGAAAGCACGCCGAGAAGCATTGCCCGGGCCACGCACGCGGCGGGTGCGTGCTGAGGCGGCCTCGACCGCTGTGCACCCGCCCTGGGTCTCGCGGCATTCTATCTCCCCCGGCGGTCGGGAGCCAGCCGAGGTCCGCTTGGTCGGTCGCCGGCGGGGCATTAGAATCAGGCCCGCGGACCGCCGGGCGGCCCGATGCGTGTTCAGCGTGCAGGGGAGGGGAGTCGAACATCTTTTCGCGGGTTTGCAGGCACCGCAGGGCCGCCCTTGCGGGCGCCGGCCGCCGCCGGAGCGAGCCGGGATCCGCCTTCCGCGAAAAGCAGCCGGACCCGGCACGCCAGACGCGCACGCGGCCCCGGCCGCCGGGCGAAGGGACCTCTCGACGGATGACGCACCTTCCCGCCCCGCCGGGTTTTTCGCCGATGGACCGCCTGCGGCACGCGGCGCGGATCGCGGCCTGCGGCGCGCTGCTGGCCGCCGTGGCCTATGCGGCCATGCCGCTGTGGCTGCCGCGGGGCTGGATCGCCCGCCGCATGGCCGACGATCTCTCCGCCCAGCTGCGGCGGCAGGTCAGCATCGGCCGCCTGACCCTCAGCTGGAGCGGCGGGGTGGTGCTGGAGGACCTGGCGGTCCGCGACCGGCCCGGCGGTCCGAACGAGTACCTGGCCACCGTCAGCCGCGTGCGGTGCGCGTTCGAGCCGCTGCGCAGGCTGTTCACCGAGCGCGTGCCGCGCCTCGAGATCGGCAATGTTCACGTGTGGCTCGTGGCCGACCGCGACGGACGGCTGAACATCGACGACCTGCGCGACCGGCGCGGGGGGCGTCTGCCCTCGTTCCGCTACCGGCTGGACGACGTGACCTGCCGGATTCGCACGCCCGAGGTCGAGCAGCGGTTCCGCATCGACAGCATCGACTGCCTGCTGGACCCCGCGCAGGGCATGCTTCGGCTGTTCGCGGCCACCGGCGTGGTGCGGGAGCCGCCCGCCGGCACCTGGCCCGGCACGTCGCGGCTCAGCCTGGACGCCCGGGTCAGGGTGCCGCGGCTCAAACGCGGCGAGCATCTGCAGGGCGAGGTCAGGATCGCGTGGCAGGATCTGGCCCTGACGGATCTGCCGGTGCCGCTGATCTCGCGGTTGCCGGTGGAGCAGCTGGCCGGGACGAGCACCGGCGACCTGGTGCTGATCACACACCCCGACCTGACCATGGACTATGACCTGGACGTCGAGATGCGCGGCGTGCGCGTGGCGGCGCCGGCGCTGAACCGCACCGCCCAGGTCCCCGACGCGCGGCTGCGCGGGGAAGGCCGGTACGACCCGAACGAGGATGCCCTGTCGGCGCGGACGCTGTCCTGGGAAAGTCCCGGGATCTTGGTTCGCGGCCGTTCGACCGGGGCTTTGCCCTGCCTGCTGCTGGACGCGGACGCCGATCCGTTGCTGACGCTGCGTCTGCAGGGCGAGGTGCGCGACTGGGCGGCACTGCGGCGGGAGTTGCCGGCGGTGGATGCCTGGGCCCAGCAGGCCGGGCTGCAGGCCGAAGGTCCAGCAGGGTTCCAGATCGACGCCGCTTTCGGACGCTCGACGGTGTCGTGCGAGGGTTCGCTGGACGGTCTGCGTTGCGCGCTGGCGGCCTCGCCCGGGGGCCGGCCCGCGCTGCGACTGGCGGCCGGGGCAGTCAAACAGCTGCGGGCGGTGGTGACGGCGGACCGTCGGACGGGGCGGATGTCCGTTCGGCGCGCCGACCTGCGGCTGGGCGGCCTGCGTCTGGCCGGCAACGCGCAGTGGGCCTTGCCTGCTCCGGCC
>CAZSYS010000195.1:0-8884 GCA_964611365.1 uncultured Planctomycetales bacterium
GGCGAGGGCCTCGACCAGCCGCCGGTGGTATCCCAGGGCCTGGGCCTCCAGGCCCTCGCGCCGGGCGGTGTAGACCGCCGAGAAGCGGTGGTAATCATGGATGGCCTCGAAGGACCGGACCAGCACGGGGTTGCCGGAGGCCCTGACGATCTGGCGGTGGAAGGCCATGTCCAGGCTCAGGAACCGCGGCAGGTCGTCGAGGGCGGCGGCCATCCGGTCGAGGAGCCTTCTCAGCCGGCTCAGGCCGGCGGGCCTGATCCGGCGGACGGCGCGGTCCAGGGCGGCGGTCTCGATGGCCAGGCGGGCTTCGAGCACGTCGGCCAGGTTCACGTCGGCCAGGTCCGGGGGGAGCCGGTCGCGGGGGAGCCCGGCGGGCGTCAGATTCCGGACATAGGCTCCGCGGTTGGGGCTGATCTGGAGCACGTCGAGGGCGGCCAGCTCGGCGAGGGCCTTGCGGAGGGTGCCGCGGGCGACGTCGAACTCGCGGCAGAGCACGCGTTCGGACGGCAGGCGGAATCCGGCCGGGTAGCGGCCCTCGGCGACCCGGGCGATGACTTCGCGGACGATGCGGTTGTGCAGGCGTTCGCGGTCCAAGGCGGCGGCCCCCGTCATCTGGTCCACTGAATGTACCAGTCGGCGGGAGCCCGGTCAAGGACGGGCGTTCAGACGGCGCGGAACTCGACGCGGTTTCCGCCGGCCACCTTGGCCTTGTACATGAGCTTGTCGGCGAGATTCACAAGGGGTTCCAGCGCCCGGACCTGGCCGGCGGGCTGGACGTAGAGCAGGCCGGCGCTGCAGGAAACCGCCATCGCGCCGTTCCCCTGGCCGACGCGCAGGCCGGCGACCTGGCCGAGGATCCGCCGGACGATCTGCTCGGCGTCCTGCAGCTTGCAGTCGTAGACGAACAGCAGGAACTCATCCCCGCCCAGGCGGGCGACGCAGTCCTGCTGCCGGGTGGCTCCCGCGAGCACGGAGGCGAAGTCCCGCAGGGCCTTGTCGCCGCGGTCGTGTCCGCAGGTGTCGTTGATCTGCTTGAAATTGTCGAGGTCGAAGAAAGCCAGGGCGTAGCCCACGCCGTACCGTGCGGCCTTGGCGAGGATCTCGCCGGCGAATCCGTTGAGGCCTTCGCGGTTGAGCACGCCGGTGAGCGGGTCGCGTTTGGCCTTGTCCTCCAGGCTGCGGTGGCTCTTGACCAGCTGGCTGACTTCCATGCCCACGCTGGCCGCCTCCTGCATGAGCTGGTGGACGGTGCGGACCAGGTGGGTGTTGTTGTCGGCCTCCTCGCGGGCGGCGTCGATCATCATCTGCGCCAGCCGGTCCTCCTCGGCGCCGCCGTCCTCGAAGTAGCGGTACAGGTCGTTGTAGTCCTTCTGCAGCGCCTCCATGAATCCGGCCAGGTCTCCGGGCTCCATGCTCCAGACCTCCGCGGCCAGCCTGCAGAAGGCATCGGCGTCGGCGCGGTTCCAGTTGTCCAGCAGCATCGGGAACAGGGACGCGCCGCAGGCCGCCTGCGACAGCGCCTCGTTCTCGAGGAACTCGCCCAGGCGTCCGTGGTCGTGGTGGAAGGCGACGGCGTCGATGAACATCTCCGGCAGCTCGAGCTTCTGGGCGAGGATGCGGCCGACCTCGCAGTGATCCAGGTGGAACAGCTCGCGCTCGGCTTTGAGCTTGGACGGCAGGTCGAGGCGTGCGTCGGTCAGGATGGCCAGGTAGCTCTCGCGGGCGACCGCGTACATGATCGGCAGGGCGAAGTCCTGGAACATGCCCGCGACGAAGGCTTCCTCGGCGGTCTTGGGGTCCTTGAGGCCGGCCAGGCGTCGGGCGGCGACCGCCTTGCAGACCGCCCCCTGCCAGAACAGCCGGGACTCGTCCGGCTTGAGTTTCAGTTCATTGTGCAGACCGGCCATGCAGTAGCTGATCGCCAGGGTGCGCACCGTGCCCAGGCCCAGGAGATTGACCGCCATGCGCACGGTGGTGACCTTGTTGCGGATGCCGAACCAGGGCGAGTTGGCCAGGGACAGCAGCTTGGAGCTCAGCGAGGCGTCGGCCCCGATCACCTTGGCGTAGTCGGCCGGATCGGCGTCCGGATCCTTGCCCAGTTCGATGAATTTCATGGCCACGGCGGCGGTCGTGGGCAGGTAGGACAGCAGCTCGATGCGCTGGCGGACCTGCTGTTCGAGGCCGGCGCTGCCCATGGTGCCGGCGGCTCCCGTGGCGATGGCGGGCGCGGTGGTCAGCCTGGTCATTGCTAGACCCTCCTGAGGGGCCTGGCGGCCGGGGCGCAGTCGTGATGGTCTGTCATGTCGTTCGTCCACCCGTATCCGACGGCGGGCCGGCTCCGGCGGCGCGGAGCCTCCGGGGCATCCCCTTGGAATCTGCATCGTCAGCCCGACGGGGGCACTTAACCCAAAAGGCGGTTGAAGTCCTCATGTCGGCCGCTTGCGGGCCCGATAGTGGAATCAGGGACCCGTGCCGGTGTTTTCCCTACCGGCGGCTGGGCCGTTGCAGTAGGGTGGGCGCCGCCGGCGGCGGCTTCCTCCGGCAGAGGACGACGGACCGGGCGGAGGGCAAGCCCCGGTCTCCGGGCCAGGGTGACGAAAGGGAACCCGATGTCGCAAGACACAACCGCCGGGCGTCTGCTCGTGGCCGGACCGCAGGCCGCCGTGGAGGGTCTGATCGGGGCCATGGCCGGCCCCTGGGAACTGGTGCGGGCCCACACCGTCAGCGAGGCGATGTGGCGTCTGCGCCGGGAGTCCGCGGTGGATGCCGTGGTCATCGTGCCGGGCGGGGAGCTGTCGGAGTACATCGAGCTCTGCCGCCACATCAAGCTCGGGCGGCGGAGCTCCTTCGTCTCGGTGGTTTTCGTGCTCGGCGAGGGCGAACACGCCGACCGGCGGATCGAGCTCTACAACGCCGGGGCCGACGACTGCATCCAGCTTCCGGCATCGCCGGAGGAGCTGACCATCCGGCTGCTGCACGCGGTGCGGACCACGCAGGCGACGACCTCGCTGGAGGACGCCACCGCGGTGATCACCGCCCTGGCGAACGCGATCGAAGGCAAGGACTCCTACACCTGCGGGCACGTGGAGCGCGTGGCCGCCTATGCCGTCGACATCGGGCGGCGGCTCGGGCTGGACACCGGCCAGCTGACCGCCCTGCACACCGGGGCCCTGGTGCACGACATCGGGAAGGTGGTGGTGCCCGACCAGATCCTCAACAAGCCGGGCAAGCTGAGCGACGCGGAGATGGCCATCATGATGCGGCACCCGGTGGTGGGCTACGAGGTGCTTCAGCCGCTGCGGACCTTCCGGGAGGTGCTTCCGATCGTGCGCTGGCATCATGAGCGGCCCAACGGCCGGGGCTACCCGGACGGTCTGGACGACGATCATCTTCCGCTGCTGCCGCGCATCGTCTCGGTGGCCGACTGTTTCGACGCCCTGAGCACCGACCGGCCCTACCGCCGGGCGATGTCCATGAAGGAGTGCCGGGAGATTCTGTCCCGCTGCGCCGAGGAAGGCGACCTCACCCCCCACCTGGTGGATCTGCTGCTGGACATCGTGGACGACGGCTCCGGGCTGACCCTGGACGCACTGGCGTCGCGGGCCTGAGCGGGGCACACGCCCGATATTCCTCCGCCGTGCGGAGCGGACGGTCCCTTGTTTCGCATGTCTTTTGTTCCGTATGTCCGGACGGCGGCGTCGCGCCGGCGGGGTCTTCACTGACGCGACGACCGAAGCGTAATGGTCCCGCCCGATTCAGCCGATGGTGACAACGGCCCGGGCCGCCGGAGGCTCTCGGGGGGCCGGCCGCGTCCCCGCCCCGGCCCGGCCGGGATATCGGGCCGCGGCGTGTCATACACCGCCGCAGGGAAAAAGCGATGGATTACGGAATCACCCTGAATCCCCGCCAGACGGCCCGGACCATCGAGCAGGCCAACCGGCACCGCGCCGAAGTGCTCCTCGATGCCCGCATCTGGCCGGGGGCCCAGCCCTTGCGCTGCCGGCTGGCCCCGCCGGACCCGGCGTGCCTGGCCACGCGCGGTCTGAAGGTCATCATGCTGGCCCCCTGTCGCGGCGAGAGTCCGGAGGCGCCGCCGGCCCGCGAGAAGACCGGGGACGACCTGCAGTGGTCCCAGGCCGGGGATCCCGGACCGCTGCGTCCGCTCAAGTGGGATGACCTGGTCGGCACCTACTGCGACCTGACCATCCGCCTGGGCGAGCAGCGTTACCTGCTTTCGTGCGACGTGGTGCACGTGGAGCGGTACTCGCAGGATCCCGACGACGTCCGCATCTTTCTCTCGCAGCCGCAGACGCTGCAGGTCGCCCAGCGGCGGCGCTTCCGCCGCATCCGGCTGTCGCAGTCGGCGCAGGTGGAGCTTTCCTGGGGCGGCGCCGACCAGGCGGCCAACAGCTCGCTGGCCTGGCTGTGCAACCTCAGCGTCGACGGGCTGGCCTGCCGGCTGGACGCGCGCACGGCCGACCAGATCCTCATCGGCGACCGGCTGCGGGCGTGCTTCTCGCTGACCCCCGGGGACACCCACCGGTTCGAGCTGGACGCGGTGCTCTGCAACAAGATTCCCGCCGGAACGGAGGGCAAGGTGATTCTCGGCCTGCAGTTCCTGGCCGACGACGCCCACCGGGCCTCGGCGGAGGCCGTGAACCGGCTGCGCGGCCGGCTGATGAAGTCGTTCGCCGAGCCCGCCGGCCGGACGGAAGGAGCGGACACGTGACGCGCGCATTCCACCTCGCCCCCGAGAAACAGAGCGAGCTGCTCCGCGAGGCCGCCGCCCGGCGGACGACCGCGCAGCTCAGCTGCAACCTTCCCGGCGGCTGGGAGATCTTCAAGACGCGTTTCCTGGGCATCGACCCGGAGCACGCCCGGGTCTTCGTCGAGTATCCCGGCAACCCCGGCCAGCCGCCGCCGGAGCTCCAGCCCGAGCAGAATGTGGGCATCTCCTTCCGCCACGGCAGCCACAAGTGCGTGTTCGCGACCTCGGTGGTGGACCGCGTGCAGCTGGCCGGCCGGCACGGCAAGCATCGCCCGGCGCTGTGCCTCCGCTGGCCGGACATGATGCAGGAGCTGCAGCGGCGGCTCTACTACCGCACGGCCGTTCCGCGGCAGGTGATGATCCCGGTGGACCTGTGGAACCTGGAGGACCGGGCCGGCACGGGCCGCCCGGGCCCGGTGCGCGGGCGGATCGTGGACGTCTCGGCCGGCGGGCTGAGCGTAACCCTGACCCCGCAGGCCGGCGAGAGCTTCGGCCGCAACACCGCGCTGCAGTGCCGGTTCACGACCGGCGGGATCGAGCCGCCGCTGGAGCTGCAGGTCCGCCTGCGTCACCGGGACACCGACGCCGGCGGAGCCGTCCGCCTGGGGCTGCAGTTCGTGGGGCTGGAGTCCACACCCGAGGGTCAGGAGGTGATCCATCGCATTCACCAGATGACCTGCCGGCTGCAGAAGCTGGGGCCGCGCGTCGGCGAGGAAGCCTTGTAGTCCTCCGGCATCACCTCTAGTCTGTAGGCCATGTGGCGGTATGCGCTGATCGAGGCGCCCTTCGGCCGGGTGGGCCTGCTGGCCGGTCCGGCCGGCCTGGTGCGGGTGCTGCTGGCGTCGGGTACGCCGTCCGCGGCGGCGGCGCGCCTGCGGCGCCTTCGGCCGGAGGCGGTGCCGGATCCGGAGCTTCTCCCGGACCTCCAGGGGCGCATCCGGGAATACCTGGCCGGGCGGCCGCAGCCTCTGGAGGCCCCGCTGGATCGTTCGGGGCTCACGCCTTTTCAGCAGGTGGTGCTCGATGCCTGTGCGAAGATCCCCCACGGCCAGGTGATGACCTATGGGGAGCTGGCCCGGGCGATCGGACGCCCCGGCGCGGCCCGGGCGATCGGCCGGGCGCTGGCCCTGAACCCCTTTCCGCTGGTGATTCCCTGCCACCGGGTGGTCGCGCGGGACGGTTCGCTGACCGGCTTCTCGGCGGACCACGGAATCCGGCTGAAGCGCTGGCTGATCGATCTGGAGGCCGGCCGGGCGACGACGTTTGCACGCCGGGAGCGGGCATGTACGCCGGGTTGAGGAGAATCCTGGACGTGGTCGTATCGCTGGCGCTGATCGCGCTGTTGTTGCCGGTCTGGGCCCTGGCGGCGGCGGCCGTCCGTCTGACCTCGCCCGGGCCGGTCTTCTTCACGCAGATCCGCGGAGGGCTGCACGGACGGCCGTTCCGCTCGCTGAAGTTCCGCACCATGCGGGCCGAGCACGTGCACGATCCGCGCGAGATCGTCCCGCTGACTCATGCCGCGGTCACGCCGGTCGGCCGCCTGCTCCGGCGCACCAAGCTGGACGAGACGCCGCAGCTGATCAACGTCCTGCGCGGGGAGATGTCGCTGATCGGACCCCGCCCGACGATCATGGAGCAGGTGGAGGCCTACGACGCCTTCCAGCGGCGGCGGCTGGAGGTACGGCCCGGGCTCACGGGGCTGGCCCAGGTCAACGGCAACGCCAGCATGAGCTGGGAGGAGCGGATCCGCTACGACGTGTACTACGTGGACCACGCCGGTCCGCTGCTGGACCTGGCCATCCTGGCCAAGACCGTGCTGGTGGTGCTGCTGGGCGAGCGGCGTCTCAGCCGCCCCTTCGACAAGAGCCCCTATGCGCGGCGTCTGCGGGACGCGAACCGGGAGGCGTCGCGATGAAAGCGGTTCTGATCGGCAGCGTGAGTTCCAGTGCGGCGGCGCTGCGCGGGCTGCTGCGCGGCGGTCTGCCTCCGGCGGGGGTCTGCGGCCTGCATCCGCGGCACGCCGAGGCGGTGAGCGATTACCATGACCTGGGGCCGCCGGCCCGGGCGGCGGGAATCCCTTACGTTGCGTTTGACAAGGTCACCGAGCCGGCGGTGCGGGCACTGATCGAGCGAACCGCTCCGGACTGGCTGCTGGTCATCGGACTCTCTCAGCTGGTGCCCGGCGAGCTGCGAGCCCTGGCCCGCCGGGGAAGCATCGGCTTCCATCCCACGATGCTGCCGGAGGGTCGAGGCCGTGCGCCGGTCGCCTGGACGATTCTCCTGGGGCGTCCGGCGGCGGCCAACCTGTTCTTCCTGACCGACGAGCCCGACGCCGGCGACATCATCGCCCGGCGGCCCGTGGAGGTCCGGCCGGACGACTACGCGGCCGACCTCATCGCCCGGACCAACGTCGTGCTGGAGGATATGGTGGCCCAGCTGTGTCCGGCCTTCGCCTCCGGGCAGGTGCCGCGCACGCCGCAGGATCACGCCCGGGCGACCTGGTACCCTCGGCGGCGTCCGGAAGACGGTCTGATCGACTGGACGCAGCCGACCGATGAAGTCTACCGCCTGATCCGGGCGGTCAGCCGGCCCTATCCGGGCGCGTTCACGTTCGCCGGCGGGCGAAAGCTGATCGTCTGGCGGGCGTTGCCCCAGGCCGTCGCAACGGACCGGTCGGCGCCCGGGACGGTACTGGGGGCGCTGAAGGGCCGCCCGCTGGTGCGCACCGGCGACGCAGCCCTGCTGTTGACCGAATGGGCGTGGCCGGAGAGCCCGGCGGGCGATCTGGTCGCCGGGACGGTGCTGGGAGGCGGCCAGGCGGGCGGTTCGGCCTGCGGAGTGCCGGACCGCTGAGCGCCGGGGGGTGGAGCCGGCCGGGCAGGATGTGCGATGGTCGGCCCGGGCGTCCTGTCGGGGAGAGCACGGGAGGAACACGGCCATGGCGAACGTTCTGGTCATCGCGCCGCATCCGGACGACGAGATCCTGGGCTGCGGCGGCACGATGCGGCGCCTGGTTCTGGAGGGCCACCGGGTGACGGCGGCGATCGTCACCCGGGGCACGCCGCTGTTTCCGGCCGCCCAGGTACGGCGCGTCCGGTCGGAGGCCGCACGGGCGGCCAGGATCATCGGGGCGAAACTGGTCTTCATGAACCTGCCGGTCACGACCCTTCACCTGATACCCGAGGCGAAGCTCAACCGTGCTTTTGCGGACCTCGTGGACCGCACCGCCGCGGACACGGTGCTGCTGCCGTTCCCCGGCGACCGGCACGAGGACCACCGGCAGGTCTTCGACGCCGCGATGGTGGCCCTGCGCCCGGACGGCCGGCGGCGGCAGGTCCGGAGGGTGGCGTGCTACGAAACCGTCTCCGAGACGCACTGGTCGGCGCCGGGCGTCGAGCCGGCGTTCGAGCCGAACTGGTACGTGGACATCACCGCCACGCTGGAGGCCAAGCTGGCGGCCATGCGGCGGTATGCCTCGCAGCTGGAGGAAGGGGTTCCGGCGCGGTCGCTGGAGGCCATCCGGGCGCTGGCCGGCTTCCGCGGAAGCGTGGTCGGCGCCGGCGCGGCCGAGGCGTTCTCCATTCTGCGGGAGCTGGACGGGCCGGCCGGGGTCTGAGCCGGCATGAGCCGCTGGCGGACCTGCGCGTCCGCGGTTAGACTTCCGCCTGAAAGGAAGGTGGCACCATGTCACGACCGGCCGTCTCACGGCGACTCATCGCGGCGGGCCTGATGGCGGCCCTGGCCTGGGGCTGCGGGCGCAAGGAAAGCACGACCGTCCAGACGGACAAAGGGGAAGTGACGGTGGAGACCGACGGCGACACCACCACCATCACCGGCGCCGACGGCCGGAAGGCGACGCTGAAATCCGAGGGCGGCACGGTCACGATGACCACCGACCGGGGCACGCTCGCCAGCGGCTCCGGCCGGCTTCCGGAGGGTTTTCCCCTGCCGCAGATTGAGGGGGCGAGGATCCAGCAGTCCGCCCACATGACCCCCGCGGCGGGCCGGGACGATCCCGAGGTCTACCACGCCACGATGACCGTGGACCGGCCGCCGGCGGAAGCGGCGGCCTTCTACGAGAAGGCCCTGAAGGACAAGGGTGTCGAGGTCAGCCGG
>CAZSYS010000196.1:0-8827 GCA_964611365.1 uncultured Planctomycetales bacterium
TCCTGAAGCCTTGATCCCTTTCTGCCTGGCGCTCTTGGCGCCTTGGCGGTTGTTCTTTCCGGCTTGTGAAACGGGTTGATTGAACCGCCAAGACGCCAAGACGCCGGGAACGCCGGGGAATGCAGTGCCGGGAAGGGCTGCCGGCCTGCGGATGAGTCTCAACGCCGTGAGTTTCATGGAGCCGGTCCGGAGCGTAGTATGATCCTGAAGCCTTGATCCCTTTCTGCCTGGCGCTCTTGGCGCCTTGGCGGTTGGTCTTTCTGGCCTCTGGAACGGGTTGATTGAACCGCCAAGACGCCAAGACGCCAAGACGCCGGGAAGGCAGTGCCGGGAAGGGCTGCCGGCCTGCGGATGACTCTCAACGCCGTGAGTTTCAGGGATCCGGTCCGGAGGGTAGTATGATCCTGAAGCCTTGATCCCTTTCTGCCTGGCGCTCTTGGCGCCTTGGCGGTTGTTCTTTCCGGCTTGTGAAACGGGTTGATTGAACCGCCAAGACGCCAAGACGCCAAGACGCCAGGACAACAGGGCGGCGAAAACAGGGCGTGGCCGCCTTCGACAATGAGAGCGGCGATTGCGGCCATCAGGGAAGAGAGTCATGGGAGATCCGATTGGCAGGGAATCCGTGGTCACCGAGCCGGATGTTCGTCTGGACGATCTGGCCCACGCGGTGATCGGTGCTGCGATCGAGGTTCATCGTGAACTCGGACCGGGGTATCTCGAATCCGTGTACGAAGGCGCGATGGCGGTTGAACTGGAGTTGAGAGGGATACCGTTCAGGCGGCAGGTGGGAGTGACGGTGATGTACAAAGGTCGGCCGGTGGGTGAGGGGCGCTTCGACATGCTGGTCGCAGACGACCTGGTCGTCGAATACAAGGCGGTCGAGTCCCTGCTGCCCGTCCACTTCGCGCAGGTGCTCTCGTATCTGAAGGCCGGCCGGCTCCGTTTGGGATTATTGATCAACTTCAATGTCCCGCTCCTCAAGGAGGGCATCAAGCGGGTGATTCGATCCTGAGATCCTGATCCCTTTCTGCCTGGCGCTCTTGGCGCCTTGGCGGTTGTTCTTTCCGGCTTGTGAAACGGGTTGATTGAACCGCCAAGACGCCAAGACGCCGGGAACGCCGGGGAATGCAGTGCCGGGAAGGGCTGCCGGCCTGCGGATGAGTCTCAACGCCGTGAGTTTCATGGAGCCGGTCCGGAGCGTAGTATGATCCTGAAGCCTTGATCCCTTTCTGCCTGGCGCTCTTGGCGCCTTGGCGGTTGTTCCTGTTGAAGTCTGGCCTTTCGATGCAGAGAGAGTGTGACGCATGAGCAAGTCGGCGAACTTCGCGGCGGTGGACCTGGGGGCCGAGAGCGGCCGGGTGGTTCTGGGGTCGATTTCCGACGGCCGGATCGGGCTGACCGAGCTGCACCGGTTTCCCAACGGGGCGGTCCGCACGATCGACGAGCTGCACTGGGACGTGCTGCGGCTCTGGTCGGAGATGAAGCAGGGCGTGGCCGCCGCGGCGAAGCAGGCCGGTGAACTCCATGGGATCGGGATCGACACATGGGGCGTGGACTTCGGCCTGCTGGGCGCCGGCGACGTCCTGCTGGGCAATCCCTTCCACTACCGCGACGCCCGAACCAACGGCATTCTGGAGAAGGCCTGGTCGATCGTTCCCCGCGAGCAGATCTTCGAGCAGACCGGCATCCAGTTCATGCAGTTCAACTCCATCTTCCAGCTGCTGGCCATGAAGCTGGGCGGATCTGTGCTGCTGGACAACGCCGGGACCTTCCTGATGATGCCCGACCTGTTCAACTACTGGTTCACCGGCCGCAAGTGCTGCGAGTTCAGCAACGCCACCACCACCCAGGCCTACGACCCCCGCAAGGGGGCCTGGGCGCTGCCGCTGATCGAGAAGTTCGGCCTGCCCGCCCGCATCTTCCCCGAAATCGTGCCTTCGGGCACCCGGCTGGGGCCGCTGCGCGAGGATATCCGCGAGGAGCTGGGCATCGGGGCGATTCCGGTGATCGCCCCGGCCACGCACGACCCCGGGTCCGCCGTGGCCGCGGTGCCGGGGGACCGCCGGCGCACTTGGGCTTTCCTCAGCTCCGGCACCTGGTCGCTGATGGGCATGGAGGTGCCCGCGCCGATCATCAGCCCCGAGTCGTTCCGGTACAACTTCACGAACGAGGGCGGCGTCAACGGCACCTACCGCTTCCTTAAGAACATCATGGGCCTGTGGCTGGTCCAGGAGTGTCGCCGCACCTGGCAGCGCTCCGGACGCGACTACAGCTACCCCGAGCTGACCCGCATGGCTGCCGAGGCCAGGCCGTTCGTGGCCATCGTGGACCCGGATGACCCTTCCTTCCTGGCTCCGGGCGACATGCCTTCGCGGATTGCTGACTACTGCCGCAGGACCGGGCAGACGGTTCCCCAGGAGCCCGGCCAGGTCGTCCGCGTGTGCCTGGAGAGCCTGGCGATGACCTACCGCCAGACGCTCGCCCGGATCACGGCCTGCACCGGCCGCAAGGCGGAGGTCATCCATATCGTCGGCGGCGGCAGCCAGAACACGCACCTGTGCCAGTGGGCGGCCGACGCCACCGGCTGCACCGTCGTGGCCGGTCCGGTCGAGGCCACAGCGGCCGGGAACATCGCGGTCCAGGCCGTCGCCACCGGCGTCCTGGGGGACATCTGGGAGGCCCGCGAACTGATCCGTCGTTCGTTCGAGGTTCAGGTCTACGAACCGCGCGACGGGGCGGCCTGGGAGCAGCCGTTCGCGCGCTTCGAGCAGCTGCGGAGCTGAGCCCCGCGGACCGTCGGCGGCGGCCGTGCCGGGCGCGACGCGTCGCGGAATGCATCCATGAGCCCATCCGGCCAGGACACGGCCATCGTGGCGGGCATCGACGAGGCCGGCTACGGTCCCCTCCTCGGACCGCTGGTGGTCTCGGCGGTCGCGTTCGAGGTTCCCGCCGCACTGCTGGAGCCCGTCCCGCCGGAGGGGCCGGACTTCTGGACGCTGTGGCGCGACGCGGTGACCGCCCGGACGACAGCCCGGGATCCGCGCCTGGCCGTGGCCGACAGCAAGAAGCTTTACAAGCGGGCCAGCGACGGCCGCGACCTGCGCCTGCTGGAGCGGGCGGCGCTGGTCTTCCTGGCCCTGGCGGGCGAACACCCCGGAACGCTCCGCTCCCTGCTCCGACGGACCTGCCCGCCGGTCCCGGCTCAGCTGGACGAGTACCCCTGGTATCGCGGGGCGGACATCGATCTGCCGACGGACTGCACATGCGGCGACCTGGCCGTGCAGGCCGCGGCGCTGCGCCGCGCGAGCGAGGCCAGCGGCGTCCGCTTCAGGGGCGTCTTCTGCGAGGTCCTGCCCGAGGGCCACTACAACCGGCTGGCCGCCGCGGTGCGCAACAAGAGCGTGCTGCTCTTCATGCAGGTCGGCCGACTGCTGCAGCGGATCGCCGCCGATCTGCCCGGACGGCCGCTGCACGTCTTCGTGGACCGCCAGGGCGGGCGGGTGAGCTACCTCCGCCCGCTGATGCGAACCTTCGACGACGCGGCCGTGCAGGTGATCGAGGAAACCCCCCGGGTCAGCGTCTACCGGCTGGAGTGGCCGGACCGCCGCTGGCGGATCGGTTTCCGCGTGTCCGGCGAGGAGCATCAGCTGGCCGTGGCCCTGGCCAGCATCTTCAGCAAGTACACGCGCGAACTGCTGATGGCGTGCTTCAACCGCTACTGGTGCGGGCTGGTTCCGGGCCTGCGCCCCACCGCCGGCTACCACCAGGACGGGCAGCGCTTCCTGGAAGCCCTGGAATCGACGCTCCGGCGGACGGGCATCGACCGGGCCATGCTGGTCCGCACGCTGTGAGCCGCGGGCCCGGGCGTCCGGGCGGGCCGGTCCGGCGCGGGCGGCGGGCCGATTGACAATCGCGGCGGCCGTTGATTAGAGTGCGCTGCGTCGTCGGCCGGCCGCCCGGCCGATGACGCCTTCGTGCGGCCCCCGGGTCGCCAGCGAGCAGGAATCATGCCCATCGAGAACTGGTCCGACACCGTGCTGCTGGTCGAACTGACCGATGATCCGCAGTTCACCGACGACCTCAACGCCCTGCTGGAGACGGTCGAGAAGGAGGGCGACAGGGACATCGTGCTCAACTTTCAGGGCGTCCGCTTCCTCAACTCCTCCAACATCGCCAAGCTGCTGAAGCTGCGGAAGGTGCAGGTGGTCAACAACCACCGCAAGCTCAAGCTTTGCGCCATCAACACCCATGTCTGGGGGGTGTTCCTGGTGACCGGCCTGGACAAGATCTTCGAGGTCTACGACGACGTGGCCAGCGGGCTGGCCAGCCTTTCCCTGGGCGGCTGAGCCGCGGTCGCGGACCGGTCAGCGGCCGGCATCGGCCAGTCCGCCGCCGCCGAGCGGCCAGGGGACATCGCTTTCCAGCCGGATGCGCATCAGCGCCAGGGCGGCCTCGAGCTGGGCGTCGGCCTGGGGGAAGGTGTTCTCGTCGCTGCGATCCACGGCCGGTTCGTCAGCCTCGTCGGCCTGGTCCGCGGGCCGCGTGGCCGCCCCGTCGGGGGCGTCGGCCTCCAGCCCGTCCGTGGAATCCTCCTCACCCCCGGCGGCGCCGGTCGTGGTGCGGACGCGGGTCACGCTCTCCAGGGCGGCATCGGAGAGCTCCTTCTGGTCCTTGCCCTTGAGGATGTCGTTGCGCATCAGGAGTTCGCGCATGCGCACGAACTCCTTGGGCACCAGCCGCAGACTCACGTCCGGATCGACGCCCCAGGTCTCGGCGTCGTCCTCGCGGTGCAGGCACCGCTCGTTCGGCAGGTAGTACAGGGCGGTGGTCAGCTTCAGGTAGGCGCGGTTGGAGTTGTTCAGCCGCAGCACCTGCTGCACGCTGCCCTTGCCGTAGGTCCGCTCGCCCACGAGCAGCGCCCGCCCGTGGACCTGGAGGGCCCCGGCCACGATCTCCGAGGCGCTGGCGCTGACGCTGTCCACCAGCAGGATCATGGGAAAGTCATAGAAGTGGGTGTCGTCCGTCGCGGACTTGACCCACGGCTGCCCGTTGCGGTCCTTGGTGGAGACGATCCGCTTGCCGCCGTCGAGAAACAGGTCCGCGACCTCCACCGCCGCCTTGAGCGGCCCGCCGGGGTTGCCGCGCAGGTCGAAGATCAGGCCGCGCAGGCCCTGCCGGTCGCGCAGCTCCGTGACCACCGCCCGCAGCTCGTCGATCGTACCGTCGGTGAAGTTGGTCATCCGCAGGTAGGCGATGCCCGCCGCCGGGTCGATCATGTAGTTCCAGTGGCCCTCGGCGTCGCGTTTGTGGCCCTTGATGGTGAAGATCGTGATCTCCTGACGCTCCAGCTCCACCGGAAACTCCTCCGGCACGCCGTCGCGGCGGATGGTCAGCGTCACCGTCGTCCCCGCCCGGCCGGTGATCTCCCGCACCGCCTGGGTGACCGAGATCTTCTCGGTCGGCCGGCCGTCGATCCGGGTGATCAGATCGTTGGGCTGGATGCCCTTGCGGTAGGCCGGGGTGTCCTCCAGCGGCGAGATCACCTGGATCGGCTCGCCGGGCTGCTTGCGGATCTGGATGCCCACGCCGCTGAAGCGGCCCTGGGTGTGCTTGTTGAACTCCTCGATGTCCGACGGCCAGAGCATGTCGCTGAAGCGGTCCAGCGGCTGCAGCGCGCCGTGCACGAACTCGTAGACCACCACGTTTTCCGGGAAGATGCCCAGTTCCCGGTTGATGTCCAGCACCCGGTCGAAGCGCTCGACCAGTTCGGCCGCCGACAGTACGGGGCGGTCCTCGACCTGCCGGAGGTTCGCCCGCAGGCGGTCGACGAACTCCTCCACCAGCTCGCCCTGCCCCATCTCCGGGAACACCTTCTGGAGCCTGGGGTGCTCGGTCATGCGGATGATCTGCCGGATGCCGTCGATCGCGGCCTCGCGGAAGTTGGGCTCGCGCAGGTACTCGCCCTCGATCTTGGCAAAGGCGTCCCGGGCCATGTCCGGGACAATGCCGCTGACCGTCTCCTTCCATTCCGATTCCGGAGCGTACATCAGCTCCAGCCGGAGGTGCTCCTGGCAGTGGCGCAGGGCGTCGCGGTAGGACTTCTCACGCGGGAAGATCTCGCTCAGGGGCACGTACAGCCGGGCGGCCTTGATCCATTCCTGCTCCTGCTCGTAGGCCGCGGCCGCCTGCACCGCCCCCCGGACGACCTCCTCCAGCCACGGCTCGCGCCGGAAGGCCTCCTCGTCCGCGGCGTTGGCCATTGCCCGGGCGCTGTCGAGGATAGCCTGGCGCCACCAGCCCCGCTTGCCGTCGGCCGCGAAACCGGCCAGATCCTCGCGCACCCACTGAACGTACTTGTCGTACTCCGCGCGGATCCGCCGCTGTCGCTCCCCCTGGAACTCCGACAGCGACTCCAGCCAGCCGTCGATCCGCCGGACGCGCTCATCCGCCACGCCACCCGACAGCAGCTGCCGCACCCCCTCCCGCGCCTCCTGGAAGCGGCCCCGCGCGGCGTCGGACAGGCAGGCGATCCAGCGCTCCTGCTGGTCAGGCGTGCCGACCAGGGGCCCGGCCTGGCTCGGCGCCGTCCAGCCGGCCGGGACCATGCCCGCCAGCCATGCCGCTGCCAACAGCCCTGCGCCCCAACCGCGACCGAATCGGGTCACTCTGCTCACCTGCATGTGGCGTGTACCTCTGTGGACTCCTGCATCGCCGCCGTCGGCGTCCAGGCCGCCGCGGGCCCGGGCACCCCGGGGACCGGCGGGCCGCTGCCCGCAGGAGCCCGGACGACCGGTCCTCCTGGTGGTCGTGCCGGCAGGCCCACTCGTTTCTCTCGACTGCCCCCCGCGTACTTCCGGTGGGACCGTCTCTCCCGGTAAGAACCGTAAATCCATGGCGGGCAAAGTGCGCGGAACACAACCCTGGCTCGCTGATGATTATACGTCTGTCCGCGCGATCGACCAAGCAGCGGGTCGGGCCTGCCGTGCCGCGACCCCGGACCGACCGTGGATGCACATCTCCCTTTTTGTCGACCGAAGTACCGGCGATTCTGTACCTCCGACAGGAAAGTGCCTCGACCACCCCCTTTCGCCGCGCCGCCAACACGCCGTCGCCCGCCACCGGCCGGGATCTGCCGGCACGCGGGACCCCCAGCCCGTGATCGGCGATCCCGGCGGGCAGAACGGTGGCGGCCGCCCGGGCTTGGGCCGGGCCCGCCCAGGACTCCGGCCACTTGCCGATCCTTAAGTCCCGCCGGTCCATGACCCCGCCCGATCCGGCCCCGCCGCCGGCAGGGGCACTGCCGGGGACCGTCCGGCCGGTAAGCCGGCCGAGGCAGACCAGTTCCTGGTCGAGATCGCCGGTAAGCATTACCAATAAAGTAGATAAGCAACCCAGCCATAAAGAAATCACAGGCTCCGGGACGGGGCCCCGAACCGCCGCGCGTTGACTGGCATGCGGCTTTCTGATAGGATTCCGCCTTCGATGGCACGGTCGCTCCCCCCGCAATCGACTCTGCGAAAGAAGGTGCCCATGGCAATCCGCACCTATCAGTCTGCACTGAATTTCCTCAATTCTGTTGTGAATTACGAGAAGATGACGAGGGTGGGCTACAACGCCGCCAACTTCAATCTGAACCGGATGAACCGGCTGCTGGCGGGCATGGGGAATCCCCACCGCCAGATCAAGACGGTGCATATCGCCGGGACCAAGGGCAAGGGCTCGACGGCCACGATGCTGGCTTCGATGCTGACCAGCGGCGGGCTGAGGGTGGGGTTGTACACCTCGCCCCATCTGATGGATGTCCGCGAGCGGATCCAGATCGACGACCAGATGATCTCGCAGGAGGACCTGACGCGGCTCATGGGGCGGATCGCCCCGGTGGTCAAGAAGCTGGGCCGGGACGAGCCGACTTTCTTCGAGATCTTCACCGCCCTGGGGTTCCAGTATTTCGCCGAGCAGGAGGTGGACGTGGCGGTGATCGAGGCGGGGCTGGGCGGGCGGCTGGACTCGACGAACGTGATTCGTCCGGAGGTCTGCGCGATCACCAGCATCAGCTACGACCACATGAGCCAGCTGGGCCACACCCTGGAGAAGATCGCCGAGGAGAAGGCCGGGATCTTCAAGGCGGGGGTGCCGGCGATCAGCGCGCCGCAGCCCGAGTCGGTCTGCCGGGCGCTGCGGCTGGCGGCGGAGAAGGCCAAGTGTCCGCTGGTGTTCACCGGCCGCGAGATCGAGTTCAGCTACCGGTTCGAATCCTCCCGGAATATCGGGCCGCAGACCCGCGTCAGCCTGAGCACCGGCACGAGCCGGTACGAGCATCTGCCGGTTCCGCTGGCCGGCGATCACCAGGCCATCAACTGCGGGCTGGCCTTGAGCGTGCTGGCGACCCTGCGGGAGCGCGGTCTGCCCTTCGACGAGGCCAAGGCGATCGAGGGGCTCTCCCGGGTGCGGCTTCCGGGGCGGATGGAGCTGATTCACGAACACCCGCGCATCATCGTGGACGGGGCCCACAACGCCGCGAGCGTCGAGGCCCTGATGCGGGCGATCGGCCAGAACGTCTCCTACGACTCGATGGTGGTGATCTTCGGCTGCCGGTCCGACAAGGACATCCCGGGCATGCTGAAGCACATCCAGCTCGGGGCCGACAAGGTGATCTTTACCGACGCGGGTTCGCCGCGGGCCGCGGACCCGACCGACCTCTCGATCGAATACGTCGAGCAGTGCGGCAAGATGGCCCAGGTGGCCCCCCGGCTGGAGGATGCCCTGGACATCGCCGAGCGGGCGGTGACGCGCGAGGACCTGATCTGCATCACCGGCTCGTTCCACC
>CAZSYS010000197.1:0-8757 GCA_964611365.1 uncultured Planctomycetales bacterium
GCCCGGGCATATCCGGCCGAGCCCCGCGGCCCCCCTCAAGGCCGTCGGAGCGAATGTCCGATGAACTGGTACCGGCGCCCTGTCCGATAATCCGCGGGCCTGTGGCGCCGCCGCGCGCCCGGGCGATGCCGGGCCGACGGGATGTCGATCGACCATGGCGGACGTTCTCGACCAGGCCGAGGTGGATGCCCTGCTGTCGGCGGTGGACTCCGGGATCGGCCCGGACACCGAGCCGGAGGTCTTCAGCCGCTCGAAGGCCAAGCAGCAGGAGGTCCGCACCTACGACTTCAAGCGGCCCGAGCGGGTCAGCAAAGACCAGATGCGGTCGCTGGAGGCGATCCACGAGGGGTTCGCCCGCAATTTCGGGGCGAGCCTGTCGGCCTTCCTGCGCACCATCGTCGAGGTCCGGGTGGCGACCATCGAGCAGCTGACCTACAGCGAGTTCATCCACTCGCTGCCCAACCCGACGTGCTTCAACCTGCTGGACGCCCCGCCGCTGGAGGGGCAGCTGTGCCTGGAGATCAGCCCGCTGATCGTCTACCCGATCATCGACCGCCTGCTGGGCGGATCGAACGCCGAGCTGTTCATCCCCCAGCGTCCGCTGACCTCGATCGAATGGCGCCTGGTCAAGCGGATCACCGACCGGGCGCTCAGCCAGCTGACCGAAGTCTGGCAGACGCTCGTGCAGGTGGAGTTCAGCCTGGCCGAGACGGAGTCCAACCCGCACCTCGTGCAGATCGTGGCCCCCAACGAAGTGGTGGTGGTGATCGGCCTGGAGCTCAAGATGGGCACGCGGGCCGGTACGATGACCCTCTGCCTGCCGTTCAACGTCATCGAGCCGGTGATGGGCAAGCTGGCCACGCAGAGCTGGCTGGCCTATCAGCGCAAGGCCTCCAGCGCCGCCCAGCGGCAGCAGGTCACCGAGCACGTCAAGTCGGCCGAACTGGAGGTGCGGGCCTTTCTGGCCAGCACGACCATGACGGTGCGCGATCTGCTGGAACTCCAGCCGGGGGACATCATCCCCACGGACAAGGAGGCCCATGCGGATCTGATCCTGCAGGTGGAGAACCGCAACAAGTTCGCCGGCCGGCTGTACCAGTACAAGGGCATGCGGGCCATCCGCGTGACCCGGCTGGCGGATCCCGAGGAAAAGCTCTGAGCGGCCGACGGCGGCCGGCCCGGCGCACGGCGGTCACCGCACGGAGGTCCGGCCATGAGTCAGGAACCCGTTTCACAGACCGGCGCCCGACCCGGCAACCGGCTGGCACCCATCTTCCTCGGGGTCGTCGTGGTCGCGGCCATCTACCTGGTGACCAGCCGCGGCGCCGCCCCGCCCCCGGCGTCCTTCGAGTGGACCGGCGATCACGACGCCGCCCTGGCCCGCGCGGCTGCCGAACAGCGGCCGGTGCTGCTGACGTTCAGCACCGCCTGGTGCGGCGCCTGCCGGATGATGGACCGGGAGGTCTACGCCAGGCCTGAGACCGCGGCCTTGCTGCGCCGCTGGCTGCCGGTCCGGGTGGACGCCGACGCCCATCCCGCGCTGGTCGGCCGCTACCAGATCGCGGCGGTCCCCACGTTGCTGATGCTCTCACCGGAGGGAAAGCTGATCGATCGCTACGACGGGCCGTTGACCCTTGCCCAGCTGGCCGAGGCCATTGCCCGTGCCGAGGCCGCCATAGGCCCCGGCGCAGCCCCCGGGACGCGACCGCGGTAACCGGCCCCATCCCCCGGCGAGCCGGAGTCAGCAGGGTGTAACCGGCCGCCCGCAAAGGCAAGTCGGGGCCTCATTACGCCCGTAAGACCCGTGCTCGCAGGCGAAAGGGATACAGGCACGGCCGACAACGGTGTCCCGGCTCCCACCCTGGGGGCACCGGGCGGCCTTGGAGTCGGGCGATTGCGGGACAGGTCGCGACGGCTCCCACCCTGCGGGCACCGCCCCCGGGCAAGCGACCGGCGATGCCATCAGTGAGCGGTGGGCATCGCCATTTGGCCCGCAGATCCCATGTTCGTCAGGGGGCGGCGGCGGGTTTCCGCAACTGGCGAAATCGGCGGGACTTATGGAGACTGGGCGTTACTGGACTCGAACCAGTGACCTTACGGGTGTGATCCGTACGCTCTAGCCAACTGAGCTAAACGCCCGCATGCGGGTATTAGAAACCAGACCCCCGGGGATGTCAATCGGGATGACGGTCGGGCTGCGGGGCGGGCAGAAGCTGACGGCAGGTCACCAGAAGCCTGGCAGGCAGGCAGGGTGAAGGCCAGCGGCCAGGATCAGGGTGCCATGGGCGGCCAAGGGCTTCGGCACGCGAGAGCGGCCGGCAGGGACCGCCGTCAGGTGGTCGCAGGCGGCCGAACGCCGCGGGCCGGCCCTTTGTGGCGGCGGGGGGGCCTTCGGTGTTCATTCGCGGACCGGGCCGAAGTGTTCGCCCCACTCGGCGGCCAGGGCGGCTCCCCGGGCCAGCACCTCGTGCCGGCGTTCGCCCTCCAGGGGCCGGGCGTTGCGGACGGCCTGGATCGCCTGCTGCAGCTCCTGGAGGGTCTTGAGGCCGACGACGCAGGTTGCCACTCCCGGGATGCTCAGGGCGAAGTCAAAGGCCTGCTGGCGATGCTCATCACCGGCCAGCCGGCCGGGGCGGCGCTTGCGGTAGCCGTCCCACGAGCCGGTGACGCCGCCGTAGACCTTCATCGCGACAATGCCGCAGTCGTGGCGGCGGGCGGCCGGCAGGACGCGTTCCTGGAAGCGGTAGGTGTGCTCGTCGACGAAGTTCATGGCCAGCATGACCACGTCGATTTCTCCGGTTTCGATGATCGGAACGAAGCGGTCGGGGTTCAGGTGGCCGCTGCAGCCGATGAACCTTGCCAGCCCGCGTTTGCGGACCTCGCGCATGGCCGCCAGCAGGCCTGCCGGCCCGAACACCTCATCGCGGGTGTACTGACCGGCGTTGTGGATATGGCAGAGGTCCACGGAATCGACGCCCATGAGCTGGAGGCTTTTTTCCAGCGAGGCCAGGGCCTCGTCGCGGTTGCGGGCCCAGGTCTTGTTGACCAGGAAGACCTCGCGCCGGCGCCGGGCGAGGATCGGGGCCAGGCGTTCCTCGGCCACGTCGTAGATTCGCGCGCAGTCGAGATAGGTTACGCCGGCGTCGATGGCCGCGTGGACGACCTCCTCGAACGGCCCGGCCTGATAGAAGGCGTGCCCCATGGCCGCGGTGCCGAGGCTCAGCGGGGCGACCTCCACGCCGGTGCGCCCGAGTCTTCGGCGGGGCAGATCGCGGACGGTACCCACGTCCGGGCGGGGAGCGGGCGCTGATCCGGGCGTCTCCCCGGCCACCGCGGCCATCACCGGGCCGGCCAGTCCGGCCCCGGCGGCCTCCAGCAGTTGTCTGCGCCCGATGCGGCGGTTCATGCCTGTTCACTCCCGGGTCGTCGGAAACCCCGTTTCGCGGGAGACTGTAGGCTGCAGGCCCGTGAGTTTCAACCGCCGGGCCGTGCGGATCGGCAGGCCGTGCGCGCGGGAGCGGTGCGCCGGCGTCGCATTCCGCGGAGGCCGCGAGGGTGTTTGACGTGCCCGGGGAGCGATTCTAGGATGCGTCGCGGGGCCGGACGGGGGGCGCCGGCGTCGGGTCGCGGTCCGGTGCGCCGGACCTTTTTCCCGGGCCCGAGCCGAGGAGCGCGCTTGCTTTCGCGTCTGATTGAAATCGTCGAATCGTTCGGGCGGCAGCGGGTTCTGCTGGTCGGCGACTTCATTCTGGACCGCTATGTCTACGGCGACGCCGAGCGGATCAGCCCGGAGGCGCCGGTGCCGGTGCTGCGCAAGCAGTACGAGGAGGATCGGGTCGGCGGGGCCGGCAGCGTCGCGGCCAACCTTCAGGAACTCGGCATGAGCACGGTGTGCTGCGGCCTGGTGGGGCTGGACGACGCCGGCCACCGGCTGCGGGCGCTGCTGCAGAGCATGGGGGCGAACACCCGCGGCATCGTGTCGATCGGCGGGCGGCCGACGACGCGCAAGACGCGTTTCATCGGCCTGGCCCAGCACCGCCACCGCCAGCAGCTCATCCGGGTGGACGACGAAGCCACTTCGCCGATGAGCGAGTCGGATGCCCGGCCGTGCATGGAGGTGATCGCGGGGGCGATGAAGGACGTGGCCGCGGTGTGCCTGGAGGACTACGACAAGGGCGTGCTGACCGCGGGGTTGTGCCGGCGGATCATCGACCTGGCCCGCCGGGCCGGCAAGCCGGTGCTGGTCGATCCGGCGAGGATCGACGATTACGACAAGTACGCCGGGGCCACGATTCTGACACCCAACCGCAACGAGTTCCGGCTGGCCGCCGGGTGCCCCGACACCTCGGTGGAGACAATCAGGGCTCACGCCGCCGGGCTGATCGAAGCCTGCGACCTGCAGGGCCTGCTGATCACGCTGGACCGGGACGGCTGCCTGCTGGCCCTTCGGGAGCGGGAGCCGGTCCATTTTCCCACCCGTCCGCGGGCGGTCTACGACAACACCGGAGCCGGCGACGCGGTGCTGGCCATGCTGGTGGCGGCCACGGCCAGCGGGGCATCCTGGGAAGAGGCCGCTCAGCTGACCAACATCGCCGGCGGCCTGGAGGTCGAGAAATTCGGCTGTGTGCCGATCAGCCGCGAGGAGATCATCGCCGATCTGACGCTGTCGGGCGCCGACGGAAGTGCCAAGATCCGCCCGCTGCCGCGGCTGGCGGCCGAACTGCGCCTGCGCCGGAGTCGCGGCGAAACCATCGTCTTCACCAACGGATGCTTCGACCTGCTGCACGCGGGGCACATCCACTTTCTCAGGCAATGCCGTGCTCTGGGGCAGGTGGTGGTGGTCGGGCTCAACTCCGACGCCTCGGTCCGGGCGCAGAACAAGGCCGCGGGGCGGCCGATCGTGCCCCAGGACGAGCGGGCCGAGGTGCTGGCGGCGCTGAGCCTGGTGGATTACGTGGTGATCTTCGACGAGCCGACGCCGGCGGCGGTCATCGAACGGGTCTGCCCCGACGTGCTGGTCAAGGGCGAGGACTGGGCCGACAAGGGCGTCGTCGGCCGCGAGTTCGTGGAGGCCCGGGGCGGGCGGGTGGTCCTCGTGCCGCTGAAGCCCGGGCTGAGCACGACCTCGGTCGTCGAGCGCATCCGCGCGGGGGGCCAGTGATGGACGCGGCCTGGCGTGCCGGCATCGCCGACCACCTTCGCCTGGCGGCCCGGCTCGAGGAGCGGATCGACCTGCTGGAGCGTTTCGCCGCGGCAATCGTCCAGGCCCTGGAATCCGGCCGGCGGGTGTACCTGGCCGGCAACGGAGGCAGCGCCGCCGACGCCCAGCACATCGCCGCCGAACTGGTGGGGCGGTTCATGCGGGAGCGGCGGGCCCTGCCGGCGACGGCCCTGACCACCGACACGTCCGCGCTGACCGCCATCGGCAACGACTACGGCTTCGACGCCGTGTTCCGCCGCCAGGTCGAGGCCCTGGTCGAGCCCGGGGACGTGCTGTGGGTGCTCTCCACATCCGGCAACTCGGTCAACGTCCTGGAGGCGGCCGCCGAGGCGAAGAGGCGCGGGGCGGTGGTTCTCGGCTTCACCGGGAGCACGGGGGGCCGGCTGCGGCCGCTCTGCGACCTCTGCCTCTGCGTGGAGCACGACGCCAGCGACCGGGTGCAGGAAATCCACCAGCTGGCCTACCACCTGATCTGTCAACGCGTGGAAGCCCGCTTCACCGGGCCGGCCTGACCGTCGCGGCCGGCGGGCCGTCTTCAGCCGACCGGACCGCTGGCCGGCGGCCGGCGCGACAGGATCATCAGAATCGCCCGGGCGGCCGCGATCTGGACCCGCGGATCGTCCGGGTCGGCCATCAGCGTGTAGAGCGGCCCCAGGGCCCGGCGGTCGCCGATTTCCCCCAGGGCCAGCGCCGCCATCGATCTGACACGCATGACCTGGTTGGCCGGCGGATCCTCCGGCACGTCGGCTCTGGGGCTGTTGAAGCTCAGCGACCGCAGGGCCAGATCGTAGCCGTCGGAGCGGCCGTGCATGCCCAGCCCGCGGGCCGCCGCCAGGCGCGTCTCCAGGTAGGCGGCCCCGGCCAGCCGGGCGCGCAGGGCCCCCAGCCACTGATCGCCCTGTACCCGTCCGAGCACCAGCGTGGCGAACACCTGGCGGTAGTCCACGCCGCCGAAGGCATACATCCGGCAGCGGCCGATGGCCTCGGCGTCGCCCAGCAGCGCGAGTGCCTCCAGGGCCTGCACCCGCACGCCCTCGTCGGGGTCCTCGGAAGACGCGCGCATCAGCAGCGGACGGACGCGCGGATCCTTCAGCAGCCCCAGAAGCAGAACGGCGTTGCGGCGCACCGCCGGGTCGGGATCCCCGCGGAGGGCCGCCACCCACGGCCTGCGGTAGTGCGGCTCGCCCAGCCGCTCCAGGGCGTAGCAGGCGCCGAGCCGCACGCTGGGGTTGGCGTCCTGAAGGAGCGGGCGGACCGCATCCCGGATGCCGGCGTCGCCCATTTCGCCCAGGGCGGCGCAGGCCGCGAAGCGCACCGCCGGCGATTCGTCCTTCAGGGCGGCCAGAATGGCCGGACGAAGCTCGACCAGCCGCAGCTCCGCCGCCGCCTCGATGCCCTGCGCCCGGATCAGCGGGTTTTCCGGGAACTGGATGGCCCGGCCGATGAGGTCGGCGGTCTGGCGGACCAGAATGCCGTCGGCCGGAAGCGGTCCGGTGGCGGCACAGCCGGCCAGCATCCCGGCCAGCACGAGCGACCAGGGCGGGGTCCGGGTGAACAGACGCGTCGGGAAGCAGGGCGTGGTCACGACGGTCCTCCCGCGCGCGGGTCCTCGGGAGCGGCCGTGGGGGCGCGGCGCTGCCGCCATCGCAGGGTGACCGCGTCCAGACCCGCCGCCGCGGCAACCAGACCGCAGAGCCAGGCGAGCACGTCGCCGTAACGGCTGTACAGCGTCACCCGTGGGTCGACGGCCACCCGGGCGGTGCGCTGGCCGGTGCCCCCGGCGTGCGGGCCGCGGCCCGGCTCGACCACCAGGTCGTGCCAGCGGCCGGTGGAGTCGATGAATCCGCTCACGCCGGTGTTGACCGCCCGGGCGATGCCCACCCGGTTTTCAATCGCCCGGAAGGCGCAGTTGACCAGGTGCTGGGCCTGCTGGCTGCCGTGGCCGAACCAGCCGTCGTTGCTGATGTTCAGCATGAAGTCCACCCGTTTGGGGCCCGATCCCTCGACCACGAAGCGCCGGAACACCTCGGGAATGACGTCTTCGTAGCATATCGTCACCCCGAAGCGGTAGTCATGTCCGTTCAGCGAGGGGGCGGGAATCTCAAAGGTGCAGAACCCGGTGCCGGCGGTCAGCGTGTGCTCGAAGTCCTTTCCGCCCCAGGGGTTCCAGGGTCCGTCGTTGAGGAAACGATACAGCCAGAACAGCCGCCGGCTGTACCGGAAGGGGATGGCCTCGCCGAACGGCACCAGGTGGATCTTGTCGTAGCGCCGCGGCTCCTCGTGGTCCGGCCGGTAGACAAAGGCGGAGTTGTAACGGTGTTCCGGCGGGTAGACCCCGTCTGGCTGGGGCTCCTCCGACAGACTGCCGATCACGATGGCCGTCCGGTGCCGGGCCGACAGGTCCCGCAGCCGCTCGTGGTGCCGCTGCCCGGCCAGGCCCATCAGCAGGGCCTGGCGGGCGCGTTCCCGGCTCATCGACTCCAGCAGCGCGGCGTTGCGGTGGATCTCGCGGATCTCGCGGTTGAGCACCATCGACCACGGCGTTTCCGGAAAGACCACCAGGTCCGGCGCCCCGGCGGCGGCCTGGCGGAAGAGTTCGAAGTACAGCTCCCGCTTCTGCTCGTCGGTCGCGGGGGGCTTGCCCGGAACCGGGCGGGGATGCAGCTCGAAGTCGCCCTGGAGCACAGCAATCCGCGGTCCCGGGCGGGCGTCGGTCTGGGCCAGCCGGTACCAGCCGTAGAGGTGGACCGCCGCGACCGTGCCCACGACCAGCGCCGTCCACGCCGGCGTGGCGCCGGCGGCGATCCCGCCCGCGCGTCGCCCCGTCCGTCGCAGGATCAGCTCCGCCAGCAGCCCGTTTACCATCGCCACCACGAAGCTCACCCCGTAGACCCCGGTCAGGTCGGCGATCTGGATCATCGCCGGCAGACGGATCTGGGTGTGCCCCAGCAGGAACCAGGGAAAGCCCAGAGGCATGCGGGCCCGCAGAAACTCCACCGCCACCCAGACCAGCGGAAAACTCAGCACCAGCGGGACACCCCGTCGTCTGCGAAGGTGGCGGATCAGCCACGTCCCCAGCACGAAGCCCGGGGCCAGCAGCAGCAGCGAGGCGGCCACGTAGCCCTCCGGCGTGGTGCTGTAGAGCCAGCGGAAGTGGACGAGGAAGAACGCGGCCCCCAGAACGGCGCTGAAAACGTACACCCGGCCCGCGCGGGGCGTGACGGTGATGGCCATCAGCCAGGGCGCGAACGCCACGTAGGCCAGCGGCCAGAAGGACCAGGGGGCAAACAGCGGCAGGCTCAGCAGGAGCGTCAGGGCCGCCGCGCCGGCAAGTGCCCGGACGGAACCGCCCGGGGGGAGCCCGTCTGTGCCCGCCGCGGGCGTCTGGGCGGCGACCGGCCGGCGGCGTCCGGCGGATCGGGCTGTGGGTCGGTCAGTCTGGCGTCTGGACAATGACCTGCGCTCCGGTCGCCCACACGGGGGTCACTTCGATGCGCCGGCCGGCCGGTCGGCGAAGCCCTCGGGACGGGCCAGAT
>CAZSYS010000198.1:0-8588 GCA_964611365.1 uncultured Planctomycetales bacterium
GGGGATGCCCGGGTTCATGGATCGCAAACCACAGGCCGGTGCCGCCCAGGCCGCCCGGGATCGGGCGATTGAGGCGTTTCTGCAGGAATACGCCGGAGGCGAGGACCGCGACCTCCTGGCCGAGATGATGGTCACGATCTGCCGGCTGGCCCGGGACGGCACGAACCGGGGCGACCTCAAGCTGCTCAGCAAGGTCTTCAAGGAACTGCGTTACGCGTTCAAGGTCTTCGCGCCTTACCGCCGGATCCGCAAGGTGAGCATCTTCGGGTCGAGCCGCACGCCGGCGGACCATCCGGACTACGTGCAGGCCGACCGTTTCGCGAGGCGCATGCGCGAGGAGCGCTGGATGGTGATCACCGGCGCCGGCGACGGCATCATGCGCGCCGGGCACGACGGGGCGGGAAGGGAAGCCAGTTTCGGAGTGGCCATCCGGCTGCCGTTCGAGCAGCGGACGAACACGATCATCGCCTCGGATCCCAAGCTGGTGAACTTCAAGTACTTTTTCACCCGCAAGCTGCTGTTCATGAAGGAGGCCTCGGCGATCGCCCTGTTCCCCGGCGGATTCGGCACGCACGACGAGGGGTTCGAGGCCCTGACGCTGGTGCAGACCGGCAAGGCCGAGCCGATGCCGATCGTGATGATCGACTCTCCGGGCGGGACCTACTGGCAGCACTGGCGGACCTACGTCAAGGCCGAGCTGCTGGGCACGGGGATGATCAGCCCGGAGGACATGAGCCTGTTCCTGCTGACCGACGAGGTCGAGACGGCCGTCCAGGAGATCCTGCGGTTCTACCGTCGCTACCACTCGTCGCGCTACGTCCGGGGCACGCTGGTGCTGCGGCTCAACGAGGCGCTGCCGGACCAGGCCGTGGAGCGGTTGAACGATACGTTCTCGGACATCCTGGTCGAGGGACGCATCGTCCAGCATCCCGGCCCGCTGGAGGGCGAGGGCGGCGAGTTGCCGGACAAGCCGCGGCTGGCGATGGCCTTCGACCGCAAGAGCCCGGGCCGGCTCCGGATGCTGATCAACCAGATCAACGCGGAATGAGCCGGTCCCGGCGGCGCGTCTTCGGCCGGTGCCGAGGGATGAGCGAGCCGATGTCCACCCACCCCCGCGTCGAGTTCGAGCCCGACGAGCTGGCCGAGGTGCTGGCCCGCTTCGACCTCGGGGCGATCCGGGCGGTGGATTTCCAGGTGAAGGGTTCCCGGCTGGCTCCCAAGGCGGTGGTGACCTCGGACCGCGGCCGGTTCCTCCTCAAGCGCCGGATGCTTGGCCGGGATCACCCCCTCAAGGTGGCTTACGCCCACGCGGTGCAGGGCTTCCTGGCCCGGCACGGCTTCCCGCTGCCGCGGCTGATTCCGGCGGCCGGGGGCGAGGATACGATGGTTGTGTTCCGCGACCGGATCTACGAGATGTTCGAGTATGTCAGCGGCGTGCCTTTCGGCCGCACCCCCGAAGAGGCCCTGGACAGCGGCCGGGTGCTGGCGCGGTTTCACGCGGTCCTGGAGAGGTTCACCAGCGACTGGGAGCCGTCGCGCCAGGGCTACCACGCGTCGGACGCGGTGCGCGCCAGCCTCAACGCCGTGCCGGCCAGCGTGAGCCGCAACGACAGCGTGGCCGGCCGGGAGTCCGAGCTCCTGGCCACCGTTTCCCTGCTTTACGAGGCTTACGAGTCGGCGGCCGAGCGGGTGGACGAAGCCGGTTTCGCCGGCTGGCCGGAGAGGGTGGTGCACTCTGACTGGCACCCGGGCAACATCCTGTTTGAAGGCGGACGGGTGAAGGCGGTGATCGACTACGACTCCCTGCACATCCGCCCGGCGGTGATGGACGTGGCCAACGGCGCGCTGCAATTCTCGATCATCGGGGGGGACTTCGATCCGCGCCTCTGGCCCCCGGAACTGGACGCGCTGCGTTTTCGCGCGTTTCTCCAGGGCTATCGCCAGACGCGGACTCCGGACGAACCGCAGTGGCGGACGCTGCCGTGGCTGATGATCGAGGCCCTGGTCTCCGAGGCGGTCAGGCCGATCGCGGCCACCGGCAGCTTCGGGCACATGGAAGGCTTCCGGTTTCTGCAGATGATCTGCCGGAAAGTGCGATGGCTGGAACACAATGGCCAGCAGCTCCTGGCCCTGGTGGCGGCGTGACACCGGCGGCCTGGCGGGTTGCCGTGCGGATCGGCCTGTGGCTCCTGGTCGGGGGCATACCCGGGGTGCCGACGCTCCCGGCGGGCGCGGGCGGCGCCGAAAGCTGGTCGACCGGCGGGGCTGGACCGGCGGAAGCCGTCTCGCTGGAGGGGCTGGTGGCCGGACTGGGGCACCCGGACCGTGCGGTGCGGGAAGACGCCCGCCGCCGGCTGCTGGATCCGGCTCCAGGGAAGCTGGAGGCCTTGGCTGAACTGTACCGGCAGGCGGTGGATCATGAGTCGTGCCTGGCCCTGCGTCAGGTCATCGAGCATCTCTACTACCGGGATTGGATGGCCTCGGGGGCGGGCTTCCTGGGGTTCGCGCCGGTGATCGACGACGGATTGTTCGATCCGCGGAGCGGCCGGGAGGTCGTGGGCGTGGTGGTGCGCGAGGCTCTGCCCGGCTTCCCGGCCGAGCGTCAGGGTCTGCGGGCCGGCGACATGCTGATCAGTCTGGACGGCCGGTCGATCCGCGAGGTGCTGGCCGGGGCGGCCGCCTCCGGTCCGGCGGCCGGCTTTCGACCGGGCCGGGAGCGGCCTGGGGAGGAGCGGATCCGCCTGTTCACCGGCGAGATCAAACGTCGGCCTCCGGGGTCGCGGGTCCGGGTGCGGGTCCTGCGGGTGGCGGACGCGGCTCGCGTCATCGCCCTGCCGCGCGAGGTGCAGGTGGCCCGGAGTCTTGCGGGCGCCCGGATGCAGGCGGTTCGCATTGCCGCGCCGCCGGCCTGGGCCGATCGCATCGCCCCGGCGACCCTGGTGGCGGTCACGGCGGTCCCGGCGGTCCAGGAAGGCAGCCCGGCCTGGCGGTCGGGTTTGCGGGCCGGTGACCTCATCACCGGACCGGCGGGGCAGGTGCCCGGCAGCGTGGCCGGACCGGAGGCGCTGGAGCAGGCCCGGGCGTCGGGGGAGCAGGTCTTCGCGATCGAGGTGGCATCGCTGATGGACGAGGAACGGATTCTCGAGATCGGCGGCCGGCCGGTGGACATGCTGAATCCGGAGGATCTCGCCGACGCCCAGGCGTCGTTCGCCGGCTGGTGGCGGGAGCGCTCAGGGGAGACGTCGCTGCGCTCCGCGGCCCGGCCGGGCGTCCTGGACCTGGGGTGGCAGGCCCGGTCCGGCGGGGCCGCGGTTCGGGGGGGGCGGGTGCTGCCCTGAGCTCTCGTCCGCCCAGGGGGGGGGCGAGGCGGTTGTCGACACCGCCGGGGCCAGGGCGTATATACACCAGAGCGCAAAGCTGTGAGTCCTGGGCCTGGAACCGTTGGTCTTCCCAGGCGACGGCCGGCAGGGGCGCCGGCCGCTACGGCACCTCGCGTGACTTGTGTTCGGGCGGCGGTCGGATCGACGGCCGCCGGGGGCGCCGGGCGGTACGGCCGGTGGCCAAGTTGCGGAACCATGCGCCCGGCCGGCAGGGGCGCCGGCCGCTACGGTGCTGCGCGGCGCCGAGGTGCGCCCATGCTCGACGGCCGGCAGGGGCGCCGGGCAGTACGGCCGTCAGGCGTGAGGTTGTCCGAGTTCGGCGGCGGCCGAGGCGTATTGATCGGGGAGGACTGTCTTGAGCAGCAAGGACACGGGCCATCCGCCGGCCACGGTGCTGGTGGTGGACGACAATCCGCAGAATCTCGAGCTGTTGTGCGCCTACATGGAGGATGTCGAGGGCGTCAGGGTGATTGCGGCCTCCAACGGCCTGGAAGCCCTGCAGCAGGTGTCCCAGTCGCGTCCGGACCTGATCCTGCTGGACATCATGATGCCCAAGATGTCGGGCTTTGAGGTGTGTCGGCAGCTCAAGAGCAATCCCCGGACGCGGGACATCCAGATCGTGATGGTGACCGCGCTGAACGAGGTCGGGGACCACGAGCGGGCGGTGGAGTGCGGCACGGACGAGTTTCTGACCAAGCCGGTGAACCGCGTGGAGCTGATCACGCGGGTGAGGAGCCTGCTGAAGGTGCGGCATCTGAAGCAGGAGCTGCAGCGGACGCTGGAAGCGCTGGATCCGGGCGAGGCGCCGGCATCCGGCGGTGCGGACCCGGCGGCCGGGCCGCGGGAGACCCCGGCATGAAACCGGCGGCCTGGCTGGTGATGGCGGCGGCGGTGACGGGAGGACCGGCGGTGAGCGGGGCGCAGGAGTCCGCGGCAGCAACGGGGCCGGCGCCGCTGGTGGAGACGCGCCGGCTGGTGGACCGGCCGGACGAGCGCGTGAGCGTCCTGTCCAACGGCCTGACGGTCATCCTGAAGGTTCATCGGACGGCGCCGGTGGCCACGGTGCGGATGTACTGCCGGACCGGCAGCGTGTTCGAGCAGGAGTATGCCGGGGCGGGCATGAGCCACCTGTTCGAACACCTTCTGCACGGCGGGGCGACGGCCGCGCGGAGCGAGGAGGACTCGCGCCGGATCCTGGACGAGATCGGCGGCAACACCAACGCCTACACCTCCTACGACGTGACATGCTATTATATTGACACCGGCGTCGAGCACCTGACCCGGGCGGTCGAGCTGCTGGGCGACTGGATCACACATCCGGCGTTTCCCCGGGAGGCCTTCGACCGCGAATGGGGCGTGGTCCAGCGCGAGCTGGAGCGCGACGAGGACGACCCGGACCGCCAGCTGCTCTACATGATCATGGAGACGATGTACCTGGAGCATCCGGCACGCTACCCGGTCATCGGGCACAAGCCGATCGTTCAGGCCCTGCGCCGGGAGGACATCGTCGGCTACTACCATCGAATGTACGTTCCGGACAACATCGTGGTCTGCGTGGTCGGGGACATCGACCCGGACGCGGTGCTGGACACGGTCCGGTCTCAGTTCGCCGGCTTCCAGCGGCGGCGGGTGCCGGTGGTCGTGCTGCCGGACGAGCCGGAGATGACCACGCCGCGGCAGGCGGTCCGGACCATGAAAGTCCAGGCCGCGATGCTCGCCCTGGCCTGGCCCTCGATCCCGTTGACGCACCCGGACCTGTACGCCCTGGACCTGCTGAGCTTCATCCTCACGGAGGGAGACAGCGCCCGGCTGGTGCGGGCCATCCGCGACGCCGGCCTGGTCTTCGAGATCGACAGCTACAGCTGGACGCCGGCCTGGGGCCGGGGGGTGTTCAACGTCTCGGCGCGGCTGGCGCCGGAAAAGGTCGAGGCCGCGCGGGAGGCGATTCTCGAGCAGCTGCGCGTCCTGCAGGAAGAGACGGTTTCGCCCGACGAACTCCGGCAGGCCCAGCGGCAGAAGGCCGCCGAGCACGTGTTCGCCTCCCAGACCGTCGGCAGCGTGGCCGACATGATGGCCCGGGACTACCTGTCCACCGGCGACGCCGGCTTCAGCAGCGCCTACGTTCAGAATATCGCCCGGGTGACCGCCGAGGAGGTCCGCCAGGCCGCCCGCCGCTACCTGGGCCCGCAGCGCCTGGCCACGGTGATGATCCTGCCGGAGGAGGCCCGCCCGGCGCCTTCCGGCGGCCGCCAGGCCGCCCAGACCGAGCCGGTCCGCCGGGTCGTGCTGGACAACGGGCTGCGGGTGCTGATCCGCCGGGACACGACCACCCCGCTGGTCTCGATCCAGAGCTTTTCACTGGGCGGGGTTGCCTTCGAGGACGAGAAGACCAACGGCCTGGCTCAGCTGGCGGCGATGCTGCTGACCCGCGGCGCCGGCGGGCGCTCCGCCCAGGACATCGCCCGCTTCTTCGACGCCCGCGGCGGACGCATCTCCGGCGCGGCCGGCAACCAGACGGTTTACTGCCAGGCCGAGGTGCTCAAGGAGGACTTCGCCGAGGCGATGGAGGTTTTTGCCGACGTGGTCTGCCGGCCGGCATTCCCGCCGGAGGAGCTGGAGGCCTTCCGCCCGCGTCTGCTGGACCAGATCGCCCAGATCGACGAGACCTGGCGCAGCGAGCTGCTGGCCTTCAACCGCCGCCACCTCTACGCGTTCAGTCCCTCCCGCCTGAATCCGACGGGTTCCGCCGAGGTCGTCGCCTCGGCGAAGGCCGACGACGTTGCCCGGGCCTACCGCCGCTCGGCCACCGGTCCGACGACGGTGCTGGCGATCTTCGGGGACGTCGACGCCGGACAGGCCGAGGCCCTGGCCCGCCGGCTGTTCAGCGGGCTGCCCGCCAAGGCCGAGGAGCTGCCGCAGGTGCCGTCCGAGGAGCCGCTGGCCGGTCCGGTGCTGCGGATCAGGGCCAAGTCCCCCCAGCGCCGCACCGCCGGGGTGGGGGTGGCGTTCCGCGGCATGCGCTTCGTCGATACCGAGGACACCGAAGCGATGGCCGTGCTCGACACGGTGATGAGCGGCTACCGCTACCCGGCCGGCTGGCTGCACGAGGCCCTGCGCGGCGGACAGGCCGACCTGGTGTACGAGGTCCACGCCAGCAACGTGCCGGGGCTGTTCCCCGGTTACTTCCAGATCTACGCGGCCTGCCAGCCGGAAAAGGTCAGCGAGGTCTACCGGATCATCGCCGGGCAGATCGAAAAGGCCAGGGCCGGCCGGATCACCGCCGAAGAGCTGGAGCGGGCCAAGGGCATCATCGTCACCACCGAGCTGATGAGCCGCCAGACCAACGGCGACCGGGCGATGCAGACGGCCCTGGACGAGCTCTATGGCCTGGGCGCCGACTACCGCGAGCGCATGATCGAGGCGGTGCGGCGGGTGACGGTGGAGGACTGCCGGCGGGTGGCCGAAAAGTACTTCACGGCGCCGGTGATCGCGGTGGTCACGGCCGAGCCCGGCAAAGTCGATCTCGGCCTCCGGCCGGAGGCGATCGAGGGGGACCAGACCCCGGCCGGCGGGTCGTGAACGTTTCGCAGACATGGGCAGGAGGTGCCCCCATGCCGGACGAGAAAGACTACCTGTCGCTGCCCTTCAAGGACTTTCTGGCGGACACCGCGGCCAGGACGCCCACGCCCGGTGGAGGCTGCACTGCCGCGGCAGCCGGGGCCATGGCCGCGTCGCTGGCCCGGATGGTGATCGAGTACACGGTCGGCAAGGAGCGGTTCAGCGTCCACGAGGTGGCTCTGCAGGAGGCCAAGCGGGAACTCGTCCGGGCCCAGGAGGAGTTCCAGCGCCTGCTGGCCGAGGACATCCACGCTTACCAGCGGCTCGAAGCTGCCCGGCGAGCCGGCGAGCCGGCGGTCATCGAGGAGGCCCTGCGGGCCGCAACGTCGGTGCCGATGGAAAACGTCGTGCTGGCCGGGGCGGTGGTGGTCCGCCTCGATGAACTCAAGGCCAAGGTGAACCCGCTGCTTTACAGCGACCTGCAGGTGGCCGCAATCCTGGCGCTGGCCTCGGCGCGGTCCGCCTGCGCGACCGCCCGCGTGAACATCGCCGCGATGACCGACCGCAAGGAGGCCCAGCGGCTGCTGGACCGGCTGGATCTGCTCATCGCCCGGGCCGGGCAGCACCGCAACAACGTTCTGCACTTTTCGCCCGATCCGGCCGGCTGACGGCCATGGCCCCGCGCCGCCGATGTCGCAGGCGGTGGCGCCGGCGCCGCCGGCGGGCGCGGCCGGCGCTCCGATAACCGCCCGGAACAGGCCTCTTTCAACTCGGCGCGACCGGTCTGCCGATGACCTCTACGATGGCCGACGATCCTCCCTACATCCTGGATGTGGCCGGGCTTCAGGAGGGCGAGGGCGGGGGTGAGCCCGGTTCGGGCGGCGCCCGCCGCTGGATCGGCATGCATTTCGAGTGTTGCGGGGTCTACACCCGCATCTACCGCAACCCGGCCGGCACGGCCTACGAGGGACGCTGTCCACGCTGTCTGCGTCAGGCCCGGGTGACCGTGGGGCCGGGGGGGACCGACGTCCGCATCTTCCGGGCCCTCTAGCCCTCGTCGCACCCGCCGACCTTTCGGACCGGCTCCGGTCGGTCAGCATGGCGGATGCCCCCGGCAGCCCTTAGAATGTTGGCCGTATGGCCACGCTGGACTATCGCACCGCCGGCGAATCCCACGGCCAGGCGCTGATCGCCCTGATCGAGGGCCTTCCGGCCGGGCTGCAGCTGGATCTGGAGTCCGCCAACCGGGAGATGGCCCGCCGGCAGGGGGGCTACGGGCGCGGCGGCCGGCAGAAGATCGAGCGTGACACGATCAACATTCTCTCGGGCGTCCGGCGGGGGCGGACCATCGGCTCACCTCTGGCGGTGCAGATCGCCAATCGCGACTGGCGCATCGACGAGGCTCCGCCGGTCCACCGGCCCAGACCCGGGCACGCCGACCTGCCGGGCAGCCTGAAGTGGCTGACCACCGACTGCCGCGAGACGCTGGAGCGGGCCTCGGCACGCGAGACCGCCGCGCGGGTGGCGGCCGGGGCGATCGTTCGGGCGCTGCCGGCGGAGTTCGGCATCCGCTGCGTGGGCTTTGTGAGCCGCATCGGGCCGGCGACGGCCGAGGTGCCGCCCGGCCTGGATCCCGACGCCCTGGTCGCC
>CAZSYS010000199.1:0-8546 GCA_964611365.1 uncultured Planctomycetales bacterium
GCGATGTGGCTGGACCGCAACGCTTTTGTCTGCCCCGGGCGGACTCCGGGGGCGGTCACGCCAGTCCGGCCAGGGCCCGGCCGACGCCGAAGGCCGCGGCCGCCGCCACGCCGCCGACCAGCAGCGTCTCCAGCCCGCCCAGCAGCCAGTTGCGGCCGGTGATCCGGACTTTCAGCGCCCCCAGGGCGAACAGCGTCAGGCCCGTCAGGATCGCGGCCAGACCGAAGGTGTGCGTGGCCGCCGCCGGAACCGCCTCCGCCAGCACATAGGCCACCAGCGGCACGAAGCCGAACACGCCGAACGACAGGAAGGTCGCCACCGCGTTGCCCAGCGGCGACTCCCGGGCCTCGACGATGCCGAGCTCCTCGACCATCATGATATCCACCCACACCCCGGGGTGCCGGGCGATGATCTCCACCACCGACCGGGCGTCCGCCTCGGGCATGCCCTTCTCCATGTAGAGCTCCACCAGCTCGCGCTTCTCGCCCTCGGGGTAATGATCGACCTCCCACTGCTCGCGATGCCGCTCGGCACGGTTGTACTCGTTTTCCGCCTTGGTGCTCAGGTAGTCGCCGATGGCCATGGACAGCCCGTCGGCCAGCAGGTTGGCAAAGCCCAGGATCAGCACCACGCCGGCCGACAGCGACGCCCCGGCCACGCCGGCCACCACCGCGAAGGTGGTGATGATCCCGTCCAGCCCGCCGTAGACCATGCTCTTGATGTAGCGGCCCTGCCCGCTCTGGTGTTTCTCCGGCGGCATGGCCGCGTCGTGGGCCCGGCGGGACAGTTCCGCGTCGCCGGCCGTCCAGGCCGAGCGGGCACCCTGCAGATCACGCTGAGGCATGTCGTTTCCTCCGACCGGTGTTCGCCGAGCCCGGCTCCGCCCCGTCGTGGCCGCCGGATCGCGGACTACCCGACGCCCGTCTCCGGCTCGTAACAGCCCTCTTTCCGCCAGACATCGAGGATCAGCTCGTAGCGGCTCAGCCGCATGCCGGTGTACACGCAGTTGCTGGTGCTGAAAACGTAACGGCCGCCCGGCATGCCGTGGCGCAGGGCGTACCGGGCCGACTCCACGCACTCGGCGTCCGTCCCGGTGTCCAGCAGGCCGCAGTTGACGTTGCCGATCAGACAGACCCGGTCGCCCACGCGCCGCTTGACCTCGGCGATGTCCACGCCGCCCTGCGGGTCCAGCGAGTGCAGGGCATGCGGACCGCCGAGCAGCAGCCGGTCAAGGATCGGCATGATGTTGCCGTCGGTGTGCTTGATGACGTACCAGCCCTGCACCCGGTAGCCGCGGATCAGATCGGCCAGGTACGGCGTGACGAAATCGTCGAACATCGCCGGACTGAAGAACGGGCCGGTGTTGAAGCAGTAGTCCGAGCACAGCGCCCAGCCGTCCAGGCCGCCGTGCCGCCGGAACCGCTCGCCGCGGGCCAGGGCCTCGTCCACCATGTGCCGGGCCCGGTCCCGGGCGGCGACGGGATCCTCGATCAGCCGGGCGCAGAACTCGGCCATGTCCCCGCCTGAGGGGATGGCATACGTCGCGTCACCGTGCATCATCAGGAAGAACTCGTCGCCCGACTGGCGTCGCACTTCGTCGATCAGCCGGAAGGCAAAGTCGTCACCCTCCACCGGCGGGTGCAGGAAGATGGCCGAGTGCTCGTACCGCCGGGCGGTCAGCACGAACACCTCGGCGATGTCCGCAAGATGCAGCCGGCGCTCCCGGTCGCTCATCTGGTCCCACTGCACGTAGGAGCGGTGCAGCGGGTGGACGCGTCCGAACGCCTCCATCGTCAGAAAGAAGACCAGCTCGAAGTGCGGCACGCGCCCCGTCGGCGGACGACCCTCCAGGGCGGCGATGAACCGCTCACGCGGCGTCGCCCGGTCCGCGCCCGCAGGTCGCGGCGCTCCAGCCCCGGAAGCGTGGTCGACATTCGTCATCGGGATTCTCTCGATGCCCGCGGTTCCCCAGGCCGCCGGTGACCTCCGCCGGCCGGGGCACCCGCGGCCCTGCCATCATCAAGGCTGCCTGCCGGCTTCGCAAGCCGGGCATGGCGGAAGAAGCGGCCGGCTCTCGGTCAACCCCGCCGACCGCCGGACGCAGGACCGCACGGCCGCATTGCCCCGACCTCCGCCGCAAGCTAAGCTGAAGCAGTCCTGCGCGGCAGGCCACAGACCCGCGTGCCACAGGCCGCAGAGGTCCCCGGGGAGGTTATCCGGCCTGCCACGCGTCGGGACCGGGCAATCCCGCATTGCAGGCTGCCCGGACCGACAGCGGCCCCCTTGCACCAGGAGGCACCCATGCCCGATCAACCCAGCCGTCGGCAGTTTCTTGGAACCGGCGCACGCGGAGCCGTCGCCGCGGCCACGGCATCCCTGACGGCCCATGTGCCGGCGGCTTCGGCCCAGCCGGCCTCCCACCCCGCCGGCGGGCTCTACGAGGCCCTGTCCGCCGAGGCCTTGCGGGACGCAGTGCGCCGGCGGCCCGTGGCCTGGCTGCCGGTCGGCATCCTGGAGTGGCACGGACTCCAGTCGGCCTGCGGGCTGGACGCCCTGAAGGCCGAGACGCTCTGCGAAATGGCCGCCGCCGCCCTCGGAGGGGTGTGCTTCCCGACCCTGTGGCTCGGCCCGAACCCCTCCACGCCGTTCGATCCTTCGCGGCACCCGCGCGGCACGCTGACGATCGACCAGCCGCTCTATGAGGCCGTCGCCGGCGAACTGCTGGCCGCCATCGAGGCCCTGGGCTTCAAGGCCGCGGTGCTGCTCTCCGGGCATTACCCCGGGGCGATCGCCGAAATCGCCTCGCGTCACAACGCCCGCGGACGCATGAAGGCCGTGGTGCTCTCGGAAAACATGGCCGTGCGCGACCTGCCCTCCGGTGACCACGCCGCAACCTGGGAAACCTCGGTCTTCATGGTCCTCAGGCCCGGGCTGGTCGACCTGACCCGCCTGCCGGCCCTGCCGCCGGCTGTGCGGCATGCCGGGGAGGTCATCCCGCCGCCGTGGCCGTTCCTCCAGCAGACCGAGTACTACGGCGTGTACGGCTCCGACCCCCGGGTCTGGGCCAACCAGACCTTCGGCCGGCGCGGAACCGAGGCCGTTCTACAGGGTCTGGCGGCCATGGTGGCCGAAGCCCTCGGCGAACCCCCGCCGGCCGCCGGCCTGCCGCCGCTGACCTGGCCGGGCGACGCCCGCGTGCCCGACGAGGTTCGGGCCGAATTCCTCCTGCCGGAGCAGTGGCAGGAGCGCTTCGAGCAGATGCCCGTGGTCTACTGGCCTCTGGCCAACGCCGGGCGCGGCACGGCCGAGGCGGTCCGCCGCTGCGTCCGCGCCGCCCGCGAGCACGGCGGACTGGTCTACCCGCCGCTGGCCTACGGACCCGGGTCCGATGCCGCCGTGGCGATCTCCCCGCAGCGCTGGGCCGAGGTCGTTGTGCAGGTCGTCGATCGCCTGGCCGAAATGGGCTTCCGAGTCATCGTGCTGAGCCCCGACCGCCAGCCCGCGGCAGACCTGCTGAGCCGCCTGGACCGGCCCTGGGGCCCGGACGGCCGAAGCACGGTGCTGGTGCTTCCGGCCGACCGGCCGATGGGCGAGCCCGTGCGGGCCGCGGTCGCGACGCGCGTGCCCCGCGGAGAACAGCGCCGCCGGCTGGACGACGGCTGGACGATCAACGAGGCCCTCAAGCCGGCCGCCCTGGAACGGTCGATCTATGCCCTGGCGTCCGAGGCGCGGGTCTACGACCGCGACGTCGAGTTCTCGGAGGAGGAGGCCGCCGGCCGCGTGCTGCTGGACCTGGGGGCCGTGCACACCGACTGCCAGGTGCAGGTCAACGACCAGCCGGTCGGCGCCAGCCAGTGGCCCCCCTACCGCTTCCTGCTGACCGGCCGCGTCCGCCCCGGGACCAACCGGATCCGCGTGATGGTGCGTCACGCGCCGCAGCGGGGACTGGACCCGTTCTTCTACGTTCCCGGTCCGCCCCGTCTGGCCGGACCGGTGACGCTGTGCACCTGGAGCGCCTGACCGCCCGGCGGCCGGCCGACCGCTCCTACGGGAGACGCATGCGCACCTCGCCGTAGACCATCCGCGGCACCTCGGCCAGGTTTTCGAACTGCGTGGTGCCCTCGAGGTGGTGGGAATCCAGCAGATCGCGCACGCCGACGGCCACCCACGCCCTGTCCTTCCACAGCTCGTATTCGGCCCGCAGGTTGAGGCTGCAGTAGGGCGGAATCCGCACCGGCAGGAGCGGGATCGTCGGATTGGGGCCCACCGCCCGGGCGGTGTAGTACAGGTCGGCCGAGAGGGTCAGCGGGTCGATCGGGCGGTATCGGGCCCCGACCATGAAGCGGTGTTCGGGGACCACCATGCTGTCGGAATCCAATGGCGACCAGGGCCCGTGGGCCTCGGACTTCTTGAAGGTGTAGTGACCCAGCAGCGTGAACCGCTCGCTGACCGCGTACGTGGCGTCAAGCTCGACGCCGTAATCCGTCACGTCGTAGCCGTTCTCGAAGTTGTAACGCAGCAGGCCCGGCGGACCGGGAAGCATTCTCAGGATCGTGCGGTCCTCGGTGTGGTGGCAGTAGACCACCGCCCCGGCCTGCAGCCGCTCGTGGAACCGGCCGCGCCAGCCCACCTCACAGGCCGTCAGGATCTCCGAGCTCACCCGCCGGTCGGAGGTGATGTACGCCAGCCCGTCGGCCAGCGGCGTCTGGAGGAACCGCGAACCCGCCGGCGGCACCTGGAAGGCCCGGGATACCGCCGCCCAGATCAGCATGTCGTCGGCCGGTTCGTAAGCCAGCGCTGCCCGCGCGCTGGGCTGGAACCCCTCGTAAAACTCGTAGTCGATCCGCCCGCCGAGGCTGAGCTTCCAGCGGTCCGCGAAGACCCAGTCGTCCTGGACGTAGGCCCCGACGATGCCGGTGCCGAGGTAATCCTCCGTCAGCATGCCCGGATCGGCATAGTGGGCGTCCAGGATGTCCGCCCGCGTGTCGATGCCCCAGGTGAGGGTGTGATCCTCGGCCGGCTTGAAGGTGTGGCCGACCTGCAAAGCGAACTGATCGTAGCGGTAGTCGATGGCCTTGGCCGCCGGGCACTCGTAATAGTCGTTGAAGTAGCCCGTCAGCGTCAGAGTGTTATCATCCTCGATCCGGTGCTCCCACCGACCCAGCAGGAAGGTGCCGTAGGCGGTGGCCTCCTGAGTGGTCAGGAAACTGGCCAGCGGCGCCGCCGGCAGCCCCCCGTACGTCAGGGCATGCCCGGCCGAGAGGGTCAGGGTGTCGTCCCGGCCCGCCTCGTAGACCGCGTGGGCGTTGAACGACCCCTGGTCCACGTAGTCGTCCAGCGGACGCAGGAACGATCCGCCTTTCAGAAAGCCGTCCGAGCCCCGGTACTGGCCCGAGACCCGGGCCCGCAGCTTCTCGTCCCTGAATCCGACCCCGGCGTACTGACGGCTGGAGCCCCGCGAGCCGCCCATCCCCGAGAGTGTGAGCCCCTGCTGCTCGCCCGGGTCGCGGGTGATGATGTTGATAACCCCGCCGTCGGCGTTGGCCCCCCAGGTTACGCCGCCGGGGCCGCGGATCACCTCGATCCGCTTGATGTCCTCCAGCAGGAACGGCCAGCCGCCCCACAGCGTGCCGCCGAAGATCGAATCGAAGATCTGCCGGCCGTCCACCAGCACCAGCAGGTTGCGCGTCAGCAGGCCGTGGTTGCCGCGGATGCCGACCGCCGCCGTGTTGTACGACAGCAGGCTTACGTCCACGCCCGGCACCAGCCGAAGCGCATCCGGCACACTCTGGGCCCCGGCCGCCCGGATGTCCTCGGCCGTGATCACGCTGATGGCGTACGGAACCCCTGAAACCTTCTCCCGGCGACGCGAGGCGGTGACGACCGTGGGCACCTCCAGCGTCAGCAGGTCGATATCGCCCAGTTCCTGTTCATCGGGGGCCGGAGCCGATTCCGGGGTCATCTCACCGGCCGGCGCCTGGCCGATGGACCGGGACGGACCGGAGGCGACGGCCAGGATGACCGCCGCGACCAGCCACCAGGTGGCGCCGGACGACGCACCACGCCGCCCCTCGACCCCGCCGGCCGGCCTGCCGGTGTCTGCTGAGTCCATATCCGGCGATTCCGTCCGACTTCCCCGCGCCCCTTCACTCGATCCGCATCCGCATCTCGGCGTAGACCATCCGCGGCACCTCGGCGACGTTCTGGAACAGCGTCGTCGCCTCCAGATGGTGCCCGTCCAGCAGGTTCCGCACGCCCACGGCCACCGACGCCCGGTCCTCCCAGAACTCGTACTCGGCCCGCAGGTCGAGCCGGAAATACGCTCCGATCCGCCGCTCCAGCAGCGGGATCGTCGGGTCGGGCCCGGCGCTGTCGTCCACGTAGTACAGATGGGCCGAAAGGTGCAGGTCGTCCAGCGGACTGTACCGCGTGCCGACCATGAACTTGTGGGCCGGCGGAAGCAGCGTATCGGTCTGGTCCACGAGGTAATCGCCCTCGTCCTCCAGACGCTGGAACGTGTAGTGCCCCAGCAGCGTCCACCGGTCGGTCAACCGGTAGCGGGCGTCCAGCTCGACGCCGTAGCTGGTCGCGTCGTAGGCGTTGCGGAAGTGGTAGTGAAGCAGCCCCGGCGGACCCAGTGAACGCACCTGAGCGGTGAGATCCCGGTACTGGTGGGCATAGGCCGCCAGGTTGGTCTCCAGCCGGCCGAAGAACTTCGCCCGGTAGCCGACCTCCCAGGCGATCAGATGCTCGGCATCGACGTCCTGGTCCGACGAATACCAGCCCAGCCCGTCGCCCACCGGGAAGTCGACGAAGCGGGTGCCGACCGGCGGCATCTGGAACGCCCGGGCGACGCTGGCGTACAGCCGGGAAGTCTCGGTCAGCTCGTAGGACAATGCCGCCCGCCCGCTGGGCTCGAAGCCGCCGTAGAACTCGTAATCGATCCGCCCGCCGAGACTCAGGCTCCAGCGCGGCGCGAACTCCCAGTCGTCCTGAACGTAGAGCCCGACAATGCCCGTCCCCACACGGTCCCTGCGGAGCATCTGCGGATCGGCGAAGCCGGCATCCAGGGCGTCGGCCCGCGAATCGATCCCCCAGGTGACGGTGTGGCCGTCGCCCGGCGTGAACACGTGCCCCAGCTGCAGCGCGTACTGCTGGTAGCGGTAGTTGATCACCGGCGCGGCCGGGCACTCGTAGTAATCATTGAAATAGGCGTTGACAAAGAGGCTGGCGTCGGCGTCGATGCGGTGCTCCCACCGGCCCATCGCGTAGGTGGCGATCGCGTCGGCGTCATGCCGCTTCAGAAAGCCGGCCAGCGGCGCCGTCGGAAATCCCCCGTCAGCGATCGAGTGGCCGGCCGACAACGTCAGCGTGTCGTCCGGCGTCGCCTCGAAAATCGCGTGCGCGCCGAATTTGCCCTGCTGAAGCTCGTCGTCGTTGGACCGCAGGAACGAGCCGCCCTTCAGAAAGCCGTCGCTGCCCTCGTGCTCCCCGGAAACCCGCATCCGCAGCCGCCCGTCGCTGAAGCCGTACCCGAGGTGCTCGCGGCTGCTGCCCCGGGAGGCGCCCATGCCGGTGACCGTCAGGCCCTGCTGGTCGCGCGGGTCCCGGGTCACGATGTTAATCACGCCGTTGACCGCATTGGCTCCCCAGGTCACGCCGGCCGGCCCGCGGACCACCTCGATCCGCTCGATGTCCTCCAGCTGGAAGGGCCAGCCGCCCCACAGCGTCGCTCCGTACATCGAGTCGAACAGCTGCCGCCCGTCGACCAGCACCAGCGACTCGCGCGGCAGCACGCCGTGCATGCCCCGCGGCGCCACCGCGTAGACGTTGTACGAAAGGTCGGCCACGTCCACGCCCGGCACCAGCCGCAGGGCGTCCGGAACGCTCCGTGCACCTGAGGCCCGGATATCCTCGGCCGTGATCACGCTGACGGCGCCGGGAATCTCCCAGGCTTGCTGCACCCGGCGACCCACCGTCACCACCACCGGCACTTCCATGCTCAGCAACTCAATATCCGCCAGCTCGTCCCCCACCGCTGGGCTTCCGCCGACATCCTCAGACGCCCAAACCGGCGCTTGCAGGACCAGCAGACACGGAACCCAGGCCCGCAGCACATCAAGCCTGCCTGGCCGGACCCTGACCGCTCGCGCAAGCCCCAGAGAATGCAACGCCTTCGGCAACCTGACGCCTGCATGCCCCATCGCCTCTTGAGCCCCAGACGGCACGGGAACCACGAACTCAGGAAGCCTCGCACGTCGCCGCCGGCCAAACCGTGCTCATCGCCCGGCCGGTCGGGCCGAACCTGGTGCCCGTGACCGCGCCGTCCGGGCACCTGTGCCACACCGTCAGTCGGAGTAAATGCCTGATGGCCGTTTTCCGCGGCTGTATCATTTATCGGTCAGGTGAATACGAAATCTGCCAGCGGTTCAGAAGCTGAAAGAGGTGAAAACAGCTCTTGGACGGAAAACCGTCGCGCGCCGGATACGATGTGTCGCCGGGCGGGCAAACTGGACCAGGTCGGGGCGGGTGAAACTGGGCCACCT
>CAZSYS010000200.1:0-8465 GCA_964611365.1 uncultured Planctomycetales bacterium
ACGCCTCCGGCGCCGTCCCGCGCGTCACCTGCATGACCACGATGTTGGTTTGCACCGTCGCCGGGTCCAGCTGAATGCCAGACATGCCCGCCAGCGCCTCGGCCAGCCGCCGGGCATGGGCGTGGTCCTCGGCCAGCCGCCGGCGGTGGTGACGCAGGGCGTAGAGGGCTCCGGCGGCGATGATGCCCGCCTGACGCATGCCGCCGCCGAACTGCTTGCGGAAACGACGGGCCCGGGCGATGAAATCGGCCTCGCCGGCCAGCGCCGAACCCACCGGCGCGCCCAGCCCCTTGGAGAAGCACACACTCACCGAGTCAAAACAGGCGGCGTAGACACGCTCGGGCACACCCGCGGCCACCGCGGCGTTCCAGAGCCGGGCGCCGTCCAGGTGAAGCCGCAACCCGGCCTGGCGGACGGCCTGCGCCACCTCGGTCACGGTCTGGACCGGCCAGACCGACCCGCCGCCGCGGTTGTGGGTGTTCTCGATGCACACCAGGCGGGTCCGCGGAAAATGCGGATTGGCCGGCCGCAGGGCCGCCCGCAGCTGCGCGGCGGTGAAGATGCCCCGGTCGCCGGACACCAGCCGGCACATCACCCCGGAAAGGGCTGCCGGGGCGCCGGACTCGTAGTAGTAGACGTGGGCCTCGGCCTCCACGATGATTTCGTCGCCCGGCTCGGTGTGCGCCCGAATGGCCGACTGGTTGGTCATGGTGCCGGAGGGCATGTAAACCGCCGCCGGCTTGCCCAGCACCTCGGCCACCTCCTCTTCCAGGGCCGCGACCGTCGGATCATCGCCCAGCACGTCGTCGCCCACCGGTGCCTCGGCCATGGCCTTGCGCATGGCAGGAGTCGGACGCGTCACGGTGTCGCTGCGCAGGTCGATCACGATCGCCTCCCGGCCCGGGGGATTATCCGCCCGGCCAGGGTGGATGTCGAGGCGGCAAGAGGCGAGAACCCACCGCCGGGCGGATCACAGTTCCGCCGCGCCGCAGGCGCAAGCCTTCCGACAGGTCGCACCGGCCAGACCCCGCGACGGTTCTCCGCCTGCGCGCGGGCGGCGGGCCGTTTTTTGGTTCATCCGGCCACGTTTTTGACCGATCAGAAGTTGGGCCGCGCGCGACCGGGCCCCCGGTCCGGCCTTGTGGACCGGGCGCCATCCTCGGGGTGGACAAAGATGGCCTTCCGCGTGAATCTCACCATCGAGGTCGACCAGGTGGCCAACGCCCTGGCGATCCAGACGCCGGTGCCCATCCAGCTGGTCTGCGACCGGAACCGCTGGCAGGCCTTCTGCGAATCCCCGCCGGTCGCCACCGGGACCTTCGACACGATGGAACAGGCGGTCATCGCCTGCAGCGAGCAGGTGGCCGCCGAGGTGCAGATGGCCGTCGAGGACCGCCCGGTCGTGCTCGCCCGCATCACCCCCGACGACATCCCCGCCGGCATGTTTGAATGACCGTCCCGGCGGCGACCGCCCGCGGGTGCGTCGCCAGATCGGCGACCTCCAACTAGAATGACGCCGTTCTCCTGGACTGCCCCCGGGGTCGGTTCAGCGGAGGCCGCCGGCTTGTCCCGCATGCGTCCCAGTTCGCCGCCCGCCGCGCTGCTGCGTAACCGCGCCTTCCTCCTGCTGTGGGCGGCCTACGGCATCAGCGCCATGGGGGACCACATCTCCGAGATGGCGGTGCTCAAGTGGATGGGGGCCATGGAGTCGGCGAACATGACCCGCCTGCAGGCGCTGATGAACTTCATGTTCATGCTGCCGTTCTTCCTCGCCGGACCGGTCAACGGCATGCTCGCCGACCGCCTGCCCCGCCGCGGCATCATGATCGCCGCCGACCTGATCCGCGCCGGGCTGATGGTCAACTTTGCCCACCTGCTGGCGGTGTTCGGCCGCTTCGGAAACATCGGGGCGTTCGTGCCCCTGATGCTCGTGGGGATCTTCGCGGCCCTGTTCTCGCCGGCCCGCTCGGCGCTGCTGCCCACGCTTATCCGCCAGGACCAGCTCGTGCGGGCCAACGCCATGACCAGCGGGCTGGGCGTGATCGCCACCATGGTCGCGGTGGTCATCGGCGGCAAGCTGGCCGACCACTTCCCTCCGCGGGTCTCGTTCATGGTCGACGCCGGCACGTTCCTGGCCAGCGCCGTCTGCCTCCTGATGATCGGCCGCGGGCCTCGCCCGGCGGCGGCCGCCGGAGGCCCCGGGGCCCTGGTCGAGGCGGTGACCTACGTCCGGCAGCACCGCCGCGTGATCCAGCTCATGCTCGTGGCCGTGGTCGTCTGGAGCTGCGGCGCGGCCGTCCGAAGCATGATGCCCGCCCTGGTGCACCACGCCTACGAACGCGACCGCTACACCGATATCGGCATCTTCCAGGGATTCCTGGGGCTGGGGCTGCTGACCGGCGCGCTGGTGCTGACCCTGCTGGGCGACGCCCTCCGCGGCGACATCGCCATCACCTGGTCGCTGGCCGGAGTCTCCGCGGCCGTCGGCGTGATCGCCCTGACCGCCCTGGACCGCCTCTCCGGCAGCCCCCGGCTCTCGGCCGGCGCCGCCCACCACCTCGGGGCCGCGGCCGTGGTGCTCGCCGGCATGTTCAGCGCCGGGGTGATGACCAGCTACAACGCCCTGATGCAGCGCATCGTCCCCGACCGCCTGCGCGGACGGGTGTTCGGGCTCACCGACCTGGTCAGCATCGGCGGACTGCTGCTGGCCACCGGCCTGCTGGGGCTCGTGCCCTGGCCGGGCATCGACGCCTGGCTGGGATGGATCATGCTGGCCGTGGCCGGCATTGTGCTGGCGGCGGCGGTGGCGTCGATGGTCGTGCGCCTGGGACGCGGGCCCATCCGCGGCCGGCGGCGCTTCTGGTGGAATCTCAACGAGTTCTACTGCCGCTTCTGGTTCCGCCTCCGCCGCCGGGGCCCGTGCACCGTCCCGGCCGAGGGGCCGGTGGTGCTGGTCTGCAACCACACCTCGCCGATCGACCCCCTGCTGCTGATCGCCTGCACGCCCTGCCGGGTCATCGGCTTCATGATCGCCAGAGAATACGCGGATCTGCCGATCTTCCGCCATCTGACCGGCATGATCGGCTGCATTCCCGTCCGCCGCGACGGCCACGACGCCGCCGCGGCGCGGATCGCCCTGCGGCGACTGGCGGCCGGCGAGGCGGTGGGGGTGTTCCTCGAGGGCGGCATCCCCCGCCCCGGGCAGGAGGTCCGCCCCAAGGAGGGTGCGGCCCTGCTGGCCCTGCGCGCCGCCGCGACCATCGTGCCGGCACACATTTCCGGCGTCCGCTACGACGGCCGCGTGGCCCGAACCTTCTTCCGCCGGCACCGCGCGGAGGTCCGGTTCGGCCGACCGATCCGGCCCGACCGCCAGCCGGCGTCCCGGCCCGGCCGCCGGGAGGTGGCCGAACTGACCGACCTGCTCATGGAACGCATCCGCGAGCTTGGAAGGGAGTAAGCGCCGGCGGGATACGCGCGAGCGGTTCCGGACCGCCGGCAGGAGCTTGCTTCGGGCGCAGCCCTTGCCCGCCGCCCGGGCCCGCCTCACCGCCGGCCCAGCTGCCTGCGCCAGCGATCGATGGCGGCTAAGGCTTCCACCGGCGTGGTGCGGTCGGGGTCCATGGCCGCCAGTTCGCGGAGGATCTCCTCGGCCGGGTCGTCGAACAGCAGCAGTTGCCGCGCCGGTCGATCGGTCTCCCGTGAACGCGCGGCCGCCGGCGGGGCGGAACGACCGGCCTCCAGCGCCTCCAGCAACACCCGGCTGCGGGCGATGACTTCCTCCGGAACGCCGGCCAGCCTGGCCACGTGCGGCCCGTAGCTGCGATCCGTGCCGCCGCGCACGATGCGGTGCAGAAAGACGATCTGATCCTCCCACTCGCGCACCGCCACGTTGCAGTTGATCACGCCGGGCATGTCCTCCTCCAGGCGGGTCATCTCGTGATAATGCGTGGCGAACAGCGTCCGACAGCGGATGCTCCCCGCCAGCCGCTCGGCGATCGCCCAGGCCAGGGCCAGCCCGTCGAAGGTGCTCGTGCCCCGCCCCAGCTCGTCGATCACCACCAGGCTGTCGCCCGTGGCGTTGTGCAGGATGTTGGCCGCCTCGGTCATCTCGACCATGAAGGTCGACTGCCCGCGGCTGATGTCGTCGGCCGCGCCCACCCGGGCGAAAATGCGGTCCACCGGCCCGAGGCGCATCGCCCCGGCGGGCACGAAACTGCCGGTCTGGGCCAGCAGGGTCAGCAGGGCCACCTGGCGGATGTAGGTGCTCTTGCCGGCCATGTTCGGCCCGGTGAGGATGACCAGCGTCTCGGGAGCCCGGCGCCCGCCGGCCGCTTCCTCCGGCGGCGGCAGCCCCAGCCGGCAGTCGTTGGGCACGAACTTCTCGGCCAGGGACTGCTCCAGCACCGGATGACGCCCGTCGCTGATCTCCAGCACCGGTTCGTTGACGAACTCCGGCCGCACGTAGCGGCGCTTGTCGGCCAGCTCGGCCAGCCCGGCGACGACATCGACCTCCGCCACCGCCGTCGCCAGCCGCTGCAGCGCGGGAATGTGCTCGGCGGCCAGGTTGCGCAGCTGCTCGAACAGCGCGATCTCGCGGGCGATGGCCTGCTCGCGGGCGGTGAGCACCTCGGTCTCGTGCCGCTTGAGCTCGTCGGTGATGTAGCGCTCGGCGTTCTTGAGCGTCTGCTTGCGCACGTAGTCCGGCGGCACCCGCTGGCGGTGGGCGTGGGTGATCTCGATGTAGTAGCCGAACACCTGATTGAAGCCGACCTTCAGCGAGGGAATGCCGGTGCGCCGGATCTCGGCGGCCTGAAAGTCCGCCAGCCATTGCTGTCCGCCCGAGCCGATCGCCCGCAGACGGTCCAGCTCCGCGTCGTGGCCGTCGGCGATCACCCCGCCCTCGGAAGGCGAAAGCGGCGGCGTCGGCGCCAGGGCGGCCGACAGGGTCCTGCCGAGCTCCGTCAGGCCGACCAAGGCCTGCCGGCGGTCGGCCAGATAGGGCGGTAGCGCGCTTTGACCGGCGACCCCCAGCCCGGCCGCCCCGTCCAGCACCCCGCCGGCCTCTTCGACCGCCAGCAGCGTGCCGGCCAGCGAGGCCATGTCCCGCGGCGAGGCCCGCCCCACGCCCAGCCGGGCGGTGATCCGCTCGATGTCCGCCAGCCGCCGCAGAACCCCGCGCAGGCCGGCCAGCACGTGCGGCTCGGCGACCAGCGCCGCCACGGCATCCTGCCGCGCCCGGATGGCATGCACATCGCGCAGCGGCGCCGCCAGCCAGCGTCGCAGACAGCGGGCCCCCATGCCCGTGCAGGTCCGGTCCACAGCCGACAGCAGCGACCCGGCGGACTGCCCCCCGCGCAGCGTGCGCTCGATCTCCAGCGAACGCCAGGTGGCCTCGTCCAGGCCCACGAAATCCGCCGGCTCGCGCCGCCGCAGGGCGACGATGTGCCGCAGCGCGGTCTTCTGTGTCTCGGCCAGGTAGTCGATCACCGCCCCGGCGGCACACAGCGAGGCGTCCATGCCCGGAAAACCGAACCCCTCCAGCGAAGCCACCCGGAAGTGCTCCAGCAGCCGCCGGTGAGCCTGGTACGGGTCGAACACGTGGGCCGGACGCCGCGACACGGCCGCACCGGCCAGCGGCCCGCCGGCCCCGGTCAGCGCCTCCACCCGGGCGGCCACGGGGTCGGCCGCGTCGATGCGGCTCTCCGGCAGCAGCACTTCCGCCGGCCCCAGCCGCACCAGCTCGTCGGCCAGGTCCCGCGGCTCGGTCCGCTGAACGCAGAACACCCCGCTGGACAGGTCCACGAACGCCAGCCCGACCTCGTCCTTCCGCGCACAGACCGCCACCAGGTAGTTGTCCGCCTGCCGCTCCAGCAGCGCGTCTTCGGTCAGCGTGCCGGGGGTCACGATGCGCACGATCTCCCGCCGGACCACCCCCCGGGCCAGCCGCGGATCCTCCACCTGCTCGCTGATCGCCACCTTGCAGCCGGCGGCGACCAGCTTGCGGAGGTAGTTGTCCAGGGCGTGATAGGGGATCCCGGCCAGCGGCACGGCCTCGCCGCTGCGATCCTTGCCCCGGGAGGTCAGGGCGATGCCCAGCACGCTGGCGGCCGTGCGGGCGTCCTCGTAGAACGTCTCATAGAAGTCGCCCATGCGGAACAGCAGCAGGGCATCCGGCACGGCGGCCTTCTGCTCGGCGTACTGCCGCATGGCCGGGGTCAGGCTGTCGGCGGACGGGTTGCTGGGATCGGCCATGGCGGCGCCAATGTACGCCACGTCGCGGCGGGCGTCGATGCCCTTCGGCCGGGCCTCAGGGGGACGAGTGCTCCAGGCTCTCCTGCAGACGCAGCAGGGCCATGAACATCAGGTTGTTCACCAGGTGCAGGGTCATGCCCGGCAGCAGGCTGCGCCGCCAGACGGCCAGCAGGGCCAGAACCGTGCCCAGCACCGCGATCATGACCACCGCCAGCGGCCCCTGGTAGCCGTGGGCCAGCCCGAAAAGCACGGCCGACAGCGGTACCGCCGCCCACCAGCGGCCGGTCAGGGCCCGCAGCCGGGTCAGCAGGAAGCCGCGGAACACGACCTCTTCCCAGATCACCACCCCCAGCATGACCAGAACGATCTGCGGCCAGGTCATCGCCGGAAGCGTCTCCCGCACCGCGCGCTGCGAGGCGTAAGGGTCCTCCAGCAGCTCCGGCCACGCGACCGTCAGCGACACGACCACCAGAACCAGCAGCACGTCGGCCAGCACCAGCGACGCCAGGCCGATGCCCACGTCCGCCCACACCCGGTCAAAACGCCAGCCGATGGTCCGCGGCCTGTGCCCGGCCAGACGCAGCAGCAGAAGACAGGTGGCCAGCGCGAACAGGCCCGCCCCGCCGCTGGTGGCCAGCGTGACCCAGCGGTCGTCCGCCGGTCGCCAGAAGACTGATCCGGCGGCCGTGATCACCAGTCCGCCCGCCCCGCCCAGGGCCACCAGGATCAGCTCCAGCAGCGCCCGCCAGGCCGACATCCGCATCGGCATGCGCTGCACCGGTCGGGCGGTCCCCACCGGCACCACCATGGCCGCGGTCGCCGCGCCGGACTCCACCGGACGCGCCCATCCGCCCGACGGCGGGGGGTCGGCGAACTCAGGGGGCAGATTCATCCGCAGGCATCCCGTCCGGCCGGCCGGCGCGGCAACCCCCCGGCCTCACCCGGGCCAGGCCCGCGGGCCCACCCCCACCAGCAGGCCTTCCCCGGTGATCGGAAAAGACCGCAGGCACTCCGCCAGACGGGCGTCGTCCACCTCGTCGACCGCGGCCAGCCGGGCGGCGCCGGTCCGCGGCCCGCCGTGATAGTGCAGGTCCTCGACCAGCTGGTTGAGGCGATAATACGGGGCCTCCGACTCGCTGGCCAGCGACGTGCGGCGCAGGTTCCGGACGCGCTGAAGCTCCTTGGGCTCGGCGCCCCCGCCGGCCAGGTTCGCGGCCTCGCGGCGCATGGCCTCCAGCACCGCCTCGCAGTGCTCCGGCTCGCACAGCGCGTACATGACCATCACGCCGAAGTCCGCGTAGTCGTCGTGGAAGCAGCCCGCGCGGGTGCAGAGCCCCTGCTGGACGATGTTCCAGTAGAAACGCGAGTTATTGCCTCCCAGCACCGCCGCGGCGGCCTCGGCGGCCTCGGCCAGCGGGTGGGCGGCCGGAGCGGAGGGGAAAGCCAGCATCACCGCCTGCTGATGAAAACGCTCGATCTGCCGCGCCGCCCGCCCGCAGCGCAGCACCGGCGGCGGTGAGCCCGGCCCGGGATCGACCGGCTCCCAGTCGCCGGCCAGCGACTCCAGCCGGGCCAGCACCGCGTCCGGGTCGATGTCCCCGGCGGCCAGGAACACCAGGTTGTTGGGCGCGTACCGCCGCCGGAAGTATTCGACCATGCGATCGCGATCCATGCCCGCGATCGTCGATTCCCGCCCCAGCACCGGCCAGGCCAGGCTGGAACCCGGACAGGCCTGCTCGTAGAGGAAGTCATAAGCGCAGGAGCTCAGTTCGTCGCCGGCCATCGCGATTTCCTCGAGAACGACGTTCCGCTCCGTCTCGAACTCCTCCGGCGGCAGGGTGGAGCGCATCATGTCGGCCAGCAGCTCCATCTGGGCCTCCAGAGCGTCCCTGGGCACCCAGCCGTGGTAGAATGTGCGGTCGCGGCTGGTGTACGCGTTGTAGAACGAGCCCATCTCGTCGAAGGCGATGTTGATCTGCTCCCACGTCCGCCGCGCCGTGCCCTTGAACATCATGTGCTCGAGGAAGTGAGCCACGCCGGCGATGTCCGCCGGGTCGTCGCGCGAACCGGTCCGCACCAGGAAGCCGCAGGCCGCGGAATCCGCGTCGGGCATGACCTCCACCACCGCCCGCAGGCCGTTGGCCAGAGTGTGCTGCGTGAACGGGCTGGCCGTCGAGTCGTCCGGCAAAGGGTATTCTCCATGCGTCAAGAAC
>CAZSYS010000201.1:0-8401 GCA_964611365.1 uncultured Planctomycetales bacterium
AGGCTGGTTGTTTTACCAGCCGGAGCAACGGGTCTTCATCCCCATCTACGGCGCTTCGCATGACCCGTGCGAAGCTGGTGGTCACATCGAACGGCGGCAGGGACGCCACGCGGTACAGCCGGTACCCGGGCCGCGGACCCATGCTCCCGGCCGGCAGGGGGAGACGGCCGGCAGGGGCGCCGGCCGCTACGGTGCTTCGCGGCTGCGGAGGACACACTTCGTGTCCTTTGTCGCTTTGCAGCTCAGTCCTTGACCTCCCCATGACCGGGGAACGCCGGTTCCGGCTCAGCGGGCCGGAGGCGGACCGAGGTTTCGGAACAGAAACAGCCCCTCCTTGCCCGGCGCGATGATGTCCGGCCACCCGTTGCCGTCGATATCCTCGATCCACAGATAGATGCCCGCCCCGCTGGCCCGACCGGCCGGGCCGTAATCCAGCGTGCGCCGCACGAATCGCCCCCGATCGATACGGAACCAGTAGAGCCCCACCGGGTCCAGCGACCCCGGATCGTGCTCCTGGTGCGCCCGATAGCGTTTGCCGGTGACCAGGTCGAGCCGGCCGTCGCGGTCGATGTCGGCCAGCGCCAGGTCGTGATACTGCGAGCGGTCGGGGTCGATCTCGTGCCGGATCCATTGCCGCCCGCCGGCGGCGTCAACCCGCTGCTCGTACCACCACAGACCGTAGTCGTGCGCCGCCCCGACGATCAGGTCCGCCCGGCCGTCCTCGTTGACGTCATGCACCAGGATCGGAACCGACGCCGTCTGGAGGCTGAACTCCGGATGCCAGGCCCAGCGGCCAGCGAACGGATCGGCCGGGGCCTCGAGCCAGCCGTCCGGCACGATGAAGTCGCCGCGCCCGTCGCCGTTGACGTCCCCGAAGCCCAGCCCGTGCCCGCAGCCGTCGGGTTTGATCACATGCCGGGTGAACGCTCCCGTGCCCCGGCCGTCCGGACCGCGCACCAGCCGGTACACCGCCACCTTCCCGCCGGCGTTGGGCACCACCTCGACGTGCCCGTCACCGTCGACGTCCCAGAAACGCGTGGTCTCGATGTTGCCGCACCGGTCGATGTCGTGCGTCTTCCAGCCGGCGGTCCGGCCGCGGGGGTTCTCCCGCCACCGCAGCGTCCCCCCCCACCATCCGCCGGTGATGATGTCCTCATAGCCGTCGCCATTGACGTCCAGCGGGTAGTCGGAGAAGTCGTCGTAGTAGTCGTCCACCCGCATGACCTCCGCGATCCGGATCGGGCGGCGGAAGTCCGGTCCCGGAAACCAGCAGCCCCCGCAGACGATGTCCAGCGCTCCGTCGCGGTCGACATCGAACACCGATGCGGCCTCGTAAGTCACATCGCCGATCCGGCTGCGTTCGAACCTCAACGGCTCGGCCGCCGGGACCGCCGCAACCGATGCCAGCAAAAACCACGCCGCCGCCGCAAGGCCGCCGATCCGCATCCTCGCACTCCCTCAGCCATCCTTCTGCGTGAAGGCCAGCGCCCGCCCGTTTCCGTCCACGATCCGCATGCAGAAGGCCCAGCCCATCACGTTCTGCCAGACCTTCATCAGGATGCGGTTGGTCCCGGCCTGCAGCTTCACCGGAATCCGATCCTCGTCGGCGGTCAACGCACGGGCCACGAACCGGTCATGGACCAGCCGGCCGTTGACCCACAGCTTTTCGCTGTCGTCCGTGCCCACCAGCAGCACCGCGTCCACCGCCTCCGGCAGCTCGATCTCCGTGTAAGCGTAGGCCACGGCCCGGTCGGTGTCCGCCACGACCTTGCGGAGATCGACGATACCGCCGGGATCGTCGGTGACGACCCTGGTCCAGGCCACACGCCGTTTGCCGCTCATGTACCGTGCGACCAGGCTGACCTCCGGCTCGCCCACGCAGGCCGTGTCCCACCCGGCATTCTGCTCGCCCAGTTCAAACGGCCCGACGACCCACCAGCGGGTCACCGTGCCCAGTAGTCCCCGCAGATCGACCTCGGCGCCGGCGGCGTGCATCGCCCTGGCCAGCTCGGCCATCACCTCGGTCGCCGGCCGTGCCGCCCGGAGCAGCTCGTAGAGTTCCAGGGCCTCGGCCTTGCGGTCCGCGGCGGTCAACGCCCCGCCGACGGCCAGGACCAGCGCGGGAAACTGATCGCTCAGGGCCGAATCGGCCGCGGCAGCCTTGACCGCCTCGAAGGCCTGGGGGATCGGACAGGCCGTCAGGCCGGCCAGGGCACGCCGGCGAAACTCCCGGTCAGCCGGATCGGCCACCTCCCACGCCGCCAGACAGGCCCGGCCCGCCTCCGCACAGCCTTGCGCCCCCTGCGCCCGCAAAGCCTCGGCCACGGTGATCAGCCCGGCACGGGCCACCGGTTTCTCGGCCTCCCCGCCGCCGCGTGCGGCCGCAATTAGCAGGTCGATCCCCTCGGCCAGCCCGGCTTCGGCCAGGCCGCTCAGGCCGGCCAGGCGCGTCGCCGGATCCTGCGATTGCGCCGCGTCCTTCAGGATCCCCGCCACCAGCGGGTGCTTCCTGGCCGCCAGCACCGCAAGCATGGCCGGCTGCAGGGAGGTTTCCAGCCCCGGATAGGCCTCCACGATCGCCCGGGTCACGTCCACCCCCCGCATATCCCGCAGGGCGGCGATACCGACCAGGCGGGTGGGATTGTCGGAGGCCTTCACGGCCTCCAGCATCGCCGGCACGCAGCTGCCGTCGCCGATCCGCCCCAGTCCCGCCAGGCCGGCTTCCCTCAAAACCGGATCGGCGGCCGCGAGCATCTCCCGATAGCCGGCCACCGCGGTTTCCCGGTTTCCGCCGCGCTGCTCGATCCGGTTCACGAGCCGTACCAGGGCGTCGGTCGCGTCGCGGCGCGTCGCCGCGTCGGCAGCGGCAAGGACCGCCTGGACCTCCGGCAGCAGCCACGGGTCGCCGGTCCAGGCCAGGGCCAGGGCCGCAGCCGCCCGAACCTCGGGGTTTTCGGAGGACAGCAGCTGCCGGACCGGCTCGATGCAACGGATGTCCCGCATCTGCCCCAGGCCGTGCAGGATCGCCGGCTGGAACGCCGCCGCGGCCTGCGGAAGGAAGCGGCAGAGCGTCTCGGCCGCCTCCGGCGTGCCCATTTCGACCAGACAGGCCCGCGCCGGCTCGCGAAGCCCGGGATCCGCCAGCAGCGCGGCGATGGGGGCGACGTCGAATCCGGCGGGCACGGCCACGACCAGCAGGCGGAGGACGCGCTGCTTGAGGTCGGCGGAGGCCTCGGGCGTCAGCCGTGCCGCCAGGATGCCGGCGACCTCGGCGCGTTCCCGCTGACGACCGGGAACCGCCAGCTCATTGGCGATGTCGGCCAGGGTCATGAAGGCCGCCGAACGCACCGGCAGCTTCTCGTCCTCCAGCATTCTGGCCAGCCGGGGAGCGATCTCGACGGGGTCCTCCCGGACCAGCAGCTGCCGGGCGAGAGCCCGGGCGGTTTCATCCTGGCCGGCCAGGTCGGCCAGGAGAGCGTCGGCGGTCGATGCCCGCAGCGGCACGGCCCAGCAGGCCGCGAGGATCGCCCCGCCCAGCAGGCCGACGATGCGGTCGGGCAACATGGGATTCATGCGGTCGGCTCCTCCATTCGGGCCGTTCCGGGGCTCACAGGTGCCACGGTGGCCGATAAGGCCGCGAGAGGTACCGGTTGGCCTCTTCATCGCGGACGAAGGTCTCGTTGTCGGCGTCCCAGATCAGCTTGCGCCTCACCTTGAGGGCGATGCCGGCCAGCAGCACGGCAGTGGTCGAGCGATGCCCCTGCTCGATGTCGGCGGCCGGCCGCCTGCGGCTGCGCAGGCAGTCGAAGAAGTTGTTGTGATGCGGCGGATGAGCCCAGCTGCGTTCGGGCTCGCCCTCGTAGCGCGGAATCCCCAGGCCGGCCGGATGCACCTCGAAGGTGTTGCGGTCGATGAGCAGCTGACCCTCGGTGCCCTGGAACTTGATGCCGTAGCTCCGGCCGTAGTACTGGTGCTGGTAGCGCTGCTCCCAGGTGACGGTCACGCCCCGGTACTCCAGCAGCACCTCGGCGGTGTCGTGATTGTCGGCCCCGGCGCCGCCGCGGGGGTTGACGCCCAGGGCCTGCACCGAAAGCGGCCGGTCCTGGCCGATGCCCCAGTGCACGATGTCCATCAGATGCACGCCCCAGTTGGTCAGCTGGCCCCCGCGGCAGTAGTCGTGCCAGCCCATGAAGCCGTAGTGATGCTCGGGCGAGTAGGGCTTATACGGCGCCGGCCCCAGCCACAGATCCCAGTCCAGCCCCGGCGGCGGCTCGGTGAAGGTCTCGTTCATGAACATGCCGTTGTTGCCGATCCAGCAGGTCGCCGAGGTGATGCGGCCCAGCCGGCCCTCGTGGATGAGCCGGATCGCATCCTGGAAGATGGTCATCGACCGCTGCTGCGTGCCCAGCTGGACCACACGCCCGTAGCGCCGCGCGGCCTCGACCATCGCCCGGCCCTCGGCCACTGTCGGCGAGGCCGGCTTCTCGACATAGACGTCCTTGCCCGCCCGGCAGGCCAGGATGGTCATCAGCGGATGCCAGTGGTCCGGCAGCGGGGCGAAGATGGCATCGATGTCCTGGCGGTCGAGCACCGGCCGGAAATCCTGCAGGCCCTCCGGCGCCCGGCCCGAGAGCTTCTCGACCACGCTCACGGCGTTCTCGAAGCGCGGCCTGAAACAATCGCAGACCACGGCCACGGTACATTGCGGGTTGACGGCCAGGGCCTCCAGGTGCCGCGTGCCCATGCCGCCGGTGCCGATGACCGCCAGGCGGATGCGCTCGTTGGCTCCCAGCACCCCGCGGGCGACCCGGGGCCGCAGACCGACGCCGGCGACCGCAACCGCGGTGCCGCCGATGATCCGCAGTGCCTCGCGTCGCGTCCGCCTCGTGGTTTGCGGCATGACCGGTCCTCCTGCTGTGCGTGCGGGAACAGGCAGCCAAAGACGCCCCTGCCGCAAGCGTCTGCCGCCGCGATTGTCGCCGGACGCACGCCCGGGTCAATATGCAGGGCGGCTCATTTGCCTTCCGCACGCCGGGCGATCCTGTTCAGCGGCTGGTTTCACTCCTGAAGGCTGCCGGACGGAGACCCCACCGGAAGCCCGACCGGCCGGCCGCTCCCGCGTTCAGGCGTCAGGCCTCCGGCCGACGGAAACGGTACCGGGCCCGGCCCGTTCCACGCGCAGCGTCTGAGTTGCACAGGTCCGGTTCAACCGCTCCAGGCCACCGAGGATCCGTCCGATCGGTACCACCGGGCTCACCGCCCGCGGCTCGGTGCCCTGCGAGGCGGGGGTCGGTCCCCAGAAGATGCAGAACGCCCGGCCCGCCGGCCAGAAAGCCAGTTCTCCGGCTTCCAGGACCTCCCGGGTCGGATCGCCCGGATCGGCATCCACGCCGGTCGTGCAGTAGGCCTCTCCGCCCCACCGCGCGACGGCCGCCTCGACCGGCAGCGCGGCCGCCAGCCGCCGCGCCGTGCCCGTGTCGTTGAGTTCCGCCTCGTATACCTCGTCGCCGATGGTGATCCGGATGAGCGCCGGCATGGGCGGCCTCCGAAAACCTTGTCCCCCGGAAGAAGGCAGGATAACATCCCCGGCCGGAGCCATCCACGACAGGCCTTATCCCCCGTGGGTTGGAGACCAGCCGTGCCGAAGCGACCCTTGCGGCGCTGGAAAGCGGACCGGCGGAGAATCGGCCTGCTGGCAGGCGTCGTTCTGCTGACCGGCGGCTGCAGCGGCGGAATCGAAAACGACTGTCTGCGGGTGGTTTTCGATCCGCAGGTCCCGGCCCGGGCAATGCGGCTCGTCCACAAGGCCGGTGGGCAAATGCGCCTGTCGACCACCGCCCCGCGGCTGAAGTTCGCCGAGGGCCGCCTGGGGGGCGCGGACCTCGCACCGCAGAGCCTGTCGGTGCGACAGGCCGACGCGGGGTCCGAGATCGTCCTGAGCTACGCTCCGCAGCGGATCGGCCCGGCCACGGCAAAGCTGACGACCGTCTACGAGATCCCCCGCCGGGGAGGCCTGGTCCGCAAGCACTGCCGCCTCGAGGCCTCGCCGGCCGCGGGCGACAGCGCCCGGCTGACGCTGGAGGAAGCGGTGCTGCTGGAGGAGCCGCTCCCGGAGCCCGTGACCTGGCAGCATGCCGGCTGGCAGAGCCATCCGCTGTTCACCGACCGGTACTTCTTCGGTCTGGAGTTCCCCGCCGGTCAGACGTTCTCGCGGGACGGCCAGGTGATCGTGGCGCACATGCCGGGCAGGAGGCTCGATCTGCCGGCCTCCTGGCGCAGCCGGGACGCGGTCATCGGGGTCTGTCCGCCGGGCCGCGTCCGGGAGACGTTCCTGGCCGGCATCGAGGCGCTGCGGCCGGGCCGGGGCCTGCACTTCAACTACAACTCCTGGTGGAGCGCACCGGCGCCGTACTCGCAGGCCGACATGCTGCGGCTCATCGAGGAACTCGAACGCAGGCTCTGCCGGCCGTTCGGGGTCCACATCGATTCCTATACCATCGACCTGGGCTGGTCGGCGCCGCAGGCCGTATGGGAAGTCAACCGCGAACTGTTTCCGGCGGGCTTCGCGCCGCTCGGGGCTGCCCTCGCCCGCCAGGGCAGCCGGCTGGGACTGTGGTGGTCGCCGAGCAACTACTATTCGCCGACGTCCTTCGACAACCACTGGGCCCGGACGGTTGACTACGAGGTCTACGAGGCTCCCACCTGGGCCGGCGAGAAAACCCCCCTCATGTGCCTCGCATCCGGCACCCGCTACCAGCAGGCGGCGCTGCGGGCCGTTCGCGACCTGACGCGGCAATACCGTCTGGCCCAGATGAAGTTCGACGGCTACTCACACCGCTGCCCCGAAACCGGCCACGGGCACCTGCCCGGCGATCTGTCCGTCGAGGCCCAGGCCGAGGGAATCATCGAGATCATGCAGGCCGTCCGCCGCGAGAGTCCGGACATCTGGATCGAAGCGACCTGCTTCGGATATGAGGCCAGCCCGTGGTGGCTGCGCTACGCCGACTCGGTCATCGGGCCGTACGGCGACGACGCGCCCCGCGGCGTGGTCCCCGCGCCGGTCTACCGCGAGAGCTACACCACTTCGCGGGACTTCTTCAGCCTGCACGGTGCCGTGTTGCCGGTGCCGATCGGGGCCCAGGAGGTGCTGGGCATCATCCACCAGTCGCCCGATCCGCTCTATAACGACGCCGTGATCGCGGTCCTCCGCGGACACCAATTTCTGAGCCTTTATCTCAACCCCCGTGACCTCGACGAAGATCAGTGCCGCTTTCTGGCCGGGCTGATGCAGTGGGCCCGCAGCCACCAGACCCTGCTGGCCCGGACGCACGTCCTGTGGCCTGCGTCTTGGCGCGATGCCGGCCTGCCGCCGTATCACGCCGTCAGGTCCATGCCCCGGGAGGTCTACGGATACGCCCATTGGCGCGGCGACGAGGGTGTGGTCTGCCTGCGGAACCCGTGGATCGCCCCCCAGCGCATCGCGCTGCCGCTGGACGGGGCGACCATCGGCCTGGAGGGCCACCCCGGACCGCTGCAGGCGGTGCAGATCTATCCGCGCGTCCGTGTTCTTGCGCCGCGGATCCATCCCGGAGAACCGCTGGCCACGAGCCTTGGCCCCTACGAAACCCGGCTGATCCACCTCTCCCGCGCGGCGGACCTTCCGCCGGCCGGCCCCGAGACGCATGAAACGGCCGCCGCCGAGGTCGCGGTGGAACACATCGACAGTGCCGCCGCCCTGGTGGTTCCGGTCGACACCGGGCTGGAGCCTCTGGGCGAGCGCCACACCGTGATCGGACACGCGCCCGGTTTGCGCTGGTCGAGCCGCATCCGCGGGCGCTGCCCGGCCCCCGGCTGGGAGGTCTACCTGCTGGTGGAGGGCGACCGGCCGGTGGAGGAGATCGAGGCCGTCTTTCGCGTCAACGGCCGGACCGTCGCAGCCTGGACGATCGACTCCATCGAGGGCTGGGCGGCGGCGCAATCCTCGAATCACTCCCGCGAGTGGCGATGGCACGTGCTGCCGGTTCCCCAGGGTTCGTGGGAGATCGAGGCGGTGATCCGTACGACCCGCGATGAGAGCCTGCTGGGGTCGGCCTGGCTGATGCGGCCTCTGGACGAGGCCGGCACCGGCTCGATCGAGCCGACCGGCGCCGGCCGGGGGTTCCCCCTTCCGCCGCCGGGCCTGGCACGCGCATCGGTGGAGCTGCTGCCGGTCCGCCGACTGCTCGACCCGCAAACCCCCTCCATCAGCGAGGAACCGGCCATCGAGCGGATCGCCGGCGTCTACCTGGACCGCCTCGAGCCGGTCTCGGCCGTCCAGGGGTGGGGCGAACTGCAGAAAAACCGCAGCGTGACCGGTCGTCCCCTGGCCATCGGAACCCAGCGCTTCCCGCGGGGCCTGGGG
>CAZSYS010000202.1:0-8392 GCA_964611365.1 uncultured Planctomycetales bacterium
GTGCTACACGCCCACGCCGCAGGCGGCTCCGGCCCAGGCGTCCGTGCTGACCGGCCTGTATCCCCCGGTACACGGCGTGGTTGCCGACGGCCGGCCGGCGAGTGCGGACCTGGACGCCTTCACCACCCGCCTGAGCCGCGCGGGATATGCCTGCACATTCGTCGGCCGCTGGGCCCTGGCCGGACGGGAGCCCGGCAGACCGGGGTTCGCCCTTGACGGGGCGGCGGTCATCGAGCCGGCCGGGCTCACCTGGATGAACTGCCCGGCGTACGTGCGCGGAACCCGCGGCCCGTCGGAAGGACATCTGACGGACTGGCTGACCGATCGGGCGATGGAGGCGGTTCGGGCGCCGGCCGGCCGGCCGTTCTTCCTCTGGGTTGCCTATCCGGCCCCGGGGCTGCCGGCCGAGCCCCCGCCGGGCGCGGAAGGGCTCTACCCCGCGGCGTCCCTGGAACTGCCGGCCGACACGGCCGGACAGCCTCACGAACGCAAGGGCAACCTTGCGCAGCATCCGTCCGCCGCGGCCTTCCGCAGCGCCGGCGAGGCCGGGCTCCGGGGAGCGCGGTCGGCGTACCTGGCGATGATCACCCACCTGGACGGCTGCATCGGGCGGCTGCTGGACGCCCTGGAGGCCGCCGGGCACGGGCGCGACACCGCGGTGGTCTTCGCCGCCGAGAGCGGGATCTGCCTCGGCGAGCGGGGCCTGCTGGGCAAGGGGCCGTTCTTTTACGACGAGATGATCCGCGTGCCGCTGATCCTGGCGGCACCGGGCCTGCCCCCCGGACGGCGCATCGACCGCGTGGTGTCGCTGGTGGACCTCGCGCCGACCATGCTGGCGGTCGCCGGGGCGCCTCCGCCGGCCAGGGTCTGCGGGAGACCGCTGCTGGGCCTGGCCGCCAACCCGGACGGCTCATGGCCCGACGAGCGTTTTCTGGCCTGCGAGGAGAGTGCGACCCCCAACGGCCCGCCGCTGCGCCAGCAGGTGCGCGGACTGGTCACCCGGCAGTACAAGCTGATCGACTACACCGGCCTGGGACCCATGGTTTTCGCGCTGCACCGCGATCCGGCCGAATCGTTCAGCGTGACGGAGATCGCCCAGTACGCCCAGGTGGTCCAGGTGCTGCAGGCCCGTCTGGCGCGTTGGCGCGGAGAGATCAAGGACACCGGCCCGCGCCGATGACCGGCCGCCGGCCGGCACTTTGGGGGGGCACCGTGGAGAGGCTGGAGCAGGGGCATGGCTTCGGCGACCGGGCGGCGACTGATGAAGTTCCACGACGCCCTCCTGGACGCTTTCGGTCCGCAGCACTGGTGGCCGGCCGAATCGCGCGAGGAGGTCATCATCGGCGCGGTTCTGACGCAGAACACCGCCTGGCGGAACGTCGAGCGGGCGGTGGAGAACCTCAAACGCGCCGGGGCGATCGACTGGGCGAAGCTGCGGGACATGCCGGTGGAGGCGCTGGCTGAACTGATCCGCCCGGCCGGGACGTACCGGGTCAAGGCCCGGCGGCTCAAGGGGCTGGTCGCCTTTCTGTGGGAGAGGTTCGACGCCGACCTGGACGCCATGTTCGCCGGGCCGTTGCCGGCCCTGCGCGAGGCGCTGCTGGAGGTGCCCGGCATCGGCCGTGAAACCGCCGACGCGATCCTGCTGTATGCCGGCAACCTGCCGACCTTCGTGGTCGATGCCTACACCGCCCGCGTTCTGCGGCGTCACGGCCTGATCGACGAAACCGCCGACTACGAGGAGATCAAGGAGCTGTTCGAGTCGAGCCTGCCGGCGGATGCCGCGTTGTTCAACGAGTTCCACGCCCTGCTGGTCGAGGTCGGCAAGCTGCATTGCCGGGCGACGGCGCGGTGCGACGGCTGTCCGCTGGCCTTCGACGACCACGATCCGCAGACCTGATCCTCCGGAACCGGGAGCATGCGCGGGCCCCGGCGGCGTCCGGAGCGGCCGCAGGCCGTTTCTTGCCGGCGGAAGAGGCTTTCTGCCGCCGGCGGAGCGTGCTGCGCCGGGCCGCTGCAGCCGGGGTGGCTCAGCGGCAGCCGGGAGCCGCGGGAAGGCCGGAGGCGGTCATACAACCCAGGAAGATCGCGGTATCCTCCGAATCGGCGTCCTCGTCGGCGTCCAGGCGGGCGTTCATGCAGGCCGGATCGGTGACCGGCAGCGTGCGGCCGGTGAGGCAGGACTGGAAGTGGGCGAAGTCCACCATGTCGACGTCCTGGTCGCCGTCGAAGTCCGCCGGCCGGTGTCCGCTGAACAGCACCGATTCCTCCACCCAGCCGGTGCCCGCGCCGAACGTGCATTTCCACCAGTGGGCCCCGGTGGCCAGCACGCCGCCGAGCGGGTGGGCGAGGATCGTGCCTGAAGCCCCGCTCGACACGGAGGCCGCGATGCCGTAGTTCGCCCCCGGCCCCAGTCGCGCGGAAGTCGCGGCCGTGGTGACCACCAGGTCGCCGGGCAGAAAGCGGGTCGAGAGCGAACGCGGCCGGACCACGGCCATCATCAGGCCGTTGGCCACGGGCCTGGGGCTGCCATCGGATGGCACGTTGCGCACCGATCCGCCGGCCCACAGCGTCGAGGAGCCGCCCCCGTCCTGGGGAATCGCCCAGGTCGCCCCCAGCGTGTCTTTGCAGAAGTTACCCAGCTCGGTGAAGGTCATGCCCACGCTCCGGGCCGACCGGCCGTCGCAGACCACGAAGAAGATGTAGTTGTCGTTGAAGGCCACGGCGGTGCGGGGGTTGCGGATGATCGCACCCTGGTTGTCCTGCCAGTCCGACGAGGGCACGATCCCGTTCTTGACCACGTAGTGGTTGTCGCCCCCGACGCTGGTGTAGGCCTTGGTCCAGTCCGACGGACCGGTGGGCACCTCCCCGCCGGTGCCGTAGTCCTGGATGGTGAACTGGAACCGCAGCTCGTCGCCGACCTGGCACTTGCTGCCCAGCAGCGTCCCGGCGGTGCCCTCCCCCGAGAGCACCACGTGGTCGAACGGCAGCGGCGTCGACCCGGCATTGATCCGCACCTGGCGGATGACGGCCGAGACGTACGAGGAGGTGCCGTTGGCGAACGCCAGCAGTGGCCGGGACATCTCCGCCAGCACTTCGGTGCCGGCGGCATCGGTTCCCGTGTTTTCGGCGAAGTGTGGGGTGTAGACCAGCAGTTCGTTGGCGATGCCGGGATCGCGGGCCCGGTTCACGTCCGTCGGCACCGCGTAGGAGCCGTCGGCGAAGAAGATCTTCTGCCGCTCGAAGGCCGATCCGTTGCGGACGTTGCCCCCCAGGAAGCAGCTGCGGTCGAGTTTCCAGCAGAAGCCGCTGCCGCCGCTGTATTCCCCGAAGCGCTTGGCCTGCCAGCCGGAGATGATCTGCCCGCCGGTGGGGATGCCGGTGGTCAGGTTGAAGTAGTCGCCGTTGATCGCGGCGACGATGTGCATGCGGTTGCCCCAGACCTCGTTCCAGTAGTTGATTGTGTCCTCGTAACGGGCGACCATCGCCGGCACGGTCTCGCGGCCGGACTGCAGCCGCCCCATGGCAATGCAGCTTTCGATGATCAGGTCAGGGTCGGCGCGGTCCATGCGCGTGACGAACACGTCGTTGGGACCCGGGGCCGCGAAGTACTGGTAATCGATGCCCGGTTCGACGGCCTGCCAGGCCGCCGGGGCGGCCGGAAGCAGGGCCAGGCACAGGATTGCCGCCGGAATACTGCGCATCATGGCTTGGATCTCCCCCCGGACCGCACGAGCCGCCCGCGGTCGCCATCGGCACGCAGCCCGCCGCCGGCCGCCGGATCCGTCAGACCGCCTGGGCATGGGCGGGTTTGCAGCGGACCGCCAGCGAATGTTCGACCACGTGACGGTGCAGCAGTCCCTTGGCTTTCGCGGCGTCGCCCTCCAGGATGCGCGCCAGAATCGAGCGGTGTTCCTCGAGCGTCCGACGGGTGGTGGCCTCCCACTGCGGGCCGGCCAGCACGTCGGGGTGGATCATGAGCAGCGGCGCGTGCCGGTAGGCGATCGCCAGCCGCGGGTTCTGGGTCGCCAGGATCAGCGATTCGTGGAACCGCCAGTCGGCCTCGACCACTCCCAGGACGTACTCCTCGCGCACGAGCATTTCCAGGTGATCGCAGGCCTGCTGCATGTCTTTGAGGTGGCGCGGGGTGTTCAAACCCCGCTGGCAGACCACGTCGATCGCCCCGCCCTCGAGCATGACCCGCACCGCCAGGATGTTCTGCACGTCCTCGGGGGTGAGCCGGGGCACGAAGTACCCGGTCTTGGGCCCCATCTCCACCAGGCCTTCGCCCTCCAGGCGAGCCAGGGCCTCCCGCAGGGCCGAGCGATTGACCTTGAATCGCGCCGTCCACTCCGATTCCCGCAGCCGGGAACCCTCCGGGATCTGCTGGAAGACCAGCAGACGGCGAAGCTGGTGGTAGGCCTGTTCGCGCTTGGAGCGTTCATCCAGCGGTGCCGGGCGCAGATTGGCGCCATTGGGGTTCATGCTCATCCTGTAAAGCCTAACAAGACGTGCACGGAATGACAAGAAAATCCGCTCGGATTGTCGACCTATTCTACACTCTCCGTCGACGAGAACGGGTTTTTCCAGGCTGGGAATGGTTACGCCTGTATGAGGCCGGCCCTGTAGCATCTTAAATATTCACACGAATAATTCTTCTAAAGATTTAATAATACCGCTGTTGGCTCCGTGCGGTCGTCGACGTATGAATGATTTTTTCGTTGACAAATCGACGTCGGAGACGGTAGGATCAAGGTTGGGCCCTTTCCGACGGAGCCGTAGCGGTCCGGGTCAGTCGTACGGTCGGGTGTGTTCATCGGCTGCCACCGGCCGACGCGCGGCGTCCTCCGGCAGGATGAGGAAGGGCTTTTCCGGGCCGATGCCCGTGGCGGGCCGGCCAACGCATCGGGCGGTTCCCGTCCAGTGAAACGGGAGCCTGTCGAAGGGAGGGCAAGCATGTCTCGGTTCCGTCTGTGCAGCCTCAGTCCGGTCGTGTGCGTGGTTCTCCTGGTCGGGCCTGCGGCGCGGGGGCAGACTCCGCCGGCGGCATTCACCGGGATCGCTCCGCTGGCCGGTGACAGCACCACCGGCGCCGCGGCGGTTTCGGGCGACGGCAGCAAGGTGACCGGCGCAAGTTTTGACGCCTCGGGCGTCCCGGAAGCCTACGTCTTCGACGTGGTCTCGGCGCTGGCCGTCGGCATTGGTGTGCCGTCGGGGCTGACCAACAGCCGGGGCACGGGCATTGACGTGGACCTCAACGGCAAGGTGCACGTGGCCGGCTACGGGACGGTCGGCGGAAGCAACACGCAGGCATTCTATTACGAGGCCACCCGGCCCGCGCCGTTCGTGCTGATTCCGTTCCTGCCGGGCGGCAGCAGTGCCACCGCCGCCCAGCTGCGCTGCAACAACGACTCGGCCTCCAATCCGGGCGATCCCTACGTCAGCGGCACGAGCAAGTGGGCCACAACCGACGGCGGCGGCAACCCGGTGACCGTCGATCAGGGTTACCGGTGGAAGCTTTCAGCCCCGGGCGGCGCGCTGCTCATTCCGGCGCCGTCGCCCCATCCGGCGGGGGCCAACTCGGTGATGTACAACGTCGCCTTCCGCAGTGCCGGGACGGCGTTCCTGGCCATCGGGTACGGCAAGTCCACGATCATGAACGCCAGCGCCGCCGGCCGCTACTACAGCGGGGACAGCGTGACGTATTTCCAGGGGTATCTGAACGACCCGTACACGAGCAGTTCCCAGAGCTACGGCCGTGCCATTTCCCGTAACGGCGACTACTGGGTGGGCGACGGCACGTTCGACGGCAACCTCTGCACCAGCCACCGCCAGGCCTGGCGCGTCCAGAGCGACGACGGGGGGACCTGGACGCTGTCGAAAGTGATCGTCGCGGGGCCCAACGGGGTGGCGGAGACCACGGCCACATCCGGTGACCGGCAGGTCCGCCCGGTGGGGGCTTCCGGACTCAGCCCGCGCGCGGCGGTCGTGGAGGGGGCCTCCTGGGACTCGACGGAGTATCCCTACGACTACGATCTGCAGACCGAGCCGGCCGGCGACGACGAGATCATCGACTACCGGCTGCCGCCGCCGGAGGGCTGGAATGCCAGCCTGCCCTGGGGCGTCTCGAACGACGGGACGGTGGTGGCCGGCTGGGCGAGGCTGCTGGTCCCGGCGATCAATGCCGGCTCGGACGGCGACTGTGACACGACCGCCGCGGGAGACGACATTCAGGCCTTCGCAGTGGGTACCACCGGCCTGTCGTCCAACAATGCGGTGATCTTTCCCGGGCCCAACGGGGTGATCGACACGACCCCCGCGGCCGGCGACGTGCTCGCGTCGTGCTCCTGGTACCACGACGGCTCGCGGCCGGTGGTGCCGCTGTCGACGGCCTTCGTCTGGGACGCCGTGCACGGCACGCGTGAGGTCAGGGCGGTGCTGCAGGCCGAGGGCACGGACATGACCGGCTGGGTGCTGACCGAGGTCACGGGCCTGTCGGACGACGGGACGGTCCTGGTCGGCAACGGCACCTACAACGGGCAGGCCCGCGGCTGGGTGGCGACGATCCCCAGCCTGAACCCCAGCCACGCGTGCTGCGCCGCGGACGGATCGTGCACCGAGGTCCCGCGCGGGCTGTGCGCCGGCGTCTGGCACGAGGGCCAGACGTGCGGGCAGGTCGAGTGTCCGGACCTGGTGGGCGCCTGCTGCCACCCGAGCCTGAGCACCTGCATCGAAACCACGGAGGCCGCCTGCACCGGGCTGGGGCGGATCTGGCACGGCGCGGATTCCGTCTGCCAGCCCAATCCCTGCGCCGGAGGCTGCTGCGGCGACTTCCATGCCTGCACCGAGGTTCCGCAGGACCAGTGCGCCGGCACGTGGACGCCGGGCGGGTGCGAGGACGTGCAGTGCTGCCCGGACCCGTTCTCGGACAGCGACTACGACGACGACGTGGACATGGTTGATTTCGCCGACTTCCAGCGCTGCCTGAACTCGCCGGGCTACCCCGAGATCGCCGAGGGATGCGCGTGCTGGGACGCCGACGGAAACGGCATGATCGACGAGAACGACTGGTCGACGGGCTTCCTGAGCTGCGCCCGCGGACCGGGGGTGACGGTGGACCCGGCGTGCGACAATCCGCAGTGACCGGCGGGCGGTTGCCGGGGATCGCGAGCCCCGGGCGCGGTCCGGGAGACAGGAGCCGAGGGCATGACCGAGGAGCGTTGCGCCGGGCGAGGGTTCACACTGATCGAGGTGCTGGTGGTGGTGGCCATCATCGCCCTCCTGGCGGCCGTCCTCATGCCCGCGCTGTCGACGGCCCGGGAGCAGGGCCGCCGGGCGGCGTGTCTGTCCAACCTGCACCAGATCGGCACGGCCTGCGCGGCGTACTCAACGGACAACCGGCAGAACCTGCCGCTGATCGGCTTCAGCTACAAGTACTATCTCAAGGAGCAGGGCCGCCGGGTCAACCTGGGCATGCTCTACGGCAGGCGCTATGCCGGCAACGAGCTGAACATCTACTACTGCCCCAGCAACCCGCTGAACTCGGACCGCCACTGGCTGATCAACGGACGCAACTACGGGCCGTCGGGCTTCCTCGACACCGCCGAGCCGGACACCTTCTGCGGCTACATCTACGCGGTACCGATGAACTGGTCGGTCGCGCCCCGGCCGGCCACGGCGCCGCTGGATCCGGACAGGCAGCGCTGCCCGCGTGACGCCGGCAAAGACACCTACCCGGGACTGGGCGCGCTGAACCCCAGGTCCGTGGTCGCCCGGGACGGCGAGCCCCAGCTGGCCGAGAAGTTCATCGTCTGGCTGGAGAAAAAGCGGGCCCTGAAAGCCCGGCCCGGCTACGGGGCGGCCAACGTCCACGCCCTGGCCGCGGACAACTACTTCTCCAATCAGGGCGGACCCGGCATCGGCTCGATCGCCCACCGCAAGGGCTACGGCGTCCTGTTCACCGACTATCACGCCAGGTTCGTGCGCGAGTCGCCGGTGCCCTTCGACGCCGAGGAGACCGTCATCGACCCGAGCATTGCCATGCCCAAGGGGCCGACGCAGAGTTCGGACAAGAACTTCGAGACCTGGGACTACTTCACCCGGAACCCTTGACCGCCCCGCCGATCGGGCGGGTTGCCGGACTGCGCCGCCCCGCCGACCGGCTCAGGCGGCGGCAGCGGGGAACGCCCTCCCAGGCCGGCGGCGGCGGGGAACGCCCCCCAGGACAACGTCCCCCGCCGCCTGCCGCCCGGTCGTCAACGGGGAGGTCCCATCCGGGGCAGTTCGATGCCGCGTTCCTTTGCCCGCTCCCGGAGGGCGGTGAAGTAGGCCATGCGCCTGGCCGCCTGGTCCGGATCCCGTGACTCCGAGCGGAGCTTGCGCTGTTCCCGCG
>CAZSYS010000203.1:0-8360 GCA_964611365.1 uncultured Planctomycetales bacterium
TGGGAGCCCGGGGCGGGCAACCGCCCTGGGCCACCCGGACGCAGCTCGTTTCCAGAACAGCTGCGTGCCCTTTTTGAAGGCTCGACGCCTCAAACGAAGGTCCAAAGAGCACAACCTCCGGATCAGACCCCGTCAGTGATCTCATTTTTGCGGCCACAGGAAAGGCGTCAGCTTCACACCATTCAGCCACATTCTCGTACTCGCAGATGCTAATGATGCGAAAAGAGCTCCGTGCCCGTTCCTATGATTTTGGAAAAAGAGCTGCGTCCCCGTTTTGCATACCGTCCCCGTTTTGCATACTGGCCAGATCCGCCACCGCGGCCCGGGCATGAAAACAGTTCGGCGCCCCGATCATCGCCACCCGGTCGTGGCTCCACCGGTCGTAGACCCGGCGAACCACCTCGTCGCGGCGGTGCCAGGGCAGATCCAGGTCGATGTCGGCCATCTTGCTGAACTTCGCCCGCTCGGCGTTCAGAAAGCGGTCGAAGCGCGAACAGTAGAGGACACCCATCGAGAACAGTAGAGGACACCCATTGATTGCCCGCTCACCCCGGGAGGCCTGGAGGGCGCGCTTTTCACCGGGCCGAAGACCTGGCTCCGGGCGTTGCGGTCGAAGGCGCCTCACGCGTTTCACCAGGCCGGAGGCCCCGAACGGCGGCCGTTGCGCCCGCTGGACAAACCGAGCTCATCAGGCCGAAGGCCTGGAAGGGCATAGCCGGGGTCAGAGGTCGACGCAGTCGACCGCCGCCGGTGGTTCGAAGGTCGCATCAGCCCCGCTTTTTTCTCTTCTTCTCTTGCGGGCAGGGACACTCCGGAGGACGCCTGCCGGTCGCGCGATATGCTCGTGTCTGCCGGAAATGGATATGAAAATGGGCATCGGCGATGAGGAATTGTGTTCCCGCCGCTTCAGGAGGGGTGCCCTGACGTCCATGAGAACCGATCGCCCGGCCGGCGTCAGGGAGCCGGCAGGTCGTGGGGACGCCCAGGAAGCCCCGGCCACGGTGCCGGTTCATCCCGGGCAGCCGACGGCGGAGCGGGCCCGCCACGGCGGGCGGATGTGTTCGGCACGAAGGGTGAACCCCCTGCGATTCTCGAACGCCTCGACCCTTCCGGCAACCTCCAGAATCGGGTGAGCCGCGGTGAGGTGGCCGAACCGGGCGTAGGTGTCCGGGAACATGAACGTCTCGACAAAACCGCTGCGGTCGGCCAGGGTGACGAACTTCATCAGGTCGCCGCCGGTCGTCGGGTTGATCCGGTCCGCGACCATCAGGCCGCAGACCGTCACCCGCCTCCCCGCGTGCTCGCCCAGCCGGGCCACCGGCACATAGGCCGACCAGTCGATCGCCCGCCCCTTCTCGTCGGTCCCCAGAAAAGTCAGCGGATCGATGGTGATCGGAAACCCCAGCAGCTCCGCCTCGCGCCGCGCCACCGCCCGTCCGTCCGGACCGGTCAGGGCCAGCGGCGGACACTCCGGCCCGCCGTGCCGGGCCCCGGCGGCCTCCCACAGCCCGCGCTGCCCTGATCCGCCGCGCCGCAGCAGACGGCGCAGCTCCCAGAAGCACTCCGGCCGGCCCGCCGCGAATACGTCCAGCGCCCCGGCCTCCAGCAGCCGCAGCGCCTCGGCCTCTCCGGGCTCACAGCGGGCCACGAAATCCGCCATCGACTCGAACGGACCGCGCTCCCGCCGGCTCCACCACCGCTGGAGAAATGCCTCCGACAGGCCGGCGATCTGGGCCGGGGGAACGCGGATCATCGTCCGGATCTCGCCGCCCGGAACGGACACCGCCTCCACACTGAACCGCCGCCGCGAACGGTTCACGCACGGCGGCAGAAAGCCGATGCCCAGCCGCCGGGCCTCCAGCACGTACAGAATCTGCGGCAGGGTCGGCGAGTGCGCGTAGAAGCCCCGGCCGTTGGACAGCACCGCGGCCAGATAATGCGCCGGCCGGCGCCGCTTGAGCCAGGCGCCCTGAAAGGCCTCCACCGCGTACTCGGCCGAGTGGGCCTTGTTGAACATGAACCCCGAAAAACCCTCCAGCTGCTTCCACACGGCCTCGATCTGCGCCTCGCTCCGCCCGCGCGCCCGGGCACAGGAGCGGAACTCGGCGCCCAGCTCCGCCAGCAGCCGCCGGTCCTGCCGGCTCAATGCCCGCCGCAGCGTGTCGGCCCGCCCGATGTTCATCCCCGCGAACTCCGCCGCCACCTGCAGGATGTGCTCTTCGAAGACCATCAGACCGTAGGTGCCCGCCAGCACCGGCTCCAGCGACGGATCGACCAGCGACGGCGGCTCCAGCCCCAGGTGGCGCCGGGCAAACGCATCCTTTTTGCCCTGATTGGCCGCCCCCGGGCGGATGATCGCCACCACCGCCGTCAGACAGTCGATGTCCCGGCAGTCGCACTGCCGCAGCAGGCTGGTCATGGCCGGCGACTCGATGTGGTGCACTCCGCGGGCCCCGCCGGTGGCGATCAGCTCCCACGTGGCCGCGTCGCGGTAGTCCACGTCCGCCTCCAGCCGCACGGCCACCCCCTCGGTGCGCTCGATCTCCTCCACCGCGTCGCGCAGCACCGACAGCCCCGCCTGGCCCAGCAGGTCGATCTTGATGAACCCCAGCCGCTCGATGGCCTCCATGTCGTACTGGGCGGTCAGCAGACCCCTGGCCGAAGGCTGCACCGGCACCAGGCCGGTCAGCGGCTCCGGCGAAACCACCAGTCCGCAGGGGTGCATCGACCAGTGCCGCGGCAGCCCCTCCAGCCATGCGGCCGTCCGGGCAATCGTGCGGTAAGGCTCCTGTTCGATCGGAAAACCCCGGGCTTCCGGCGATCCGGCCACGGCCCGGGCCAGATCGCCGGCCTCCGTCCGCGGCAGCCCGCGGGTGACCCGGCGGATCTCGTGCGGCGGCAGACCGAAGACCCTGGCCAGATCCGCCACCGCGGCCCGGGCATGAAAACAGTTCGGCGCCCCGATCATCGCCACCCGGTCGTGGCTCCACCGGTCGTAGACCCGGCGAACCACCTCGTCGCGGCGGTGCCAGGGCAGATCCAGGTCGATGTCGGCCATCTTGCTGAACTTCGCCCGCTCGGCGTTCAGAAAGCGGTCGAAGGGCAGGTCGAAACGGAACGGACAGGCGTGACTGACCCCCAGAACGTAGCAGACCAGCGAGTCGGCCGCCGAACCGCGGGCCAGCACGGCGATGCCCCGCCCGCGGCAGTATTCCACGATCTCGTGAAAAACCAGAAAGTATTCGGCGTAGCCGACCTGCTCGATGACCGCCAGCTCCCGCTCCAGCCGGGCCAGGGCCTCGCCCGGCGTCGGACGCCGCGCCTCCAGGCCCCGCGGCGGCGACCCCTCGACATACCGCCGGCGCAGACCCGCCAGACACAGGTCCCGCAGGTGCTCGGCGGCACTGCGGCCGTCGGGCGAAACAAAGGCCGGAAAACGATTGCGGCCGAGATCCGGCGCGAAGTCGCAGCGCCGGGCGATCCGCAGGGTGTTCTCCAGCGCGTCCGGCCGCCTGCGGAAAAGATGCCGCATCTCCTGCGGCGGGCGGAAGTGCCAGGCGCCTTCGGGCTTGTCCGGGTGAGGCGCGTCCAGCAGCGTCAGCGAGCCGATCGAGGCCAGGGCCCGCAGCGCCGACGTCTGATCGGCCCGCAGACACCGCGCCCGGCAGGTGGCCGCAACCGACACCCCGTGCTCGTCGGCGACGCAGGCCAGCCGACGAGCCTCCGGGGCGTCTTCGGGGCGGTGGAGGGACAGCGCGACGTACAGCGCGCCGCCGAACATACGACGCAGGCCGACCAGCAGCGGTTCGAGCGTTTCCCGCCGCCGGCGATAAATCCCCTCCCGGATCCGCTCCTGGCCGGGCCGGCCTGCCCCCCCGGCGTCCCCGGGCGGCTCCCGGCCGACCGGAACGGCGTCCAGCAGACAGATCAGCCCCTCCGCCCCGGCCTCCAGGTCCGCCAGGCCGATCGGCCGACCGCCCAGGTGGTATCGCGACACCAGCCGGCACAGGTTCGCGTAGCCCCGGGCGTTCTCGACCAGCAGCACCACGCCCGGCCCCTCCGCCAGATGCATCTCGGCCCCAAAGACCGGCCGGACACCCGCCCGGCGGCAGGCTTCGTGGAACTCCACCGCGGCATACAGACCGTGCAGGTCGGTCAGCGCCACCGCCGGCATGCCGTGCCGCGCCGCGGCCTCCGCCAGCTCCGCCGGCCGGATCAGCGACGAGCCGAACGAATAAGCCGACCGGTTATGAAGCGAGACGTACACGCCGCCGGACTCCTGGATACGAAAAGAGGACCCTCCTGGATGCGGAAAGAGAACCCCCGCCGGGCCAGCCTCGTCGACTGCAATGCCGGCCAATCAACTGCGCTCCCGGTCAATTGCGCCCCCGGCCAAATCAACTGCGGTCCCGGGCAGGCAACTGCAGTCCCGGACAATCGCCGATCGGCATCGACGAATCGATACCGCAAGCCACCGGCCGTTCGATACCGCAAGCCACCGGCCGTCGGCGGGCATGCCGCCGCCCGCCTTCGGATGGTAACCCGCTCCGAGCGGAAACTCGTCCCGAACGGCGGCCAGCCCCGAACGGCGGCCAGCCCCGAACGGCGGCCCGCCTTCAGCGGCGGCCCGTGCCACACGGTGGCCCGTGCCACACGGCAACCCGCCCCGAACGACAGCCGGCGCCGCACGGTAACGTGCCTTAAACGGCAGCCCGCGCCGCGGGGCAGCCCGCCCCGCATGGCGGTGCATGCCGGGTGCTTGCCGGCCGTCGCCTGGAGGCTGCTGCGGGGCAGCGGTCCGGCTGCATTTCCCGGCCGGCCGCCGGCTGGAGGGGATCCCGCCTGCAACCCTCGCCCGCCGCGGTCATCTGCGATCAGGCCTGCTCCATCGTCGGTTTCATCTCCTTAGCCCTCTTTTCCTGCCGGGTCGCTTCCGGGCATCAGCCCGCCTGCATCAGTCTCCAGTCGTGCATACGCATCAGTGCCCGCGGGCCGAAGCGTTCGCGGATCGTCGCGCAGGCCGCCGCCAGCTTGCGCTGCCGCAGCCGGATGCCGAACAGATCCAGCTGGCCGAAGCCCCGATAGACCTTCGAAAGAGATACCTGAACCATCCGCAGGCGCACGCGGCGATCCCACAGACGCTTCAACAGTCCTCCGGCCGCGGGATAAACCTCGGTCTCGACGTCGGTAGGCTCAGGAAGGCCGGTCTGCCCCTGCCGCTCCTCCATGTCGCTGTAGCGGATTTTTACGGTTACGGTCCGGATCTGCCGGCCGTCTTCGCGCACGCGGAGCATGGCCCGGTCGATCAGTCGGCCAAGCACGGCCTCGACGAACGCGATGTCGGCGGTGTCCTCCTGGAAGGTCTCCTGGTGGCCGTAGGACAGGGCCTCGGGCCTGGCGGCCGTGACCGGGCGGGGATCGATGTTCCGGGCCAGATCCCGGATCTCCCGGGCCGCTGTGCCGAGCAGTTCCGCCAGCCACGGCAGCGGCAGCTCCGCGACCTGCTCGATCCGGGCGATGCCCGCCGACTCCAGCAGCCGCGCCCCGGCCGGTCCGATCCCCGGCAGCCAGTGGACCGGCAGCGGGTGCAGGAAGGCCAGCTCCCGATCCGGGTCCGGCGGGATGATCGTCAGGCCGTCAGGCTTGTACAGCTTGCTGGCGATCTGGCAAAGCAGCTTGGTGCGGGCCAGCCCCTGCGAGATCGTGATCTTGAGGCGGTCCTTTACGTCCCGGCGGAGCTTCTCGGCCACTTCATCCGGTGCCCGCCGCAGGCAGGCCCGCGTGCCGGTGAGATCCAGGTAGCCCTCGTCCACCCCCTGCTTCTCGACCACCGGCGAGACCTCGCCGGCCATGCCGAAGATGAACTCCGAGAACTGCTCGTACAGTTCGAAACGCACCGGCACGACGACCAGCGGCGGGCACAGCCTTCGGGCCTGCGCGATGGGCATCGGCGTCCGCACGCCGAATCGCCGGGCTTCGTAGCTGGCCGAGGCGACAATTCCCCGGTGCAGCCCGCCCACCGCCACCGGACGTCCGCGCAGCCGCCGGTCGGCCGCCTGCTCCACCGAGGCGAAAAACGCGTCGGCGTCGAGATGGAGGATCGTGCTGGACATTCGACACTCCCGACATCCGGCACTCCCGGCCGCGCCGCAGTCGCCCGCGTGCATCCGCTTCAGCGTGATCGGGCGCCGCTGTCGTGCGGCCGCGCCGCGGCTGCCCGGGATACACCCGCCGGCCAGGGCTTCGACGCCGCGCGGCTCCGGCAACCGCGCCGCGTGTATGAAAACTCCACACCACCTCACACGGCGGTTAGGCGCAGGATCATTCCCCTGCCCCGACTCCCGTTCGGCCCGCGGATTTCACACCTGCCCCCTACGGCCCGATCGTGGCCGCTGCCTCGCGCGTCTCGGCCGTTCTGTTCACACCTTCCCCCCGTACGGCCCGATCCGATTTTTCCGGCGCATCGGGGCACGATTCGGGCACCGTTCAATCCCACAGCCACAGCACTTCACTGCTGCAGGAGGGCGGCCAGGCACCCCTCAACGCCGGATGACCCTGCCGGCTGCTCCTGGACCTTCGGCATTTCTGCCCGACAGCTCGCCTCTGCCCGACAGCGCGTCTCTGCCCGGCAACCCGTCGGCGCCGGCGACGTTTTCCGGCCGTCTTTGGCCCCGCGGTATTTCTGCAGCCAGCCGCCGGGTTTCAGTACGCGCAGCCTGGCCGGTCTTGTGCCCGCGGTATTTCCGGCACGATGGCCACGCAACCGATCCTGCCCGAACCAGCCGCTCCTGTGCCCGCAGCATTGGGGCTGTCGCCTCGGGTCCATTCAGGTCTGGTCACCGGTTGCCCCCGCACCTGCGGCATTTGTGTCACCGGCTCGACTCGTTCTCGCCGAATCGACCGGCCGACCCTTTAACCGCGCCATTTCTCAATCGTGTCGGCCCTGCGTCGGCGGCACCTCCTTTCCCCGGTTCATCGCAATCTCCGGACCAGCGTGTGCACCGTGCCCTGGACCACCAGCTCCGACAGGGGGATCAGGTCGGGACAGCTGGGGTTCTCCGAGGCCAGGTACGGCCGCCCCCGGTGCAGGACCAGCCGCTTGAGCGCGGATTCGCCGTCGATCAGCGCCACCACGATCGCACCGGGCCGGGCCTCGGGCGTGAACTCGCCTACCACCACGTCGCCGTCGTAGATCCCGGCATTGACCATCGACTGGCCGCGAACCCTCAAGGCGAAGCTGCGCGGGTTGGCCCGCAGCAGGGCCGCGGCATCCAGGGCCGCACAGCCGTCGCCGACCTCCACCGGCCGGCCGGCCGAGACCGTCCCCAGGTCCGCCGGAGCTTTCCCGGCGTCCCGCCGGCCGTCCTGAACATCCTCCCCCGACACCCACCCGTCTGCCCCGGCCTGTCCAGCCTCGACCGTCACAACGAAACCCCCCTTGAGGCCCGAAATCCCGGATGCCCCGCCGCTTATCGATGCCCCCGGCCGGCCGGATTTCCAGCCATCAGCCCGCCGGCAAACCCGTGGACGGCAGTATGAATATAACCTAACAAAAACCGAATTGCAAGCCGAAACAGGGGATCGCAGGGTTTCAGGAAAGGCACGGGCCGCCATAACAGGCGGCCCGCCAGCAGGTTATGTTTTTTTGAGAAATCCGGCTTATTGCCTGTCGCCTGATAGCGAGGCCGAGGCCGGGCACCGGTCCGGTCAGCTTTTGCCGGTGAGGATGTCGTACATCGAGTAATCGTAGCCGTAGGGCGAAAAGTCCGCCGGGGCCACCCCGGGGGTCAGGAAGTCGCCTGCGGCCACCGAGTCGTCCCGACTGCCAGCGGGCGCCAGGCTGGCGGGGTGAATCCACGCCGAGATGGTACTCGTCACCGGTCGGATCCGCTGTCGTGTCATTCCTCCGGTCTCCCTGAGCGAGTTCTGATCTCTCTGAGCAGCCGCCGCCAACGGCTTGATGGCCAACCGCGTCCTTGGGTTTTAGCTTCCCGCCCTCTCGGGTTGCACTTGCAAGTATGCACAGGCCGTGCCGAAGCCCTTGGGGGGCCCCAAACAAAAGGCCGTTGCCAGCGAGTTCGCCGCCCGTGGGTTTGCCGCAACTGCCGAGGGGTGCCGAAAATAATCTCAAGATTTTTCCAGGAAAGAAGTTACATCAGCAAGGGGATGCAGGGGGTTCTCGCGACTGACTCGGTCCCTTGCCGCCAGCCGGGGATCGATCCATCTCTGGCGGAGCTCCGGGGCGGAAGCGTTTCGGGGAGAAGTCCGCGCCACCGGCCGAGGAGGTGAGCAATTGTGCCCATGGCCGCTCAGAAAGAATGATCCATGTATACACGCAAAGGTCAGTTGATTTGCTTGAT
>CAZSYS010000204.1:0-8318 GCA_964611365.1 uncultured Planctomycetales bacterium
GTACGTGCACTCCCGGGCCGCGGCGGCGTAGATCTCCAGGTGGGCCCGGGGCGTCTCGAAGAAATGGTCGGAGGTCGAGAGGATGTACCCGCCGTCGCGCCCGAAACCCTCGAACAGCCGCCGCACCTCCGCCCGGATCTGCTCCGGCGCGCCGTCGGTCAGGATGTTGAACTGGTCCATGCCGCCGATCATGGCCAGCCGGCCGGCGAAAGCCTCGCGGACCGCGGCCGGGTCGGTGATGTTGCCGCCCATGCCCGGAGGCGAAAGGGTCTCGGAGGCGTCCGCCCCGTTGTCGGCGATCAGATCGAGGATCCGCATCATGCCCCCGCAGGTGTGGTAGACCGCCAGGTGGCCGGCATCGTGCAGGGCCTGATGGATCTGCCGGTCGTAGGGCAGGCAGAACGCGCGGTGCATGGCCGGAGAAATCAGCGTGTCGCTGCCGGCTCCGCCTCCGGTCTCGATGAGGTCGAACCGGGCGCCCCGGAGCGACTCCTCGATGAAGCGCAGTTTCCGCTCCAGGAGGATGTTCAGCAGCCGGTGAACCCAGTCGGGGTGATCGACCGCCTCGAGGATCAGCTGCTGGGCGTCCATCAGGCAGCAGGCATGCTGCCAGCAGCCGGCCTGGTCGCCCCAGACGAAGCCGCGCAGGATGCCGGCATCGCCGACCCGGTCCCAGGCGGCCGCGACGCGGGCCTTGTCCAGCACGGCCACCGGCATGTAGCGATCGATCAGCTCGATGTCCTCGTGCCGCTTGATCAGGTACTCGGTGATCCAGGTCGTGGTCGGGTTGCCGCCGGTTCCGTAGGTGAGCGTGCCCCCGGGCGTGCGGATGGTGTGCTTCAGCAGGCGGTTCAGGGGATCGGGATCGACGACCTCGATCTCCTCCCGCCACTGGGGCGTCTGCAGGACGTACTTCTCGGCCTCGGGGATCCAGAACTGGCCCATGGCCTCGAAATACTGGACGGCGGCGTCCATCCCGCAGGCCGCGAAGGCCTCCAGATCCGTCATTCCGCCCATGTGGCGCCGGAGGTGGTAGCCCTGCCACTGGTGCACCGTCACCGGCAGCCGGTCGGGCTTTTCGCGGTGCAGGGCCCGCATCATTCTTTCCTTGGAGGTCATGTCGCCCTCCGCCGGACCGCAGGCGCCCCCGCGACCGGCGTCAGTAGGTCCGGTTCTGACAGGTGATGAACGCGTTGTACCAGCTGCGGAACGGGATCACGGTGTAGCCGGCGGTCACGTGCCGGGCCTTGCGGATCTCGACATAGGCCACGTGCCCGTCCATGAACGCGATGTTGTGCATTGAGGCGTCGACGTCCATGCCCGGCCGGCGGCCGTGGAACTCCACGTGCACCGCGGAAGTGAAGTTCCAGCAGTCTTCCCAGCCGTAGTCCCCCATCAGCACCAGCTGGGATTCGTTGGAGACCATGCTGCGGGTCAGGTTCGCCAGGCTGTTGCGGACCTTCTCGATCTCCTCGCGGCAGGGGTCCTCCCAGGCCGGCTCCGGCGGACGGGGGCCGATGAGGAAGCGGTTGGTGCGGTAGCTGGTTCCGAAGTAGTCGTAGTGCGTGCCGTCGTAGACGGACGGCCAGTCGGTGATCGGCCCGCGGTCGCCGGGGCACCGGAACACCGCGGTGGCGCTGTTGCTGTCGGTGGTTGCCGGGATGCCGAGGTAGCGGTTCAGGGGGCGGCGCGGCAGCTCGGCCAGTTCGCCCGCGGCCGCCATCCGGGTGAACTTGACGCCGTTCTTGCCGCCGTAGGTGATGTTGCCGAAGAAGCCGACCGGGAAGGCTCCGGGGACGGAGTTGGGCTGGCTGGCGGCCCGGTCCGGATCGCGCGGGTAGCGCCCGCGGCTGGCGTCGAGGTACTGTTGCCAGCAGACGGCGATCTGGTGGAGGTTGGAGCGGCAGCTGACCGACCGGGCCTGGCTCCGCACGGTGGTCAGCGCCGGCACCAGCAATGCCGCCATGAGGGCGATGATGCCCAGGACGACCAGCAGCTCGATGAGCGTGAATCCCCGCCGGGACGAGGCGATCATGGCGCGTCCGCCTCCTCTCCGGCTGCCGGCCGGGCCGCAGGGCTCTGGAACGCGGGATCCTGCGGCGGGCCGGCTTCTCCCGGCGATGCGCCCTGGCTGGATGCCGGCGGCTGCCTGAGCCCCATCAGCCGGAGGATCTCCGCCCGCCGGAGCCGCTGCATCGGGCTCAGCCCGCCGTTGAGCCCCGCCGCCTGGGCGGCCAGCTGCTGCGCCGCCTCGCGGTCCCCCAGGGCCGATCGGGCCAGGGCCGCGGTCCAGACGGCCATCGGTTCAGGCTGCCCGGCCGCCCGGACCGCCCGTTCGGCCTCCTGCAGGGCCCGCGACGGATCGCGCAGCTCCGGCGGCACGACGGTCAGCAGCAGCCAGGCGTGCTCGACGATCATCTCAGGCCGGGCGGTGGGCAGATGGGCCAGTTCGTGCCGCAGCCGCAGGGCCTTTTCGGCGCAGGCCTCGGCCAGCTCGCTGTTGCCCAGTTCCGCGGCCACGGCTCCCAGCTGCTGGCAGCACAGGGCCAGCAGATCCCGCCAGAGCGGGTTCTGCGGCGAAGTGGCCACCAGCCGCTCGGCCAGGCGGTGGGCCTGCCCGTAGTGGAAGTAGGCCGAATCGCGGTCGCCGGCCATGGCCATGGCCAGACCCGCGCGGAGGTGGCTTTCGGCGACCTTCGCCTGGCGCTGCAGGTTGGTCGGGTGCATGGCCGCGAGATTCTGGTTCATGCCCAGGGCGCCCAGGTAGTGCCCCAGGGCCTCGGTCAGGTCGCCGCGGGCCAGGGCCTCGTCGCCCTGGCGGGTCATGACCCCCGAGAAACGCAGGCTGACCCGCACGGTCTCGTCCTGCGAGGTCTGGGCGATGTCGCGTTCGTGCTGCAGGTTCTGGTACATGCCCCACATCGTGATCGAGAAGACCGAGGTCAGGACCACGCTGATGGAGGCCACCAGCACCGCCGCGCGGTAGCGGGCCAGCGACTTGCGCAGGACGTGGATCCCGGCCTCGCGCCGGGCCTCGATCGGCTGGCCGGCGAGATAGCGGCTGATGTCGTCGTGCAGGGCGGCGACGTTCGGGTAGCGCCGCTCGGGGTCCTTGGCCAGGGCCCGCAGGATGATGGTCTCGACCTCGTCGTCGATCGGGCAGGCGCCGCGCCGGCCGCCTCTGGATCTCGAGGTGCCCACCCCGGCCCCGGCCGTCCAACCTCGACTGGGCGGAAGCGGGGGCGTGTAGACGATGTGGTTGAGCACGTCGGCGATGGGCCCCACGGTGGGGTAGGGGTACCGGCCGGTGAGGATCAGGTAGAGAATGACGCCCAGGGTGTAGACGTCGGTGCGGATGTCGATGGTGTCGTGCTCGCCGCGGGCCTGCTCGGGCGACATGTACGGGATGGTGCCCATGACCTGCCCGGTGGTCGACAGGAAGGTCCCGGTGGTTTCGGTGAGCTGCTTGGCCAGCCCGAAGTCGAGCACCCTGGGCACGCCCTCGGCGTCCACCAGGATGTTGGAGGGCTTGAGGTCGCGGTGGATCACCCCGCGCCGGTGGGCGAAGTTGACCGCGTCGCAGACCGTCGCGAACAGCCGCAGCGCGTCCTCCAGATCGAGATTGCCGGCCCAGACGTACCGGTGCAGGGGCAGGCCGCGGACGTAGTCCATGACGTAGTAGAGGTGCCCGTCGGAGGAGGTCCCGGAATCGAAGATCTCGATGATGTTCGGATGCTTGAGGGCCCGCACCAGCTCGATCTCGCGCTCGAAGCGGCGGCGCATGTCCCCGGAGGCGTGGGCCCCCTCGCGCAGGAACTTGATCGCCACCGGCCGCTGGGTGGACTCCTGAACGCCGTAGTAGACCACGCCCTGCGAGCCGCGGTGGATGGAGTGCAGGATCTGATAGCCCGGCACGCCGGGGATGAAGGCTCCCGCCGCTGGACGCGGCGGGCTCTCGGCCAGCTGGACCGTCGCTTCCCCGCCGGCGCTGAGGACCTGCCGCACGGTCTCCTCGAAGTTGAGGTTCTGCTCCCATTCGGCCAGCAGCTTGCGGCAGGCGGGGCACTGGCTGACGTGGGCGCGCAGCGGCGCGGTCTCCGAGGCCAGGCTGACGCCGGAAACCAGCAGCTCGAGCTGTTCGTCGGTCAGGCACTCGCCCATGGCCGTCTACCAGTTGGCCTCCATGAATCCGCAGGCCTCGCGCAGGCGGGTCAGCACCCGGCGCTTGGCCTTGAACACCGCGTTGCGCGAGATCCCCAGGTGTTCGGACACCCTGTCGGCCGGCCACTCCCGCAGCACGAACAGCTCGAAGGCCTGCACGGTGGTGCTCTCCATGCACTTGCGGACCTTCTCCATGCAGGTCTCCATCACCACCCGGCGCCACTCGGCCTCCCAGATCTCACCCAGCTCCCGGTCGTCGGGCAAACGCTCGATCGCGTCGTCGCCCCCGCCGGCGCCGGACGTCAGCGCAATCCGCTGGTTGCGCCGCCGGATGTCGCGGATCTTGTGGGCGGCGATGCCGAACAGCCAGGTGCGCAGCCGCCCGCGCGAGCGGTCGTACTGCCCCCGGACGTAGCCGTCCACGAAGGCCAGCAGCGTCTCCTGGGCGGCATCCTGGGCGTCCTCCTCCGACAGCCCCAGCCGCCGGGCCACCCCGATCAGCAGCGGGTGGTAGCGGGCGTAGAAGTCGGCCCAGACCTGCTCGTTCTGCAGCCCCTTCAGCCCTGCCAGCAGCGTCGTATGGGTGATGCTGCTCATGGCGACCGATCCGGTTCCCCTGGCCGGGGGCCGCCGGCGGTCCCCGGACCCGCCCGCCGCCGCGCCCGACGCGGCCGCGTAGCAACGGCGCGGCCGATGCTCACCCCGCCGGCATGATCGGCGCCGCGTGGACGGGGATGCGCCGGGTGCACGCCGGGCACCGCGTATGTCAGGCGGCGATTCTTTTCATTGTAGCCATCGTTGCAGCACGACTGCAACTGTCCGGCCTGTCCGGAAAAGGCACCGCCGTCCGCCGCAGGAGCCCTGCCGGGCGGAGCGGAAGGGGTGGGAGCCCGGACCACCGACCTGGCCTTCCCCGCAGGACACCCTCCCTCCGCAGGGCCGGCGACTAGGGATTGGGAACCACGTAAAGCGTGCAGTAGCCGTCCGGCCGGCTGGTCGCGCCCGGAAGGCGGAAATACTCGGCGGCATGGGTCGTGTTCAGCAGCATCGCCTTGCCGCCGCGTTTCAGCAGCGAAGGCAGACGCTCCAGAAAAGCTTTCAACACCGGCCCGGTGTCGCCGTCATGGTAAAGGCAGTCCGCAAGCCCGCCGGCCGGCTCCAGGAAAGGCATGTTCCAGAGCACGCAGTCGAACTCGTGAAAGTCCTCCGGCAGCTGGACCCTGGTGATGTCCCCCGTGACGACCCGGATCGGGAAACCGGCCAGTCGTGCCGTGACTCTGGCATTGACCGCCGCCATCGGGTTCAGCTCCACCACCCGGATCAGGTTGCGCGACTTCAGCCAGGCGGCCCAGGCGTCGGCCCCGGACCCGGTGCCGATGACGAGTACCTTGTCACCCGGCCGGATGTCGCTGGTCAGAATAGCGTCGTAATAGACCTTGTCGTCCATGGTGGGCACAAAGACGGTGGGCAGGACCGGGATGAGGACTTCGGTGGGCAGGTCCGGCCGGTCGAGCCGTTCGCCGAGATCCCGGTAACTGCCCACCGGCCCGGTCGACCAGCCGTTCGGGTCGACCCTCAGGTAGTGCCAGTTGCTGTGGCCGAGGTACTCCGGAGGGCACCACGGCCGCGACGACGGCTCGGAAGGCCTGGATTCAGGGCCCGCCGCCTGAGGCCCCGGCGGCCTCTCCATCGTCAGACGGGCGACCGCAAGCCCTCCAAGCACCGCCCCGAGAACGAACGGACGCCAGGCGCCGACGCCGCTGATCCATGGCCTCAGCATGACCGCGCCGTCCCTTTCATGCCGTGGAGGCCTGGCGGCATCGCATCTCCCGTAACGCCTCGTGTCCCGCCCGACGCCCGGTCTGCGGGCCTGATCCATGCCGCGCGGACCTGCCGCGCCGGGCACGCGGCCGCTTGCCGCGTCAACCGCCGGCCGGCGGATTGTAGCTCCGATGGCAGGATGACCGCAACCGTTCCGCAGGCCCGCGGTTCGGCGACCCGCGGTTCCACGGCGTCGTGCGCCGGCAGGGGCGTCGGTTCACGAAGACGGCGGCCGTTTCCCGCACGGCAAGGGGCCGACCGGAGAACGACCGGCGGCTCTTCTTCAGCCCGGGCACGATTGAAGCGCGCCCGCGGCGCCGGTTAAGCTGTGCGGATGGCCGGCGGCCGGGAGTCTGTGCCCCAAAAGGCTTTGCCGCTTTCGCATGCGTCGAGGGAAGAGTGGCCGGCTGCGCTCCGGGCGGCCATTCCTCCGGCCGGTTCGGCGGGGCGAGGACCGCCCGGCGCGGCGATCACCCTGGCCGTGATCCTCGCACTCGGGGCGGCCATCCGACTGGTCCACCTCACGCAATCGCCGCCGGGGCTCAACCAGGACGAGGCCGCCAACGCGTGGAACGCCTGGTCCCTCCTGAAGACGGGGAGGGATCAGACCGGCGAGCGGTGGCCTCTGTTCTCGACCCGCTGCCACGGGGGCTACAGCAGCATCCTTCACCTCTACTGGATGATGCCTTTCCAGTGGGTCGGCGGCCTGAACGTCCCGACGACACGCCTGCCGTTCGCGGTGGGCGGCGTGATCACGCTGGGGCTGATGTGTTACATCGGAAACCGGATGTTCGGCCGGCCGGTGGGGCTGATCGCGGCCGGGCTGACGGCCTTGAACCCGTGGCACATTCAGCAGACCCGCTGGGGCCACGAGGCGTCGCTCTGCCCGCTGCTGGTGAGCCTGACGCTGGCGTCGATGATCTGGGCACGACTGCCGGTCACCGACTCCGACGAAGCACCCCGACCCCTGCGGGCGGTCCTCGCGGGCATCCTGCTCGGCATGAGTTTCTACGGCTACCAGGCGATGCGCGTCTTTCTGCCGGGCTTCATGGTCCTGCTGGTGCTGTCCACCCTGCCGGCCTGGTGGAAGTCCGCGAGAACCCGCACCGGGGCCCTTGCGCTGGCGGGCTTTGCGGCCGCCGCCCTGGGCCTGTTCGGGCCGCTGGCCTGGAAGCACATCACCGAGCCGCAGCGCATCGGACGCCAGATGACCGAGGCTGCGTGGGAGCCTGGCGCCTCGACCCTGGGCAAGCTGAAGGCCGCGGCCGGCCGCTACCCCGGCCACTTCGGCCCGGAGTTCCTGTTCATCCATGCCGAAAAGCTCAGGGTGGATTCGCAGGTCTTCTCCCTGACGATCGCGAAGCCGCCGCTGGCCGGCGCGTTCGCCTGGTACACGCTTCCGCTGTTCGTCGCGGGGGGCGTCGCGGTGATCGCCCGGATCCGCCGGTCGCGGCCCGCCCGCGTGCTGGCGGCCGCGGTGCTGGCCTACCCCCTGGGCGACTGCGTTGCGGCCGCCGACGGGGTGCACGTGCTGCGCAGCCTGCCCGGACTCCCGGGACTCATCCTGCTGACGGCCTGGGGCGGCTGGACTGGGTTTCAGTGGCTGCGATCACGGCACCTCGCGGCCGCACGGGCCGCCGCTGGCCTCATGGCGATCGCGGCGGGGGGGCTGTCCGTTCACTTCGCGTACAACATGCTCATCGACTATCCGCGGCGCGACTCGATCAACCAGTTCTTTCAGTCCGACCTCGCCGCGATCTGCAGATGGTTGAGGCCGCGCCTCGACGATGTCGACGCGGTCTTCTGCGCCAACGCCGGCTTCAACCAGCCCTACGTGATCACCCTGGTCCTGCTGAACCACGATCCCGCCCGGTGGTTCCGCGAAGAGCACGAGATCGACGCCTCCGGGCGGTGGGATCAGCATCACCGGTACGGCAAGTGGCGGTTCATCCACGACGTCGGCGCGACGCAGAGGGAAGTGGAGTCGCTTCTCGCCCAGCCCCGCAGACGCGTGCTCTTCATTCTCCGTCCCACCGCGCGCATGTCCTTCCCGCTCGTTCACCAGGCGAGCCGGCCCGACGGCACCGTCACGCTGGCCGTCTACGAAGCCCGGACATGATCGAGCCGCCCCCGGAATGAAGACAGAATAAAGACACCCATGAAGCCCGCCCCGGGGTGCCACGGCGATCCGCCCCCCGGAGAAACGAAGGAAACGAGAGGACGCCCATGGAATCGACCCGGGGCGGGCCAAGAAAGGGCACCCATAGAGTCTGCATTGGGATGCGACGGCGATCCGTCCCGCCGGGGCGTGGATCCACCTGCTGCGAGGGATTGAC
>CAZSYS010000205.1:0-8297 GCA_964611365.1 uncultured Planctomycetales bacterium
GCCACGCCCCGCCGGGCACGAAGGCTCCGGTCCGCCCGGTCAGCCCGCCGGCGGATCGGCACCCGGCGCGTAGACCGTGGGATCCGGCACGCCCGCGCGGGCGAAGGCCTCGCGGCGCTCCACGCAGGTGCCGCAGCGGCCGCAGTGAAGGTCGCCGCCCCGGTAGCACGACCAGGTCATCTCGAACGGCACGCCCAGGCCGGCGCCTGCGCGGACCAGGTCCGCCTTGGTCATCCCGATGAACGGCCGCAGCAGCTCGATCGGCCGCCAGTCGCACAGTGCCGCGGCCCGGGCCATGGCCTCGGCGAACGCCGGCCGGCAGTCGGGATACACGGTGTGGTCGCCGGCGTGGGCGGCCAGGGCCACGGCCTGGCACCCGCGGCTGATCGCCCAGCCGATGGCCACGGCCAGCAGAATCATGTTGCGGTTGGGGACCACGGTGACCTTCATCGTCTCGTCGGTGTAGTGCCCGTCGGGCACGGGCAGGTCGTCGGTCAGGGCGCTGCCGGCCAGCAGCGGGCGCAGGGCCCGCAGGTCGGCGACGCGGTGCTCGACGCCCAGCCGGCCGCAGATCGCCCCGGCGGCATCCAGCTCGCGCCGGTGCCGCTGGCCGTAGTCCACGCTCAAGGCGCGCACCTCGTGCCCCTGCTGCCGCAGGTGGTAGAGCAGCACCGTGGAGTCCAGGCCGCCGCTGTAGACTACCACCGTTTTCATCGCCACCAGCTCCGCCGGGCACCGGTTCCGGCCTCGACCGGCCGCAGGCCCGGACCGGCGACCATCATACCGCCCCGGACCGTGGCTGCGGACGCGGGCGCGCGGGCCTCCGCGCCGGGAGGGGGTCGGCGGGCACCATCCGCCCGGAAACCCGCCGCGGCCTCAGCGCAGGGCGAACGTCTGGCCGGCCTCGGGGATCTGCACGTCGGCAATCCCCAGTTCGCGCAGTCCGGCGGCCAGGGCCTCGGACTGGTCGGGCTCGCCGTGGACCAGAAACACGCGGCGGACCCGGCCGGCCAGCGGTCCGGCGGCGGCCAGCAGCTCGTCGCGGTTGGCATGCGCGCTGAAGCCGTTGAGCACCTTGACCCGGGCCTTCACCGTGTACATCTCGCCGAAGATCTTCACCCGCCGGGCCTTCTCCACCAGCTTGCGCCCCAGGGTGTGGGCCGCCTGGTAGCCGACGATGAGCACCGTGTTGCGGGGATGCTCGATGTTGTTCTTGAGATGGTGCAGGATCCGCCCGACCTCGCACATCCCGCTGGCCGAGATGATGATCATCGGCTCGTGCCGCTCGTGCAGGGCCTTGCTCTCCTCGACGTGGCGGATGTACCGGCAGTGCGGGCAGGAGAACAGGTCGCCGTTCATGCGGCTGAACATGGCGGCCTCGAGGTCGAACACCTCCGGATGCCGCCGGAACACCTCGGTGGCCTCCACCGCCAGCGGACTGTCCACGATCAGCGGCACGTGGCGCGGGATCCGGCCCTCGTGCACCAGGCGGTGGAAGTTGTAGACGATGACCTGGGTCCGTCCGACCGAGAACGAGGGGATGATCACCTTGCCGCCGTGCTCGACCGTGCGGTTGACGATCTCGGCGAACTGCTCGCGCATGTCCTCGGCCGCGGGGGTGCGGCGGCCGCCGTAGGTGCTCTCCATCACCAGGTAGTGGCAGGCCGGCAGCGGCGCCGGGTCGCGCAGGATCTCCATGCCGGGGCGTCCCAGGTCGCCGGTGAACGTGACGGTGATCGGAGCCCCGTCGCCGTCGTCGATGCGTACGCACGCGCCGGCCGAGCCGAGCATGTGCCCGGCCTCGTGGAAGACGGCCTCCACCCCCGGCACGACCTCGAACGGCTCGCCCAGGGGCCGCGCCGTGAAGCGCGGCACCGTGGCCTCGACGTCGGCCAGGCCGTAGAGCGGCTCGATCGGAGCGTCGCCCCGCCGCACGCGCTTCTTGTTCCAGTAGGCCGCGTCTTCCTCCTGAATGTGGGCCGAGTCGCGGAGCATCACCCCGGCCAGGTCGACCGTCGGCGGCGTGGCGAACACCGGCCCGGCGAAGCCCTCGCGCACCAGCCGCGGCAGCTTGCCGCAGTGGTCGATGTGGCTGTGGGTCAGCAGCACCGCCGAGATCGCCGCCGGATCGCACGGAAACGAGCGGTTGCGGAGGTTGGCCTCGGCCCGGCGGCCCTGGAACAGACCGCAGTCGATGGCGATGATGTGCCCGTCGGCCTCGACGAGGTGCATGGAACCGGTCACCTCGCGGGCGGCGCCGTGAAACCGCAGTCGGCTCTCCATCCGGTTGCTTCCCTCGCCGGCCGGCGGACAAGACCCCGGCCCGACCCCGCCGGCCTGCCCCCCCGCCGGCCTGCTCCGGCCAACCCGTCGGCGGGGTACTCCGGCCGCCCGGACATCCACCATCATACGATATCCGACGCCCGTCCCGAACCATCCGACGCCCCGCCCGCTCCGGACCCCGCCCGCACGCTCACGGCCCGGCCAGCGCGGTCATGCCCACCACGCCGATCACCCCCTCGGTGCAGGTCGCCCGGATCTCCACCGCCGCCAGCACCTTCGACGCATCACAGGGAATCTCCAGGGCGTCGGCGTGAGGGTTCATCATCCCCGGATGCACGAAACCCCAGCCGTGCGGCGTGGAAATGCGGCCGCGGGGCACCGGCGTGCCCCGCCGGGCAAAGTGCTGGAAGTAGCCGTCAAGGTTGAACGGGGGAATCAGCGACTCCACGCGGCGCGACCCGTCGGCGTAGGTCAGGATCACCTCGCCGTTGGGGATGTAGTTCTTCATCGGGTGGACGTAGCCCTGCAGCAGCAGCCACAGCCGCCGGCAGGGCATGCCCACCTCGATCGTCGCCCCGCCAGGCAGCGGGTAGGGCGGCCAGCTGGACAGAGCCAGCAGGTCCGGCGGAGGTTCGGCCCGCCCGCACCTGGGCCGGCCGGCGGTCAGGAACGGCACGCCGGTCGGAGCCTCCAGCACCCGCGGCGAAGGGGGAATCGTGATGCCCGGATTGCCCCACCAGTATTGCAGCAGCTGGGGGTTGGTGGAGCTGACGCCGGGAATCTCGTGCAGGCCCTCGTAGTCGAAGGTGAACGGCGTGAGGATCAGCCGCTCCAGCGTGGTGTTGCAGGCCGCGGCCAGGTCGAACACCACCAGGCGGTCCCGTTCCCCGGCCGCCAGCGGCAGGCCCTGCTCCTGCGGCGTCGGCGGCTGCTGCTCGGCGAGAATCGTCGACGGATGGTCCGGCGGTCCCGGTGGAGCCGGCGGTTCGGGCACCGCGACCGTGACCTGCGACTCGGTCTCCGGCGGCGTGACCACCTCCGGGCCGCCGAAGGCCGCCCGGACGCGCCGGACCAGCGGGCGCGGCGTGCGGATCCGGAAGGTCGCCCGGTCGCCTTCGCGGCGATACGCGTATTCGATGTCCGGCGTGCGCAGCCAGGCCTCCGTCCAGTCCTCCGGAAACGCCGGACAGATGTCGATAAGCCCCTCGTGCACCGCCGGCTCGATCCCGAACAGCCCGCGCACCGCCCAGTGCACGAACGGATCCACGGAATCCACGTCCTCGCGGTCGCCCCCGCCGGCGCCGAAGTTGGAGATGCCCATGCCGATGCCGGGAAACTCGCTGCGGAACGCCGAACCGACCGCGGTCTGCACATAGGGCCACCAGACCGCCACGTCACCGCACTTCATCCCGGCCAGCGCCGCCAGCATCGTGTCGCCGGTGGGCACCCACTGGGTGCTCCAGCGGATCGGGAACCAGTCGCTGCAGCTCAACAGCCTGACGCCCGGTCGCGGCTCGAAACCGTAGTGCGACGCCAGCCAGCGCATCGCCCGCCGGCCGCGCTGGCCCTCCAGCAGTCCGGCGTTGATCGCCAGGTACTGCTCCCAGGTCTGGCCGTGACCGCGCCAGATGCCCTCGCCGCCGATCGAACCCAGCCGCCCCTTATCCTCGCGCCACAGCTCGCGGAACACGGCCTGGCGCGTCCGTTCGGCCAGGGCGCGGTACTCCGCGGCCGCGGCAGCGTCCCCCACCGCCTCGCCCAGCCGCGCCGCCCGGTCGAACATCGCCCAGGACATCGCACTGGGCGCGGCCGCCTTGGGACCCTTGCCGTTGGAATCGCCGTTCCAGTACTCGTACCAGTCCTGGAAGAGCCCGTCGCCGTCGGGGTCGTTCTGCCGGCACTGCCAGGCGACCGCCTTGCGGACCGCCGGCCACATCCGGGCCGCGAACGCCCGGTCGCCCGTCCAGGCATAGTGCCACCACACCTGATCGACCCAGTAGGGCGTGTTGTTCTCGGCCAGGAAGCCGACCAGCGACGGCGAGACCCACTGAATGAAGCCGCCATCGGTCTGGAAGGCGGCGTACAGGCGCAGGTTGTCCGCCGCGGCCTCGTGGTCGCCGCCCCACTGCAGCCCGTACCAGCCGGTGGAGATGTGCGAGTACATCTGCCAAATCTCGCCGAGGTACAGCCCCGGCCCCTTGCGGTGATAGGCGCTGCGGCAGCGCTCCCAGTTGATCAGGGCGTTCAGCCGGGCATCCGGCGTGCGGATCCGGAACTCCCGGCGCCGCCGGTCCCATGCCCCGCAGACGGCCTGGAGGGCCCGGCCGGGGTCGGCGATCAGCGCCGCGAACCGCTCCCGGGGCCGCAGCGCATCCTCCACGAAACACGCCCGCCAGGCCTGCTTCATGCGATCGAGATCCTCGCCCCAGCCGGCGGTGGCCGGCGTGTTCAGCCGGTCGGCGATGCGGACGGCCAGGTCCTCATCATGCCGCAGCACCCCCCAGGTCGCGGCCACGTGAAACACCCGGCCTGCGGCCGCGGCGCTGAATTCGGCCTCCTGGCCGCCGGGGCCGGTGACGGCCTGAAATGTGCCCTCCACGTCACAGCCGGCCACCGTCAGGCCGCCGGGCAGGCCCGGTTCGGTGATCTCCGCGGCGCGCCCGACAAACTCCACCCGGTTGGCCCGGGCTTCGCCCGGCAGCCACCAGAGCCCGCCGTACCGCCATCGCAGCACCACGTCGCGGTCGAACGCGATCCGGCAGACCATGCCGTGCCCCTGAGGTGACGGCGCCGCCAGCAGCGAGCCCTTCCACGCACCGCCGGGGCCCTCCAGGTCGTAGGCGGTGTAGCCCGGCCGGAACGTCGCGGTGACCGCCTCCAGCTCGTCCATCCAGACGGTCGCGCCGTCGCCGGTGGCCACCCCCAGCCGCAGCGTTCCCAGGCACGGCGTCGCCTGTCCGCTCTGGGCGTCCGGACGCGGCCACAGCGCGTACATGCGGTCCGGCGAGTAGCAGCCGGCGCCGGTGCCGGTTTCCATGCGGAACAGCGGCACGTCGCCGGTGACCAGCCGGTTCTGCCCGCGGACGATCAGGCGGTTCAGCGAACGCCGGCTGCCGGCGATGCGGAAACCCCCGTCCTCCAGCGGCTCGTAGACCGGGGTCACGTCGCCCAGGCCGTCGCCCGGGGCCATGTACGCCGAGCGCCCCAGCAACAGGCTCTGCTCGGGCTCCACCGGCACCTCGGGACGCAGCGGCGCCGGGCGGGTGGTGACCTTCGCGACCACGACCTTCGCGCCGCCGAGCCTGAGGCGGTCCTGGCGGTCCCATTCGTCCTGCTCGGCGCGGCGCTGCTCCAGAAACGCCGAGACCGGCTCGGGGCTTTCGCACAGCGTGACCCCCTGGGCGGTGACCTCACGCGGATCGGCCGGCCACTGGCTGACAAAATACGGTCCATCCTGGACGGCACTGTCATCCGGCGGACCGCCGGCCAGCACGATCACTCTCCGTTCGGCCGGCTGCGGCGCGACGCGGAATACTTCCGGCTCCCAGGCGACCATGAACGGCACCCCCAGCACGCGGATGTAGTCCGCCCGCCCGGCCGGCGGCATCAGCCGGGCGCGGTTGGTGTTGCGCTCGGACAGGTACGTCAGCAGGTTGCGGAAAAACCGCTCCAGGTTCCGGCGGTGGGCGTCGCCGGCGGTGCTGAAATCCGCCAGCCGCCAGCCGACGAAGATCACCCGGCCGCGGCCCGCGGCATACTCCACCAGCGGCCGCTCTCCCCGGCCGGCGTTGCCCTCGGCCAGAAGCGTGCCGTGCGGCCCCGGCGTGCCGTAGAAGTCCGCCAGCGCGTTTCCGCCGAAACCGGTCAGCAGAACCGGCCCGGATGTGTCCAGCCCGGCAAACGCCGGATGATGGCGATGCTCGGGAACGACCACCAGGCCGGACGCGTAGCCGTCCGGGGCCGGGCCCAGCACCCGCGGGACCGTCGATTCGAGTTCCAGCCGGGGCAGCAGCCGCCCGGCGGCCCCGGACAGCAGCATCGCCCCGCCCTGGCGCACGTAAACCGCCAGGTCGTCGATCGCCGCGTCGGGAAACGGCGCTGCCGGATCATCGCCCTCGTGGTACCACACCACGTCGAACTCCTCGGGAGCACGCCGCCGGTCGGCGCCCTGCAGCCCGCCTTGAGCGGAGGGTTGCAGCCGCGTCACCTCGCCGACGGTGCCGGCAAAGGCCGCGGCCGCGGCGTTGCGCGGACCAGGGGACGTTGCCGCATCGATCATCCCGATGCGCAGGCCGGCCTGTGCGGAAGGCGCCCCGGCCGCGACCGCCAAAGGCAACAGAAAACGGACGCTCGGAAGGTTCCAGGATGGTTTCACGGCCTCTCCTCCCGTTCAATGCGGCAGGCCATGCGGCCGCCGGTCCGCAACGGCGGGCGCGGCGCCGGACCGCCGGTCAAGCTGCCGCCCGGACCGCCGGCCAAGCTTACGGCGGTTCATGGGGGTTTTCAAAGACAACCCGGAGGCCGGAAGAGACGCCGGGCGGGGCAGTTCCTCGCACCGCCGGCGAACCGCCCCGAAGCGTGGGGCCCCGGGGACCGTGAAGTGCCGAGGTGCCGCAGGCGTGGCCGGGCGGGATGGGCACGGGCGATTTCAGCGGACAGGCCGGTTTCAGGGGCCAGGCAGATTTCAGCGGACACGCAGAGGATAGACGGCCAGGTCGTCGTACTCGCAGCGGTGGGTGTGGGCCATCTGGCGCAGGCCGATCCATCCGGCATGGGTGTGGGGCGGCCCGCCGACCGAACCGTCGTCCTGGTGTTCCAGGGCGATCCGACCGTCCACCGACAGGCGGATGAGCCCGCCGCGCTTGTAGAGCCGCACGCGCTGGAAGCTGTCCGGCGGCGCGTCGGCGACCAGATCCGGCCCCTCGGCCAGCAGGTGGAAGCCGTGGTTCTTGCGCAGGTGGCTGGAGCCGCGGTCGCCGGCCCAGTAGGAGACGTGGTAGCCGTCGAGGTCGCCGCTGTGGTACTGCCTGAAGGTGCCGTCGCGCGGGGTCAGCGACGGATCGAAGATCGAGCGGCCGCTGCGTCCGCGGGTGCTGAAGAAGACGATGTTCAGCCCGCGGCGGCGGTTCTGCGGGCGCACGGAGAACTCCAGGCAGAAGTCCGCCGGAATCTCGCGATCCAGCCAGGCAACCAGATGGTTGCCCCGGGCTTCGGATCGCAGCGAGGTCGTGTCGCTCTCCAGCACCAGTCGGCCGGCTTCCACCGCGATCCGCCGGCCGCCTTCCAGTCGCCAGTCCGCCAGCACGCAGGGGTCGTCAAAGGTCGCGACGTACACCGCACGGGCCCGGTCGATGTCGTCCCCGACCGCCGCGCAGCCGGCGACCAGGGCCATGGCCCCGGCCGTCAACCGGGCCGCCAGCAGCGCCGTCGGTCGCGTCGTGGCCCCGGACCGCCGGCCGCGGCGAAGGTGGATGACAACCCGCATGGATGATCCTCCCCAAACACCTGCCGACCGCGGACATGGTCGGGGATGCTCGACCCTTATACTCGATCCGCCCCCCAGATCACCGGCAGGCCCAGCCGACGATGACCGAACATCCGTCCGGCGACGGTCGTCCGCGGACCGTCCGGCGGATGTCCGGCTCTGCCCCCGTCGGGATGCCGCCACGCCCCGGGGGCAGACGTTATATGGGTGTCCTCTATTACTCTATTACTTTATATGGGTGTCCTCTATTACTTGTTACTTTATATGGGTGTCCTCTATTACTTGTCGGCTACGCGAAGCGCCGTAGGCCGTCGAAGATGGTCGCACATTCGCGTCGCGCAGCGCCGTAGCGGCCGGCGTCCCTGCCGGCCGGGGCGGGGAAAAGAGAACGTTCTGGATTTCCGCAGAAAAAGAGGGGGGCACATCGGAAGTCCTGCAAAGACGGCCGAGCGCTTCGATTCGCCTGGGTAGCCCCGAAAAAGTAGAATGTCCGGGTGGCCCAGGGCGGTTGCCCGCCCCGGGCTCCCAC
>CAZSYS010000206.1:0-8269 GCA_964611365.1 uncultured Planctomycetales bacterium
GCCGTCCTGGCGGGACACGGCGGTGACGCGCTGCCCGGTCCGCAGGTCCACGCCGGCGCGGCCGGCGGCGCCCAGCAGGGCATCCAGCACCGTGCGGGCGCTGTTGGAGTCGGGAAAGAGCTTGCCGTCTTCCTCCTCATGCAGGCGGACGCCGATGTCGCGGAAGAACGCGACGGTCTGCTCGACGGTGAAGGCCTCCAGCACGCGGCGGATGACGTGGCGGCTCCCGCCGGCGAAATCCTCCGGCCGGACCCGGCGGTTGGTGACGTTGCAGCGGCCTCCGCCGGCCACGAGGATCTTGGCCCCGGGCCGGCGGGCTCCGTCCAGGGCCAGGACGCGGCGACCGGGCATCCGGCGGGCGGCGAAAATCGCGGCCGTCAGCCCCGCGGCCCCGGCTCCCACCACGATCACGTCGGCGGCGTCCACGACGCTCCCGCTCATCCCCCCATCGTAGCCGCCGGGGGCGGGGTATTGACAACGCGGCGATCCGGCGCGACGATGCGCCGGCCGGCTGCGCCCGCGGCCTCGCGATCGCGCGGATGCCGGATGATGGTTCAGGCTTTGCGGCGCTTTCACCCCGCGCGTTCACCAAGGAGGAGCTGGCATGCATACCCGAGCGACCCGTTCCCTGACCCGGCGAGGCTTCGTCAAGTCCGCGGCCGCGGCCGCGACCGCCTCGGCAGTCTTTCCGCACGTCGGTTTCGGACAGGCCTCGGACCGGCCGCTGAACGTCGGCGTGATCGGCTGCGGGGGGCGGGGCACCGGGGCGGCCGAAAACGCCGTGGCCGCCGACCCGAAGGTGCGGATCGTCGCCCTGGCCGACATCGCCCGGGACCGGCTGGACGCCTGCCGGGCGCATCTCAAGGCCAAATGTTCCCAGGAGATCGAGGATTCCCGCTGCTTCGCCGGACCGGAGGCCTACAAGAGCCTCTGCGAGCTCAAGCTGGACTACGTCATCCTGGCCACGCCGCCGTACTACCGGCCGGTGCACTTCGTCACCGCGGTGCTGTCGGGCAAGCACGTGTTCATGGAGAAGCCCATCGCCGTGGATGCCCCCGGCGCGCGCACGGTGCTGGCCACCGGCGAGGCCGCCGACCGCCAGAAGCTCTGCGTGGTGGCCGGCACCCAGCGGCGGCACCACAAGGGCTACATCGAGACCATCCGGCGGATCCACGACGGGGCCATCGGCCAGGTGGTCGGCGGGCAGATCTTCTGGAACCAGTCGCAGCTGTGGTACCGCCTGCGTGAGGAGGGCTGGAGCGATTCGGAGTGGATGCACCGCGACTGGGTGAACTGGACCTGGCTGTCGGGCGACCACGTCGTCGAGCAGCACCTGCACAACATCGACGTGATGAACTGGGTGATGCGCTCGCACCCGGTGAAGGCCCTGGCGTTCGGCGGCCGGCACCGCCGGGTGACCGGCGACCAGTACGACTTCTTCTGCGGCGACCTGGTCTGGCCGGGGGAGGTGCACGTGCAGACCACCTGCCGGCAGATCAACGGCTGCGCCAACGCCGTCGGCGAGCGGGTCGTCGGCCAGTCCGGGCAGTCGAACTGCAACGGGTGGTTCAGCACGACCGGCGAGCTCAAGGTCGAGTCGCCGGACCCGTACGTCCAGGAGCACAAGGACCTGATCGACGCGATCCGGTCCGGGCAGCCGCTGAATGAGACCCGCAACGTGGCCGAATCCACGCTCGCGGCGATCATGGTCCGCCAGTCGGCCTACACCGGCAAGGAGGTCACCTGGGAGCAGGTCATGGAATCCAAGGAGGAGCTCAAGGCCCCGGACTACGAGCTGACGCCGGAGAACATCCGGGCGCACATTCCGGTCCCCGGCAGCGAGTCGAACAAGAGCTGACGCCGGCAAGCCCGCCGCAGCGGCCCCGGCGTTCCGGCGTCCGGCGGAGGTCGTCACTGCGCCGGGCGGCCGGGACGCCAGGACGGGTGCACCAGCACCGACAGGGCCGCCGGCCGCACCGTCACCTCGACCGGGAGGCAGCCGCCGACATCGCCGTCGAACTGTACCGGCACGCGGCAGGGCGATTCGATCCGCGCGCGGGTAAAGCGCAGGTAGCGGACACCGGGGTGCTCGACATGCCTCAAGGCCAGCGTGCGGAGCGAGTGGCCGATGAGCTGGCCCTGGTGGCGGCACGGCAGGATCAGAAGATCCAGCAGGCCGTCGTCGGGCCGCGCGTCGCGAACCACGCGCAGGCCCAGTGAATAGCGGGCCAGATTTCCGGCGAAGACCAGCCCGCGGCCTTCCCAGAAGACCGTCTCGTCCACCACGACCCGGATCGGCGGGAACCGGTAGCTCCAGAAGGTCCGCCACAGCGGTTCGGCGTAGGACAGGTGGGTGATGTGGCCGGTCCGCAGCTGCGACAGCCGTCGGACGACCTCGGCATCGAAGCCCACCCCCATGATGGTGAAGAACATCTGCGTTCCGGCGTCGCCGACGTCCAGGCGCACGACCCGCCCGCCCTGCAGGCAGGCGCGGACGTGTTCGGGGTCGGCCCTGAACCCCAGAGCCTTGGCGACGATGTTCTCGGTGCCCGCCGGCCAGATCATCAGGCCGGCCGGGGTGCCCACCAGCCCCGAGGCGATGTCGCGGATAGTGCCGTCGCCGCCGACGGCCATGACCACGTCGGCCGATCCGGCGGCCCGGCGGGCCATGAGCCGGGCGTCGCGGGGCCGGGCCGTCCGGCGGAATTCGACGGCGTGCCCGTCGCGGGCCAGCAGGCCGGCCATGCGCTTCAGGCCCGGGCCCTGCCCGCAGGAACCGGCCACCGGATTGACGATCACCACCAGGCGCAAGCGGAGGCTCCCCGCGAAAAGGCAGTTCTGTAACTTCTTTTCCGGCAAAGGTCAACGGGCCGCCCGCGGACCTGAAGGTTGGCATGCCGGGCCGCCGACCGGCGCAGGCCGCGATCGCCGGCCCCGGCCGGTGCCCAGAGCTCCCAGGGGCGGCGGCCAAGCCCCGGACCCGCCGGCCGGTCGGACTGGACAAGCCATGCTTCTATGGTAAAATAGCCATGAAGTCATGAATCGCCGACCCTCACACTTCTATCAGGCACGGGCCCAGGTGGCCAAGGCGATGGCCCACCCGACGCGTCTGCTGATCCTGGAAGCCCTCCAGGAAAGGGAGTGGTGCGTCTGCGAGCTGACCGGGCTGGTGGGCGAGGATCAGTCCACGGTGTCCAAGCACCTGGCGGTGCTCAAGCACGCCGGCCTGATCGCGGACCGCAAGGAGGGCGCGATGATCTTCTACCGCCCCCGGGTCCGGTGCCTGGAGGGCTTCTGGCGGTGCATCGAGTCGGTCCTCAAGGAGAATCTCAAGGCTCAGGCAACTGCCCTGGGCGCATGAAGCGCCGTGGAGATCCGTCCGACCGCCGTGCGGCCGGCGAAGCGACCCCCCGGCCGATGACGCGGCGGCGTGCCGTCCTTCCGCTCACCCGCCGGGCACAGGAGTCCGATTCTTGCTGCTGGACTGGAAAACCGAATCCCACAGGCTGATCTGGGGGTTGGCTGTCTTCGCCGCCTGCTTCGCCCTGCCCGTCGAACATCCGCGTTTCAGCCGGGCGGTGTTCGAAGCGCTGGCCCTGGTCCGGTGGTACGCCCAGGAGCACGTGCTGCTGTGCCTGGTCCCGGCGTTCTTCATCGCCGGAGCCATCGGCGTCTTTGTCAGCCAGGGCTCGGTGATGCGTTATCTGGGGCCTGCGGCGCCCAAGATCCTGGCGTACGGCGTGGCGTCGGTCAGCGGCACGATTCTGGCGGTCTGCTCCTGCACGGTGCTCCCGCTTTTCTCGGGCATCTGGCGGATGGGCGCGGGGCTGGGACCGGCCTGCGCGTTCCTGTATTCCGGTCCGGCCATCAACGTGCTGGCCATCATTCTCTCGGCCCGCATCCTCGGCATGGACATCGGGATCGCGCGGGCCGTGGGCGCGATTCTCTTCAGCATCGTGATCGGGCTGGCGATGCACCTGATCTACCGCCGGGAAGAGAGCGAAAAGGCCTCGGCCGCCGCCGCGATGCCCGAGCCGCAGGCCGCCCGGCCCCTCGGGCAGACGATTCTCTACTTCGCCAGCATGGTCGGGATCCTGGTGTTCGCCAACTGGGGCAGGCCGGACCGGGATTGCGGCTTCTGGTACGTGATCTGGAGCTCCAAGTGGGTCATCACCGCGCTGTGCGCCGGGGCGCTGGCCGTGTTCCTGGCTCTGTGGTTCAAGGTGCAGTGGTGGAAGCTGGCCCTTGTGGCCCTGGCGACCCTGGCCGCCCGGGGCCTGTCCGGATACGTCGTGACACCGGGCCTCCGCGCCGCCCTGCACGCCGAGAGCGTGCCCCTGCACGCGATGATCCCTTTCGTCGTCGCGTCGATCGGGCTGTCGATCGTGCTGGCCGTGCGGGAGGACGAAGCCGGCGAGTGGTTCAGCCAGACCTGGACGTTCGCCTGCCAGATCGCGCCGCTGCTTCTGGGCGGCGTGATCGTGGCCGGCCTGCTGCTGGGGCGGCCCGGTGAAGAGGGTCTGATCCCCAACCGATGGGTGACGGGTCTGGTGGGCGGCAACTCCGTCCGGGCCAACCTCTTCGCCGCGATGTTTGGCGCGTTCATGTACTTTGCCACGCTGACGGAGGTGCCGATCCTCCAGGGACTGATGGGCTCGGGCATGGGCAAGGGGCCGGCGCTGGCCATGCTGCTGGCCATGCTGCTGGCCGGGCCGGCGCTGTCGCTGCCGAGCATGCTGGTGATCCGGTCGGTGCTGGGTACCGGCAAGACGGCGGTGTTCGTGTGTCTGGTGGTCCTGCTGTCGACGCTGGCGGGGCTGATCTTCGGGGCGATTACCGGCGGAGCGTGAAGGAGGTCGCGAACATGACAGACGGCGGATGCTGTTGCGGCGGCGAGACGCTGATCTTCACCTGTGCCGGGGCGGCCCACAGCGGCCAGGTCGCCAACCGCGCCGGCGTGCAGGCGATGCGGCAGGGCCTTGGGCATCTGTTCTGCACGGCCGCCGTGGCCGCCGGGGTGGCCGACAAGCTGGAGCGGGCCCGCGCGGCGGCCATGCGTGTCGCTATCGACGGCTGCGACGACCATTGCTGCCGCAAGACGCTGGAGAAGGCCGGCCTGGCGGTGGACGCCCACGTGGTCGCCACCGACATGGGCATTCAGAAGAAACCCGACCAGCCGGACATGATCGGCGACGCCAGAAAAGTCGTCGATCGCGTCCGGGCCCTTGTGGTCGGCGAGTGATGGAGACCATCCGATGAAGATCGAGATCCTGGGAACCGGTTGCCCGAAGTGCACGGTCCTGGCGGCCAACGCCGACCAGGCGGCCAGGGCCCTGGGCGTGCCGTACGAGCTGTGCAAGGTGACGCAGCTGGAGGACATCATGAAGCGCGGGGTGATGATGACCCCGGCGCTGGCGATCAACGGCGAGGTGAAGTCCGCCGGGAAAGTTCTTTCCCCGGCGGAGATCACGACGCTGCTGACCGACGCGATGTCCTGACGGCTGAGACCGGACCGGCGCGGCGAAGTCCGCTCGTTTCTGGCAGCCTGGCCCGCCACGGCCAGGCTTCTGACGCAGGAGACCGGATCATCATGAACAGCACAGCCAGAATCGCCGTCGTGGTCGGGCTGCTGGCGGCCATTGGAGTGGTGATGGCCCTCAGGCAGTCCGGCCGCGAATCCACCTCCGTCGACGCCGGGCGGCCGGCCGGCCCGGCGACCGCACCCGCCGGCCAGGCCGGCGTATCCGCGGCTGCCTCCGCGCCAGCCCGGCTTCCGCGGCTCGTGGACCTCGGGGCCGGCAAGTGCATTCCCTGCCGGCAGATGGCGCCCATTCTCGAGCAGCTCCGCCGGGATTTCGCCGGGCGGTTCGAGGTCGAGTTCATCGACGTGTGGGAAAACCCCTCCGCGGGCGAGCAGTACGGGGTCCGCATGATCCCCACGCAGATCTTCTACGACGCGGCCGGCAGGGAGCTGTTCCGGCACGAAGGTTTCTACGGCCGCCAGGACATCCTGAGCAAGTGGAAGGAACTGGGGCACGATTTCCGCGCCGAGGCGGGCTGAGGGTTCCGCAGGGAGCCGCGTCGCCGGCCTGCGATCCGGAGACGGCCGGCGGGGGTCAAACACCGGCGGGGCCGCCAGGAAGTCCTCAGAGGGCCCATGATGGAACGTCTGTTCGCGCAGCTCAGTCATACGGTCGAGGGGACGCCCCTGGCCGCCCTGGGCGCGGCCTTCGTCTGGGGCATCCTGAGCATCATCCTGAGCCCCTGCCACTTGGCCAGCGTCCCGCTGATCGTGGGCTTCATCGACCGGCAGGGACGGATGACCGCCCGGCGCGCGTTCCTGATTTCCCTGCTGTTCTCGCTGGGCATTCTGATCACCATCGCCCTGATCGGGGCGATCACCGCCGCCGCCGGCAGGATGATGGGCGATGTCGGTCGATACGGCAACTACCTGGTGGCGGGCATCTTCTTCCTGGTGGGCCTGGTGCTGATGGACGTCATTCCGACGCCGTGGTCGGGCCCGGGACAGGTGGATATCCGCCGCAAGGGAGCCCTGGCGGCGTTCGTGCTCGGGCTGGTCTTCGGGGTCGCGCTGGGGCCCTGCACCTTCGCCTACATGGCTCCGATCCTGGCCGTGACGTTCAAGGTCGCCGGCACCGCGCTGCTCTACGGCGCCACGCTGCTGGCGGTCTACGGCCTGGGGCACTGTTCGGTGATCGTGGCCGCCGGCACCTGCACCGAAGTGGTCCAGAAGTACCTGGACTGGAACGAACAGTCCAGGGGCGCGGTGCGTCTCAAGAGGGTATGCGGCTTCCTGGTCCTTCTCGGCGGCCTGTACCTGGTCTACACTGCCCGCTGAAGCCGGAGCCGGCGTGGTTCCCGGCGGCGATCGCCGTGACGCGGACGACCGCGCCCGTGCGGCCGCAGGGCGGGACCCCGCGGGCCTGTTGATACAAGGAGAGGTGAGATGCCTTCCCCATCCGCCCCCGCACGACTGAAGGTCCTTTTTCTGTGCACGGGAAACTCCTGCCGCAGCCAGATGGCCGAGGGCTGGGCCCGGCACCTCAAGGGCGAAGTGCTGGAGGCCTTTTCGGCCGGCATCGAAACCCACGGCCTGAACCCCCACGCGGTGCGGGTGATGGCCGAGGCCGGCGTGGACATTTCGGGGCACCGCTCCAAACACGTGTCCGAGCTGGGTGACACGCCCCTGGACTACGTGGTCACGGTCTGCGGACACGCCCACGAGACCTGCCCGAGGTTTCCCGGCCATGCGCGCGTCGTCCACGCGGGCTTCGACGATCCGCCGAGGCTGGCCGCCGCCGAAACCGACCCCGACAGGGCCCTGGAACACTATCGCCGGGTCCGCGATGAGATCCGCGCCTTCATTGAGACTCTTCCGGAAGGGCTGCTGCGCCTGGCGGCCCGTGATTCAGGGAGCACGACGCATGAGCACTGATGTCTGTGAGGTTCCTGCCGCCGGCTCGACGGCCGGCCTGAACGTATTCGAGAAGTACCTCACCCTCTGGGTGGCCTTGTGCATTCTCGGCGGCATCCTGCTGGGCAAGCTGGCCCCGGACGCCGCCCGGGCGCTGGACGGCATGGCCATCCGGGTGAACGGCGCACCGGTGGTCTCGATCCCGATTGCGATCGCGCTGTTCTTCATGATGTATCCGATCATGGTGAAGATCGACTTCGCGGAGGTCCTGCGCGCAGGCCGCAGCCCCGGGCCCGTCCTGCTGACGCTGGTGGTCAACTGGGGCATCAAGCCCTTCACCATGCTGGCCATCGCCACCTTCTTCCTGGGGCACGTCTTCCGCGATCTGCTGCCGGGAACCGACGTCCTCAAGGACGGCACCCAGGTCGAGCTGTGGCGCTCGTACATCTCCGGGGCCATCCTGCTGGGCATCGCGCCCTGCACCGCCATGGTGCTGATGTGGGGCTACCTGGCCCGCGGCAACCAGGGACACACGCTGGTGATGGTGGCCATCAACTCCCTGAGCATGCTGGTGCTCTACGGAGTACTCGGCGGCTGGCTGCTGGGCGTCAACCGCATGCCCGTGCCCTGGCAGGCCCTGCTGCTGTCGATCGGCATCTACGTCGCCCTGCCCCTGGCGGCCGGCTACTGGTCGCGGAAGTGGATCATCCGGGCCCGCGGGCCGGAGTGGTTCCAGTCGCGGTTCCTGCACCTGCTGACGCCGGTGGCCATCGTGGCCCTGCTGGGCACGCTGGTGCTGCTGTTCTCGTTCAAGGGCGAGACCATTCTGGCCAA
>CAZSYS010000207.1:0-8246 GCA_964611365.1 uncultured Planctomycetales bacterium
TTCAGCTCATCCACATCCTCCTTTCGCAGGTTGCTTGGCGCAATCCCCTTTTTCGTCTCCGTCCGCCTCCGGAGAAGTTCGCTGCGATCAGCCGCTCCAAATCGCCGGGTGGAACAGCCTTGCTCCACAGCCACCCCTGAGCAGCGTCCACGCCCGCAGCCCGGAGGAAGAGAGCCTGATCCCGGGTTTCCACGCCCTCGGCGATGACGTTCACGCGCAGGGCAGCGGCCAGCGCGACCACTCCGCGGAGCAGCCGGTCGGCGGTCGGGTCCTTCATCAGGGGATCGATCTGCGACTTGTCGATCTTGAGAATGTCCAGCGGCAGGCCGATGAGTTGTTTCAAGCTGCTCTGGCCGGTTCCGAAGTCGTCCATCGCGACCCGGAATCCCAGAGGCGCCGCCTGTCTGAGTGCTTCGCGGCCGGCATCCGTGAGGGCCTGGCGCTCGGTGATCTCGCACACGAGGCGGTCGGCGTAGCGATCGAGATGGAAGCGCTCGACAATGGGCCTGAGCCGGCCGGAGTCCAGGATCACCGGGGGAATGTTGATACTGATGTACAGCCCGCGGTACCGGTCCAGCAGGGGCACGACCTTTTCCTTGACGCAGCGGAAGAGCGACCACATGAGTGCTTCCAGGTCGTCCAGATTCGCCTCGATCCGCTCGATGATGCCGCGGGGCCCGCGCAGAGTCCCATCAGGATCTGCGAACCGCACGAGGGTCTCGGCCCCGAGCACCCGGCCCGTGTTCAGGTCCACGACCGGCTGGAAGTACGCGGTCGATCGCTTGATGACAGTCTGGATGTCGTCGGGGGACAAGATGGGCCTCCTTCCGCTCGGGTTGCCCGCGGGGGGACGCCGAGACAGGTTTCGCTTGCGTCGCGAGCCCGCGGCGGCTGCCGCGGCGAAGTGTTGCCATCGCCTCGCGACGCCCCGGTGCCCTCGCTTGGACTCCCTTCCTCTGATTGCCTTGCCGTCCATCCGTCGATCCGGTCTAATGCGCCGCGATGTGCTCGCCCTTTTCGGCCACCGAACGCTTCATCAGCAGGACCAGCAGGACGAGTGCCGCCGACAGGACAGCGCAGACCCAGAACACGTCGAAGAACGCGAGCGCCGCGGCCTGCTGCTGATGCAGACTGTCGAGAGCGTGGATGCCCAGTTGCTGCGACCGGGCCGGGTCGCCGGTCCATTGCAGGAAGAACTCGCGCGCCTGCTCCAGGAACGACTGGACGTGGGAGTTCAGCGGGCCCAGGTTCTCGCCCAGGCGGGACAGGTGGAACTGGTCGCGCCGCTCCTGGATGGTCGTGGCCATCGACGTGCCGACGCTGCCTCCCTCGGTGCGGAGCAGGCTGAGCAGTCCCACCGCCGCCCCGCGCATATGGGCCGGCACGTACTTGTAGGCGGCCACGCTGGCCGGGGCGAAGAGCAGCCCGAGGCCCAGGGTGAGCACCATCCGCGGCCAGATGACCTGCCCCATGCTGATCTGGAGGTTCATCTTCGCCATCCAGTAGTTGCCGGCGGCCATGGCCACCAGGCCGGCCGCGATCATCCAGCGGGCGTCAAACTGCCGCCCAAGCAGGATGCCGACGACCAACATCGCGGCCATGGACGAGACACCGGAGGGGGACATCGACAGCCCGGAGCGAAGGGCGTCGTAGCCGAACAGCCCCTGGAGCAGCATCGGCAGGGCCATGCTGGCGCAGTACACCACCGCGAAGGAGCAGAACAGGATGACGCAGCACACGGCGAAGTTCCGCTCGCCGAGAACCCGGAAGTCGATGATCGGGTTGGTGGACCGCATCTCCCGAACGATCAGAAAGACCAGCCCCAGCACGAACAGGACCACGAGCGTCTGTACCCGCCAGAACGGGTCGCCCAGCCAGTCCCATTCCCGCCCCTTGCTGAGCACGATCTCCCAGCAGCACATGACCAGCACCAGCAGCCCCAGGCCGATGCTGTCGAAATCCAGCGGCCGCCCGCTCAGTTCCGCCCGCTCCCGCTTGAGGTAATCGGGGTCCTCGACCACGGCGTACGCGCCGACCAGTGCCGCCAGCCCGATTGGAACGTTGACGAGGAAGATCCACCGCCAGCTGTAGTTGACGCAGAGCCAGCCGCCGAGCGTCGGGCCGACGACCGGCGCGATGATGGCGGCAAGCCCGAAGAGCGTCATGGCCGTGCCCTGCTTCTCCGGCGGAAAGGAGTCCATCAGGATGCCCTGACTGCACGGCTGGAGCCCGCCGCCGGAGAGCCCCTGGATCACCCGGAACAGGACCATCTGCCCCAGGCTGGTGGCGAAGCCGCACAGGGCCGAAGAGAGGGTGAAGACGGCGACCGACAGCAGGAAGTAGTTGCGGCGGCCGAGGTGGGCCGACAGCCAGCCGGTGATCGGCAGGACGATGGCGTTGGCGGCCAGGTAGCTGGTGATGATCCACTCGGCGTCGATCTGCGCGGTGGACAGGCCGCCGGCCATGTACCGCAACGCCACGTTGGCGACCGTGGTGTCCAGAATCTCCATGAAGGTGGGCAGGACAACGATGCCGGCGACGATCCAGGGGTTGGCCGCCGGTCGGTGGCCCACTGCGGTGGGGATCAGTGCCATGCTACTCATGACGCGTGCTCCTGGGCTCGTTCCCTTTCGGGGAGACGGCGGTCCTCTTCGGGTCACGGGCGAGGGGCCGTGGTGCTCGCGTGAACGGCGGCCAACGGTTGCAGGATCTCTCCCGCGTGGGGTCCCGCGGGCGGCTCCCTGTAATACACGAAGGGCTCCACCGACAGGCCGACGAACAGAGGCGCCTCGTCCGGGTCGTAATCGGTCAGCTCGATTCGTACCGGCAGCCGCTGGACAATCTTGACGAAGTTGCCGGTGGCGTTCTGCGGCGGCAGCAGCGAGAGCGTCTGGCCGGTCCCCATGGTGAAGCCGGTGATCCGGCCCTCGAACTCGCGGCGGCTGCCGTACATGTCGACCTCGCACCGCACGCGCTGGCCGATCCGCAGGTCCGCCAGTTGCGTCTCCTTGAAATTCGCGTCGATCCAGATCTCGGTGAGCGAGCGGACGGCCATCAAAGCCTGCCCCGCCTGGACGGTGTTGCCGGGGTTGACGTTCCGGCCGACCGTCACGCCGTCGATCTCGCTGACAATCTCGCAGTAGCGGCGGTTGAGCATCGCCTCGTCGAGGCGACGCTGCGCCTGGGCCAGCCTGGATTCGGCCTGCTTGACCGCGGGAGCGTTCTCCAACAGCCTCCCGAAGATCCGGTCGATGTCGCCCTCGGGATCAAGCTGGTGGAATCTGGCGACCATTTCCTTCGGGGAGTCGTCGAGCGGCTGAGTGACGCCGAGCTGGGCTGCGGCCTGAATCAGGCTGGCCTGGACCTGCCGCACGACCGAGAAGGTCTGGTCGATGTTGGGCGGCACCTCGGTCACGTCGCCCGATTCGGGTCTGCGCGGCAGGCCCAGCGCGACGCGCACCTGGTACACGGCCTCCTGAGCCTCGTCCACCTGGGCTCGGGCGACCCGCAAGTCCGCCGTTCGGTCGCGCATCTCCTGCTGCGCCGCGGCGTTCTCCCGGAACAGGCGCTCGACACGGTCGTACTGGTGCTGCGCATTCTCGAGCGTCGCCTGCCGCGCCTTGAGTGTCGCCACTCGCATATGAAGCAGGGCGATCTGGTTGTCCACGTCCTCGATGGCGTGCTGGAGCGCGAAATACAGGCTGCTGACCTGTCCTTCCAGGCCGCGCGTCTGCGCCCGTACGGCATCGAGGTCCGCCCTTGCGACGACCACGGCGGCCTCGGCGATGCCGACCTGAACATCGAACGGCTCTGGATCGAGCCGCACGAGCACGTCGCCCTTTCTGACCCGCTGGTTGTCGTCCACCAGCACTCGGATCACCTGGCCGGATACGCGTGGGGCCACGAAAGTCACGTGGCCGTTGACGTAAGCATCATCGGTGCTCACGGTGTTCAGGGCCGTATCCACCCAAGGGACCAGGAAACGAACTCCGACCGCCAGCCCGGCCACGGCCCCAACCAGCAGCAGTGGCTTTCGCCGGCGGTGCGGTGCCGCCCGCTTGGCTTCGGTCGGCCTCGGCGGCGCGCCGGGAGCCGGCCCGGCTGGAGCCAGCCGCTGGTCCGGGCAAGCGGATTGATCGGCCGTCCCAGCGTGCGTGTCGTCCGCCGGCACCTCCAACAACACTGCGGACACGCCGTGGCTGTCTTCGCTGGAAGACTCAGAGTGCTCGTTTCTGGTGATCGGCATCGCACGACCTCACTTTCACTTCTCCTGAGCGCACTGTTCAAGCGGCTTCACGAGCGCGACGAGGCAGGTTTCATCGTCTTCCGCCGGCTGCCCCCCTCGGAATCCCCGGACAGAACTGACAACACGGACCAGGAGTTCCGCGGCTGTACGTGCGGGAGTCCGGAGGACGGCATCGAGTCGCCCGTCGCCGAAGAGCTCGCGCGCGGCGTTCTTGCTTTCGGTGATGCCGTCGGTAAAGAGAACCAGGCGGTCCCCGGGCAGCAGCTGCACGGTCTGTTCGGGATACGCGCTTGCCTTGCTGATTCCCAGCGGCAATCCGGAGGCGTCGCCGAGCCGCCGGACCTCGTCAGCGCGTACCAGCCGCGGCGGAGGATGCCCTGCCGCCGCGTAGGTCAGTGTCTGAGCCTGTGCGGAGTACAAACCTGCGAACACCGTGACGAATTGGCTTGTATGGGTCAGGTAACGCGTCGCCAACTGCTCGTTGACCAACGCCAGGGCCGTGCCCGGCGAAGGCGCGGCCAGTTGGTCCCGCACGGCGCTGCCGAGTGCATGAACCAGAGCGACGATCGCCGCAGCGGCGAGACCGTGGCCGGCCACGTCTGCGATCAGAATCGCCCGGTGGTCCGGCCCGACGGGGTGGACGTCATAGAAATCACCGCCCACACCCTCGGCGTCGGCGAGGTACGCGGCCAGCTCGAGACCCGGAACCGCTGGCAGTTGCCGCGGCAGAATCGAACGCTGGATCGCGACGAGCGTCTCGCCGTAACTGGCAAGCTGGCTGCGAGCCTTGCGCAACTCCTCATGCAGCACCAGGACGCGGTCGGCCATCGCGGTAAACGAGTCCGCCGGACGGCGTATGCCGCGGGCTTCATGACATGCAGCCGCACGAACGGGGTAGCCCGTGGCGCCGCACTGAGGCAGACCGAAGCGGCGGGTTCCATTCTGATTCCGGACGTGTGTGTTCATGATTCGCTCCTGCCGTCCCCGACAATCTCGGCCACGATGGCCTTCGTCGCGCAGTCACCGGCCATGAAGTGAGCCCCTTGCTCGTGCATTTCCGCCAGGCGAGCCTTGCCCGCAGCATCGATGTACGTCACGCCCGTGAGGTCCACGCGAAGGATTGGCCGGCTCGCGCCTTTCAACAGGCTGCACCAGCACTGCTCCAGTTCACGCACCCATGGCCCTTCCAGTCTCCCTTCGAGCCGGAAGGTGAGAACCCGTGGATGGTCGTGGGCTGTGATACGCAACATCGAAATCACCTCGTTTGAATCGCACGTGGGCCTGTCATGATGCTCGGCCGGGACGTCCTTCGACAGGCACCTCCGGGCGTGGCCGAAGGGACGCACAGCAATCACCTCCGGCCACGCCTCCATGACCCCCGGCAGAGCGAACCGGGCTCGGCGGCCCGCTCAGTCAGGCACATAAGGCCAATTCCCCTGCGATGACGCGATCGCCCGGTTCCTCGCCTCGGAATTCGTCCGCGACTCCCGTCCACGGATCACCCGGGCAACACGTCCTGTTCTCTCCCGCTTCCCGGCGTGGGCCCGATTCCGTGTTCGCCACGAACTGGAATTGGAATGCCTCGCCCTGCGGACACTGGATTGAGGCGATCCACTCCCGACATCCGTCGAGCTCGGCCTCGAGCTGCATCGGAAGAGCCGACTGTGGATCCCAGCTGCCCAAATCCGGGATGCTCCCGACCACGGTCATGGGCCAGGGGTCATAAGTGAAACACCTGAAGCAAATGACGGCCATTTGACGACGGCGTCCCGGCGCGATAAGTATCGGGCTCCGCCTGTGTCCTGTTCGCCTCATGACAGTACTCCCTGTTCTCTCTCCACTCGCCGGCGGGATCGTCGCAAGCCGCTCCGACACCACGTCGCGCCGAGCCTGGTTGTCGACTCCGTGGCCGCGGATCGCCGACCGATGCACGTTTGGGGCCGGCGATCTCACGGCCGCTGGTTGTGTCGTCCAACCACTCAAATGCAATGTCCGTTCCAATCGCGGACTTGCCGGGCCTTCGCTTTCCTAACAGACGCAGCAGAATGGACTTAGGGACTGCAATGTGGTGGGAGCATCCCGAGACGTGTGAGCGGCCAGGCGCCGGCGCCCTGGCGCCTGCGCCGGCGGGTTGGCGCGCTATTCGGGGCGGGAGATGCCGAGCTTCTTCATCTTCCAATGCAGCGTGGATCGCTTCAGCCCGAGGCGAGCGGCAGCTCCCCCGGGGCCGCCGAGAACCCAATTCGTCTCGCGAAGCACCCGCAGGATGTGATCTCGCTCCGCGTCGGCCAGCGTGGGGGACTCAGTGGCGGTTGACGGCGTGGCCGGAACGCGCGCAGACTGCAGGTCGGCAACGGGTACCTCGAGCTCCGTGCCCTTGGAGAGGATCACCGCGCGCTCGATGACGTTCTGCAGCTCGCGCACGTTGCCCGGCCAGGGGTAGCGGACCAGGGCATCCATCACCCAGGACGGGATGTCCTCAATCCGCCGGCCCATGCGGCGGGCGAACCCCTGCGTGAAATGGCGTACCAGGCGCGGGATGTCATCCGGGCGCTCACGCAGCGGCGGCAGCGTAATCGGGAAGACGTTCAGCCGATAATACAAGTCGCTGCGAAACCGGCCGTCGGCCATCATCTCCGCGAGGTCGCGGTTGGTGGCGGCTACGACGCGCACGTTCACCCGAATCGTCTTCGTGCCGCCGAGGCGCTCGAACTCGTGCTCCTGCAGTACGCGCAGCAGTTTCGGCTGGAGCACCAGCGGGATATCGCCCACCTCGTCGAGAAACAACGTCCCCTGATGCGCCACCTCGAAACGCCCGATCTTCTGGCTGATCGCGCCGGTGAAGGCGCCTTTCTCATGGCCGAACAATTCGCTTTCGAGCAGTCCCGTGGGAATCGCCGCACAATTCAGCTTGACAAGCGTGCGGGCCTTGCGCGGGCTCAAATCGTGCACGGCTCGAGCTATCAGGTCCTTGCCGGTGCCGGTTTCCCCGCGGATCAGGACCGTGGACTCCGTCGGAGCGACCGTCTCGACCTGTTTGAGAACGGCGCGCAGCGCCGCGTTCTCACCGACGATATCGCCGAACTGGTGATCGGTGCGGACCTCCTCCTCCAGATACGCCTTTTCCTTGGCGAGCTTGTCCTTCAGCGCCTCAATCTCCTGGAACGCCAAGGCATTCTCGACGGCGACCGCTACCTGGTTAGCGACGAGCCGCAGGAAGGGCACGTCCGAGCTGTCGTATACGGCCGGCTGCTTGGACGTGAACACCAGCGCCCCGAGCCGTCGCCGGGCCGTCGTCAGCGGCAGCCAACAGAAGCTCTTGACGTCATGCTGCTGTACCTGTTTCAGCAATCGCGGCCAGCGCCTCAGCTCGGCCACGTTCGAGGTGATGAGCGGTTGCTGGGTCTGCCAGACCAACCCCGCTGGGTCGTCTTCCGGACGCAGATCGGTCACGACCCTGGGTGAGACCGGTTCCCAGGTCTCCAGGACCTGCAGGTGCATGGTGTCGGTCGCCGGCTCGTGCAAGACCAGGGATAGCGCGTCGAAACGCACCACCGCACCGAGTCGGCCTGCCAGCGCGTGAAACAGCTTGGGCAGATCCCGGGACGAGGCGATCGCCTCCGAAACGGCGAGCAATGCCCGATACCGGTCCGCACTGGTCGTTGCCTGTCCATCCGAGTCAGCAGTCTGGCCACTTGACATGGTCCGCTCCCAACCAAGGGCGGCATTATACGACTTATCCGACGGCGGGGTGTAAACCGCTCCGGGGGCATCCGGCCATTCCATCTGATCACCAACCTTCGCCTTTTTCCTGGACGAGGATGCCGACAGGAACAAAAGGACACCCATCGATTGCCCGGGGAACAGCAGGACACCCATCGACTGCCCGCAGAGCCAATAAAGGACACCCATAGAGTCTGCTTTGGGGTGCGAAGGCGATCCGTCCCGCCGGGGCGCGGATCCTCCCGCGGCGACGGACCGAGAGACGGGCAGCCGTCTC
>CAZSYS010000208.1:0-1149 GCA_964611365.1 uncultured Planctomycetales bacterium
GATGGCCATCTGGCGGTAGCTGATGAGCGGGTCGTTCGCCCTGGAGAAGCCCCTGCGGATCGCCTGTCTGGGCCCGGAGGGCAGCTTCTCGCACCTGGCGGCGGTGGGCAAGTTCGGGGCCTCGGTGGAGTACGAGGCGGTGACGCTGATCCGCGGGGTGTTCGACGAGGTCGCCCGCGGGCACGCGGATTTCGGCATCGTGCCGATCGAGAACTCCGTCGGCGGGGGCGTGATCGACACCCTGGACGCGCTGGTCGAATCCGACGTGCGGATCTGCGCGGAGATCAACCGGGCGATCCACCACAACCTGCTGGCCCGCTGCCGGATGGAGCAGATCCGGCGGGTGTACTCCAAGCCGGAGGTGTTCGCCCAGTGTCAGCGCTGGCTGAGCGAAACCAACCTGATCGGCAAGACCATCCCGGTGGCCAGCACCAGCAACGCCGCCGCCCTGGCCCGCGACGAGGAGGGTTCCGCGGCCATCGCCAGCCTGATGGCCGCCGAGCTTTACGGCCTGGATGTCATCTGCGACAACGTGGAGGACAATCCCAACAACGTGACCCGCTTCTTCGTCCTCGGCCGCCAGTCGGCCGGCCGGACCGGCGACGACAAGACCTCGCTGCTGTTCACCACCAGGGACGAGCCCGGGGCCCTGGTGAACGTGCTGCTGGCCCTGCGGGAGGCGGGGATCAACATGTCGTTCATCGAGTCGCGCCCCAGCAAGAAGCGCAACTGGGAATACTGCTTTTTCGTCGACGTGCAGGGGCACGAGACCGATCCGGTCGTCCGTCGGGCGATCGACGCGGCACGGGCCTACTGCCTGAGCCTCATCGTCCTGGGGTCGTATCCCCGGGCGACGGACGTGTTGTAGCGGCGGCCGGACCGCCGACGGGCCGCGGATCCGGACGACGGGCCGCGGGGGAGTCACACAGCGATGCGACGCAAGTACGTGGCCGGTAACTGGAAGATGAACCTCAACCTCGCCGGGGCCCGGGCTCTGCTCGCCGGCATCCGCGCGGGGCTCCGGCCCGGGGCGCCGGTGGATGTGGCCGTCTGCCCGCCGTTCACCCTGCTGGCCGCGGTGGCCGCCGAGCTGAAGGGCTCGTCGATCGGCCTGGGAGCCCAGAACTGCTACTTCGAGCCGTCCGGGGC
>CAZSYS010000208.1:1159-8230 GCA_964611365.1 uncultured Planctomycetales bacterium
ATCGCTCCGCCGATGCTCCTGGATGCCGGCTGCGACTCCGTGATCATCGGGCACAGCGAGCGGCGGCATGTCTTCGGCGAGACCGGCGACCTGCTGCGGAAAAAGGTCTCCGCCGCCCTGGCCTGCGGGCTGAAGGTCATCTACTGCATCGGCGAGACCATCGACCAGCGCGAGGCCGGCCGGACCGAGGCGGTGCTGGCGGCCCAGCTGGAGGAAGTGCTCGGCGGCGGCGTCAGCCTCGAGCATGTGACCATCGCCTATGAGCCGGTCTGGGCGATCGGCACCGGGCGGACCGCCACGCCGGACATGGCCCAGGCCGCCCATGCCTTCTGCCGACAGCAGCTCGCCCGGCTCTGCGGGCCGGCCGCAGCCGCCGCCGTCCGCATCCAGTACGGCGGAAGCGTCAAGGCCTCCAACGCCCGCGAGCTGATGTCCTGCCCGGACGTCGACGGGGCCCTGGTCGGCGGGGCGAGCCTGAAGGCCGACGAGTTCCTGGGCATCATCGAAGGCGCGCTGCAGGCCGGCGCCTGACGGAAAGGACGGTTTCGATGGAGACCGCGACGTTTCTCGCATCCGTGACCGTGACGCAGTGGCTGATCGCGTTCCTGTTCGTGATCATCTGCGTGCTGCTCATCCTGGTGGTGCTGCTCCAGAAAGGCCGCGGCGGCGGACTGGCCGGCGCGTTCGGCGGCGTCGGCGGACACAGCGCCTTCGGGGCCAAGACCGGCGACGTCTTCACCTGGGTCACCGTGGGGCTGACCGCGCTGTTCATCATCGTGGCGGTCATCGGCAACTACGCCTTCGTGCCTCGCTCCCTGGCCACCCCGGAACCGCCGGCCGCCACCACGCCGGCCCCGGGCCCGGAAACTCCGGAAGCCGGAGCCACGCAGCCGGCGGGCTGATCCCCGGCCGACGGGCGGATCGCGGGCCCGACGACCGGAGCCCGATCGCGGCCGCCAGGCCGCAAGGACGCAGGCGCATGATCCGATCGATGACCGGTTACGGAGAGGCCCGCCGCACCGAGGGCGAGGTGTCCTACGCCCTGGAGGTCAAGAGCGTCAACAACCGGTACTTCAAGGCGGCCATCAAGCTGCCCGAACACCTGGCGGTGCTCGAGGGCGAGGTCGAGAAGCTGCTGAGGTCCCGCCTGAACCGCGGCAGCGTCACCTGCACCCTCCGCGTCGCCAGCCACAGCGCCGACGCCGCCCAGGAGGTTAACACCGCCGCCCTGGAAAGCTACCTCGCCCAGCTGGGGCCCCTGGCCGGCCGGCCCGGAACGGTGATCGACCTGGCGGCCATGCTCGCCCTGCCCGGCGTGGTCCAGCCGCCGCAGATGGGCGAGGCCGAGCTGGAAAAGCAGTGGCGGATCGTGGAGTCGATGATCGACGAGGCCCTGGGGCACGTACTGGAGATGCGCCGCCGCGAGGGCCGCGCGGTCCGGGAGGACCTGCTGAACCAGACCGGCCGGATCCGCGCACAGCTGGCGGCGGTGGCCGCCCGGGCCCCGGCGGTGGTGACCGAATACCACCAGCGGCTGCTCGCCCGGGTCAACGAACTGCTCAGCGAGGCCCGGCTGCAGCTGCAGCTGGAGGATCTCAAGCGCGAAGTCGCGGTCTACGCCGAGCGGTGCGACATCAACGAGGAGGTCGCCCGCCTGGGATCGCACCTGGAGCAGTTTGAGCGGCTCTGCGACGGCGAGGAGGAGGCGGGGCGCAAGCTCGACTTCCTCGCCCAGGAAATGCTCCGCGAGATCAACACCGTGGGCAGCAAAGCCAACGACAAGGCCATCATCCACGCGGTGGTCGAGATCAAGGGGCTGATCGATCGGCTCAAGGAGCAGGTGCAGAACGTGGAGTGAAGGGCGCGGAACGTCCGCCCGCCGGCGGCCAGGCCCCGCCCCCGGCGGCGGACCTGAAGGACGGACCTTCCGCGGGAGCAGTCATGAAGGGTGTGCTCCTGGTGATCAGCGGCCCCAGCGGCGTCGGCAAATCGACGATCTGCCGGCGTCTGGCGCAGCGGCTCGACGCGTTCCTCAGCGTCTCGGTCACCACCCGCCCGCGCCGGGAGAACGAGGTCGACGGGCGGGACTACCGCTTCATCCGACCCGAGGAGTTCGAGCAGGTCCGCGCCGCCGGACAGCTCCTGGAGCACGCCCGGGTGTACGGCGGGCACTGCTACGGCACCCCCGCCGCCCCGGTCGAGGAGGCCCTGGCCGCCGGAAGGGTCGTGATCCTGGAGATCGAGATCGAGGGCACCCTCCAGGTGGTCCGGCGCCATCCCGAGGCCGTCACCGTCTACGTGCTGGCCCCCAGCCCGCGGGAGCAGCAGGAGCGGCTGGTGGGGCGGCGCGAGGACTCCGGCGAGTCGATCCGTGAGCGGCTCAGCAAGGCCGATGGAGAGATCCGCTACGCCCAAGAGTGCGGCGCATACCGCCATTTCGTGATCAACGAGGTTGTCGAGGACACCGTCGAGGCCATCGCCCGGCTGGTCGAGGAGAAACGCAAGACATGATCGAGGCCCTCAAAGACGACACCATCATCAACGAGTGCGGCGGACGCTTCAAGCTGGCGGCGCTGATGCAGAAGCGCTGGCTGGAACTCATGCAGGGCAGCCGCCCAATGGTCGATGCCGCCGGCAAGACCGAACTGGAGGTCATCGCCCAGGAGGTCGTCGAGCACAAGATCGCCGCGGAGCTGCCCGAGGCCCGCACCGATGAGTGATCCGCCCGCGCCCGGGGCCGATGACCGCCGCGGGCCCCCGCCCGCCGCCGACCTCCATGACCGGCAGGTCGTGGTGGCCGTCGGGGGCGGCATCGCCGCCTATAAGGTCTGCACGCTGGTCTCGCGCCTCATCCAGCGCGGCTGCGGGGTCACCGTGGCCATGACCGAGGCCGGCATGCGCTTCGTCGGGCCGCTGACCTTCCAGGCCCTGACCCAGCGTCCGGTTCACACCAGTCTCTGGGACGCCCCGGCCGACTTCCGGCCGGGCCACCTGAGCCTCACCGAAACCGCCGATCTGCTGGTCGTGGCCCCGGCCACCGCCGACCTGATCGGCAAGTTCGCCGCCGGCATCGCCGACGACCTGGTCACCACGCTGATGATCGGGCGGGACTGCCCGGTCCTGCTGGCCCCGGCGATGAACACCCGGATGTGGGAAAACCCCGTCGTGCAGCGCAACCTCGCCTCGCTGCGAGGACTGGGCTGCGCGATCGTCGAACCGGCCGAGGGCTGGCTGGCCTGCCGCGGCGAGGGCAAGGGACGCATGGCCGAGCCGGAGGAGATCCTCCAGGCGGTCATCGATCTTCTGGCCCGCACCCCGCCCCGCCGGCCGCAGTGACCGTGCGTGTTCAGCGTGCCGGGTGCGGCTCCTTTTCGCCGAAGGCGGCTTCTTGACCCGCTTCCGCGGTGGCCATCGCCCCGGAGGGCGGCCCTGCGATGCCTGCAAAACCGGCGAAAAGGCGCCTGACCCCCGCTCTTGCAGGCTCAACACGGACTCATGACCTGACCCGGTGCCGCCGGCATGGAACCCCCAGCCCGCCGGGGCCCGGGCACGGAGATGCCCCATGCCGCCGCTGCTCATGACCGGGCTGCTGAACACCCATGCCGCCTGCACGCTGATGATGACCGGGCTGATCTGGATGGTGCAGCTGGTGCACTACCCCCTGTTCGCCCGCGTCGACCCCGAGGGCTTCACCCGCTACGAGCGCGAGCACACCCGCCGGATCACCTGGGTGGTGGGCCCGCTGATGGCCGCCGAGGGGCTGACCGCCCTGTCGCTGCTGGTGCTCGGCGGACCGTCCGTGCGCGGGCCCGCCCTGGCCGGCCTGGCCCTGCTGGCGGTCATCTGGGCGTCCACCGCCCTGCTGCAGGTGCCCTGCCACGAGAGGCTCTCGCAGGCGTGGGATGCCGCCGTCCTGGCCCGGCTGGTCCGGACCAACTGGATCCGCACCGTCGCCTGGTCGATCCGTGGCGTCCTGTCGCTGGTGATGCTCAGAGACGGCGGCGCAGCGGTCTGATCCGCAGGCGGTGTGGTTGGCACGCCCGGCGACAGTCCGGAGCCCGCGGCGCGGCAGCGGTTCGCGATGCCCAGGCGTGATCAGGGCCCGTCACAGCCCTTGTCCGCCGGGACGGCCGGGCCGACTGCACAGTCGATGAAGCGAATCAGGTCGTCGTCGTTGATCACGCCGTCGGAGTTGCGATCAAAGCAGGTGCAGTCTTCGTCGATCGGATACTGGAAGAGGTCCCGCGTCTGGCAGCGCTGCCAGGCGGCGTAGTCGGCCATGTCCACGTCCTGGTCCTGGTCGGCGTCCGCAAACGGGTCCGGGCAGCAGAGGATCAGCGTCGGGTTGGGCGCGGTGAACAGCCGATACGCGCCGTCAACGCTGTCGATGGCCAGCGCCGCCACCGTCGCCGACCGATCCACGAAGGCCAGGGCGGCCACGATCGATCCGGAGCCGGCGCCCGGCATCGGGCCCTCGTCCCCGTCCACCGCCGAGCCGGACCAGCCGACCCGGTACACCCGCCCCAGGCGGCTGTAGGCGCCCACGGTGTCGTCGTAATAGTAACCCCAGGCCAGCCTGCTGCCGTCTCCGTGGGTGGCATCCACCAGATAGGCGCCCCAGGACATCCAGGCCGAGCCGTCGCAGGGGTTGACCGCCAGAGCCTGCACCCAGTACGGCGCCCCGGTGCTGCGGTTGGAGACCGTCGGGTTGTTGTTGTTGCAGTGCCAGGCCGCCACGGCCGTCACCCCCGGCATCGGATCCGGGTTCGTCCCCGCCAACCCCACCCCTGTGTAAAGGCTGGGCTCGAACGACTCCCCCTTCCAGCAGCTCATGATCGCGGTGTTCAGCCAGTAGTGCGGCAACACATGCCCGGGCTGAAAACCGCCCACCGGCATGCCCACGGGGTCCGCTCCCGGACTTGGCGGCAGCGCGGCCCAGGCCCCCGCGTCGCCCGTGTAGAGCCCGCGATAGTAGGCCAGCCAGTCCAGCACCATCGTCCCGCCGCCTGCCATCGGCGGAATCGGCATCCCGTTCGGCCCGCCCTGCTGATTGAGAATCGCCCAGCCGGCCCCCAGGCCCACGGCGCAGACCGGATCACAGGCCGGCAGCAGCTGCAGCCCCGAAGGCCCGCCGCTGTAGACCTGCGCCCCATTAAACCAGCACTTGATCTGGTCCTGCTGCTGGAACCCGCTGGCGTACAGCCGGATCTCCACCCACTGCTCCGGCACGAACGGCCCCAGCGTGGCCAACACCGCCCCCCCGGCCTTGATGTCGCACAACACCCACTGGCCGCCGGACACCCGCACGCCCACCAGCGGATTTGTGTCCCCCCCCTGGCTGGCGGACCAGGGGCTCGGAGCCAGCGCGACCACATAACTGTCGGCCGTCCAGCCGGCCAGGAGTTTCAGCCGCGCCGCCAGGGTCAGGCCCTGGACATACTGGGCGCCGTTCAGGTAGTCCGACGGGGCGTACCACCGTACCAGCCCGGGCGACTTGTCGTAGCGGACCGCGCCGGGGTTCTGGACGCCGGCCGTGTCCACCGGGTTCACGGTCAGATCTCCCCAGCCCTGGCCGGACTGCGGGTTGCCGTCAGGCTGCTGGCGGTAAGCCTGCCAGCGCCCGTAGAGGGAAGCCGCCCCGCGAACCCCCATCCACAGCGTCCGCCGGTTGCCGTCGTAGGCCAGGGCAGTCACCCGGTCGCGGCCCCAGCCGGCGGCGCTGTCGCCGGCGGCAGCGGCGCGGCTGTGGTATTTGTTGTTCACCGGGTCGGTGTTGATCGGCCCGAACCCGATGGCCCAGGGGTTGGCCCGCGCCGTCGGCCCCAGTTTCAGACAGGCATACGAGTCCACCTGCCTGGCGGTGCCCGCGTAAGCCAGCGCGAACATGCGATGCGTCTGGCCGGTGCCGTCGAAGTCCTCCTCGTAGTGGATCGGGTCCCGCGGGGCCTCCTCGATCGCCGAGGTCGCGAAGTTCCAGCGGTAAAAGAAATGCCGCTTGAAGTAGTCGTCGGCGCCGTTGCGGCAGAAGTAGATGTTCCCGTCCGGACCCATCTCCGCGTCCTCGACCCAGCTGCGGGCCGGACTGTAGGAGGGCTCGGCGGCCGTCAGATCAGCCACCAGCTCGACCTGGCCGTCGAATCCGATACGCAGCAGGCGGCAGTTCTGCGTGCCGGGGTAGCCCCAGCCGGCTTCGCTGTAGTTCTGCAGGGCGTACACCAGGCCGTCCTGCCGGCGGGTCATCAGCTTGTTGATCCGGCCCGGCCAGGCGGTGGCGTTGACATCCACGTCGCGCAGCTTGACATAGGCCCCCGGCCCGGTGAACGCGTAGATGGTCACTCCGCCGGCAAGGCTCCCGTCGTTGGCCGTGTTCGCCGTGGCGTACAGGTTCCCCTGGCCGTCCTCGGTGATCGAGTGGAACAGCAGCCGCTCATAGTCCCGGGCCCAGTTCATGCTCGGGATGCTGAAGCCCGAGGTACCGGCCGGCGACCATGACGCCGCCTCCGCCGCCGCACCGCCCAGCAGGAGGAGCATCGACCGCGATACCAGAGTGCCACACGCAGGCCGCTTCATCAGGCAGCTCCGCCCTCCAAATGGACAGGGGAACGCAGAACCGTCCGGGGCGGGCTTGGGCGACCGAACGGCCCGATCCACGGTACATCGGCTCTTCGGCCCGGCGGCCACGGCCGGTAGCCGGTCCTGGGCTATTTCAGTCAACGTTTTTCCGATGGATGATTAAAATGAAGACGGATCCATAATGTCGGAAAAACGCGGAAACAGCCTCTCTCACGGGCTATGCCCCTTCCTATCCTACACATCGACCAACCGCGGGGTCAAAGCCAGATTGCCCGGAAACTCGAAATAACCCGGTCGCTTGAACGCTCCCCCGCCGGCCTCAGCTGCGCAGCGACAGGGGCTTCCCGCCCCCGGGAAGCCCCTGTCGCTAAGGAGGTGTATCTGCTCCCGCCGTCCGCCTACCGGACGGAACCGCCGGCCGAGCCACCCGTCACCAGCCCATCCCGCAGGCCCCGGTTCGCATGAGCTGGGCCGCGGCCCGGGCTTGTGTCCGGGCGG
>CAZSYS010000209.1:0-251 GCA_964611365.1 uncultured Planctomycetales bacterium
GCCCGGATCCGTCCGCGTACGCCAACGCCGGCAGCCTCCGGCGCCAGGAGATGGCCGAGTGCATCCGCGGCCGCGCGAAGGCAACGTGCCCGGCCTGCCGGCAGCTGGACGACGTCGTCAAGGCCATTTGCCGGCCGTGCGAGAAGCCCTGCAGGTGGCAACGGAGCGGTGCCGACCGCCGCGGCAGGACGCGGCGGCCCTTCACGCGGCCCGCCGCCGGCGACGGGGACGCGGCGCAGCGAAAGGGCCCC
>CAZSYS010000209.1:261-2428 GCA_964611365.1 uncultured Planctomycetales bacterium
GAGAATAAGGTTGCCCTGGTCGGTCTGGAACGGCGCCCCGCTGGCCGTGGTGCGGGACGGGCGCCGCAGCGGCCCGGAGATTCAGCCCGGCAGCCGGCTTGACCCGTCATGCCGGCGGCTACAGGTTCATGTGCATCCGCAGTCCGTAGACCAGCGAGCAGTCGTAGAAGTCGCCGCCGCCGGGGTTCATGATGATCTGGAAGTCCGGCGAAACGTGCAGCCAGGGGAAGACCTCGATGCTGTAGTACATCTCGATGCCCTGTTCGGAGTGGAACTGGGCCGGCAGGTCGTTGCTGAGGTCCAGGAAGTAATAGCCGAGCCCGCAGGTGTCCCGGTCGCGGTCGGGAATCACGCCCTTGCCGCCCACGCCGATGCTGTAGAAGTGGGCCGCGGGGTTGACGTCCTGGCGGGCCCAGCCGAAGCGTCCGAACAGACCGATGCCCTGGGTGGGGTCGTCGGCCTCGGTGTACAGGAACTGGTCGAAGTTGTAGTAGACCATCACGTTGTCGCCGCCGTCGTCGTAGGTCGCCAGCGTCTTGACCACCTTCTGGGCCAGATCGGGCCCCAGCAGCTTGACCGCCAGCGTGCCGGTGCTGCCGAACGGCTCGTTGGGCCGGACCCTGGGCACGTCCTTGCAGGTCCAGGCGAAGCCCACCCGCTGATGCCCCGGCAGACCGAAGGGCTTGATCGTGAACACCCACTCGTGAATCACGGTCGTGTTCACGTCGCCGTGGAAGGCGGTCTCAAAGCCGGTGGTCTTGGCCCGGCCGTCAGTGTCCGCGGCGGCCGTCAGGATCGACAGCCACTCGGTGGGGTTGACGACGAATCCCGCCCCCAGCGTCGTGTACGGCAGAAAGCCCGGAATCAGCGGGTTGTTGCGGAAGGCCACGTTCATGAACTGGGTCTGCTCGTCGTTGGCGAAGACGTTGCCGTCGAAGCCCCGCGACCCCCCGAACAGCTTGCCGGCCATGAGAATCAGCTTGCCCTCGGCCAGCACCTGTGTATAGATGAACTCCGACAGCAGGAACCGGCAGCCCTCGTCCAGCCCGAAGCCCGGCTCGGCCGACCCCGGCTTGGCGGCGTCGAAGTTCACCGGCAGCAGGGCTCCGACTTTCCGGTCGATCCCGCCGCCCCAGACGCCCTCGGCCTTGATGATGAAGGTGCCCCCGGGCCACAGCCCCATCTTGCCGGTGTCCAGCGTCAGCTCCAGGTCGTTGGACCCCGAGTATCGCAGTCCGTTGTTGGTGCTCCGGCCGCCGTGGGCGTTGCCCTGGAGTATGTTGGTCACGCTCATGTCCAGCCGGATGCCGATATCCTCCAGCTGGGTGCGCGCCCCGCCCCAGTCGCCGGTCAACCGCTGCCAGTTGGGAAACTCACCGGTCTGGTAGGACCTGCTGCGGGTACTCTCCGCCGCCGGCTGTGTCGTCTGGGCCACCGCCGGCAACACGAGCATCAGGACCGCAAGGCCGGCTGCAACGAGATTGTGCCGCATGGTCGTCGTGCCTCCGTGTAAGGATCGCAATGTCCGCGAAAGTGCCGTCCGATCCGACGGTCACCCTGGCGCCTTCAGGATGAACGCCGAAATGCCGCCCGATGGATTCGAAGCCTCGTAACCTTCGAATCCATCCACGGTAGCGTCTGCGTATTATCGGAGCGCTGCCGAGCTCGTCAATAGGTCGGACCGCCCGAAGAGGCTGTTTTTTTGCCCTGTAAGACCCGTACTGCCTGACAGACGGAAAACCGTCTAGCCTGGCCCACGCGATGCGGTCCATCCCGACCCGCGTCATGGGTGCAATGCTGACCCGCGCCGGCGTCAGGCGGTCAATCGTGGCCCGCACCCCATGGTCAATCGTGGCGCCCCCGGCGGTGCTGGTGAGTCTTCCCAGAATGGGCCTTGATTCGAGACCGGATCATCCTGATCCGCCGGGCAACCGGCCGAGGTCCCGGGCCATCCCGGGATTCCGGCCGGCACGGCCGATGCGAGCAGGCCACCGGCGTTTCTGCGCTGCGGTGGTTTTGCCGGTGCGGCCGATCTGCCTGTGGCCTGCGGGATTGGGCGGGCGCTGGCCTGCCGGACCGGGCGAGCGTCTGTTCCCGAGAGAGCTCCTGCGGGCGCCGGATCCCTGGCCGCACGACCGGCCGCGCAGGCCGGACTGCCGGGCTATTG
>CAZSYS010000209.1:2528-8169 GCA_964611365.1 uncultured Planctomycetales bacterium
GCGCCGGATCCCTGGCCGCACGACCGGCCGCGCAGGCCGGACTGCCGGGCTATTGACGGCGTCGCGGAAATGGCTACGTTGGGGGGCTGCGGCGGCGCGGCGGCGGCCGGACGGAATATAAACCGTTATGCGAAAAAGTGTTGCGATCAAAGCCAAGTCGCCCATGCGGCTCGAGCGGCACCGGCCGGCCGGGCCGTCCCCCAGGCGCCGGCCACAGGTCCAGACATGATCCTCACCCTCCAGGCCTACATCACCCGCGAGCTGCTCAAGACCTTCGCGCTGACCGCCGTCGGGCTGACGCTGACCTTCAGCCTGTGCGGGGGGGTGATGAACATGATCCAGGTGGAGGTGCTGACTGCGGTCGAGGTGTTGCGGATCCTGACGTTCGTGCTGCCGATCGCCACCACGCTGACGCTGCCGGTGGCGGCGCTTTTCGCCTGCGCGGTGGTCTACGGCCGGTTCGCCGCGGACAACGAGTTTGACGCCTGCAAGGCCAGCGGGATCAACATCCAGCGGCTGCTGCTGCCGGCGGTGGGGCTGAGTCTGCTGACCGCGGGTTTCACCTTCGCGTTCGCCAACTTCGTCATCCCCAGTTTCATCGCCGGCCTGCAGGCGATGGTTCGCAAGGACATCCAGAAGATCGTGGCCTCGGCCCTGACCACGCACCACCATCTCAAGTACGGCGATTACGTGCTCTACGCCCGGTACTGCCGACCGGTCTCGGAGGATGCCGAGCTCAAGGCCCTGCACGTGCAGCAGGCCGCTTTCCTGATGTTCGACCGGGACGAGCTGACGCACTGCGGCACGGCCGAGGAGGTCTACGTCCAGTTCTGGGGCGAGGCCGAGCGTGACCGGCCCACGGTCGAGGCGGCCATGCACAACGTTCTGGCCCTGGACGTGCGGCACCGGCGGCTTGACGAGCTGCCCCGGCAGCGGTTCAACCCGGTGGCCGTCCCGACGCGGCTGGACTTCGATCTCCAGTGGCTCACCCTGCGTGAGCTGATGCATTTCCGGACGCGCCCCGTCGAGCTGCCGCAGATCACCGGCCAGCTGGAGCGGCTCAGGCTGCTGGTCCGGGACATGGTGTTCTATCAGGACGCCTACCGGCAGCTCACCGGACCGCAGAAGGTTCTGCGTCTGGGCGAGGGCGAGCGGCGCTACGAGATCCGGGCGGCCCGGGCGGAGCAGGACCCCGACAACCTGCGGCTTCAGCTTCAGGACGTGGTCCTCCGGCAGTGGTGGGACGGGCGGCGGCGGGAGTTCAGGGCCGACCGGTGCACCCTGCGGGTGAAGCGCGGCTTTGCCGACGTGCCGGACACGGTCCACATGACGCTGACCGGGGGGGTGCGCTGGACGGATGCGGCCGACCCGTCGAGGATCAACGAACCCAGGGAATTCGCGCTGGAGAACCCGCCGGTGCCGGCGGCGGTGCTGGCCCGGGCCGAGGCCATCGGCACCGCCGAGCTGCTCGGCCTGCCGCAGCGCGAGGACGGCCGGCTGGATCCCTCCCCGGCGCTGGCCGGCGGGCTGAAGCTTCCGTCGCTGGGTCTGGGCCGGGTGCTGGACGACGCCCGGCGGAGCCTTCTGGCCGAGGTGGTCAAGCAGGCGCTGAAGATCCGTTCGATCATTCACTCCCGCCTGGCGTTCAGCGCCAGTGCCATGGTGACGCTGGTGCTGGCGGCGGGGCTGGCGATCATCTTCCGCGGGGGGCAGCTGCTGACCGCGTTCATCATCAGCTTCTTCCCCGGTCTGATGGTGGTGGTGATGAACATCATGGGGCGGCAGCTGTCCGAGAACGCCGCGACGCATCTGGCCGGGCTGGGGGTGATCTGGGCGGGCATCGGGCTGCTGGCCGCGGCGGACGTGGTGGTGCTGACCCGCCTGCTGAGGCGATGACGGGCGCGTGATGAAGATCCTCGACCGCTACGTGCTCAAGAGCTTCGTGTTCAACTACATGCTCTCGCTGATCACGCTGATCAGCCTGTACGTGGTGCTGGACCTGTTCGTCAACTTTGACGAGTTCACCGAGGGGCAGCGGCCGGTCGTTTCCGTGGTCGGCAGCATCGCCGACTACTACTTCTACAACCTGCCGCTGTACTTTCACCAGCTTTCCGGGGTGATCTCGGCCTTCGCGGCCTGCGCGACGCTGGCCCGGCTTCACCGGCTCAACGAGGTGACCTCGATTCTGGCCTCGGGCACGAGCATGTATCGCCTGTCGGCCCCGATCATCCTGGCGGGCATGGCCACCAATGCCCTGGTGATCCTCGACCAGGAGATCGTCCTGCCCTCGGTGGCCGCCAAGCTGGCCCGCAACCGCGATGACGTCGAGGGTGCCCGGGCCTACGGCATCTGGTGCGTCCGCGACGGCGAGAACCGTCTGCTCAGTGCCCGCCAGTTCTCCCCCAAGCAGGGGCGGATCCGCGGCCTGATCGTCATGGAGCTGGCCGCCGAACCGGAGTTCGAGGGCCGGATGGGCGACGTGATCCTGGCCGACAAGGCCGAGTGGACCCGGCGGGAAGGCCGGCAGGGCTGGAGGCTGGAGCGCGGCATCCGCATCAGCGTGAGGGATGCCTGGACCGGTGACCTGCGGCGGGACAACGTGCTGGATCGCACGCCGATCGACTTTTACGAGGCCGAACTGCCCCCCGAGGAGCTGATGTTCCGCCAGACCGCGCAGTGGGTCCGCTTCCTGAGCCTGCGCCAGCTACAGGACCTCCAGCGCCGTCAGGACGTCGACACCGTGCAGGTCGCCCAGATCAAGCACGGCCGGCTGACCCTGCCGATCAACAACATGATCATGCTGCTCATGGGGCTGGTGTTCTTCATGCACCGCCTTCCCGGGGCGGTCCTGACCCAGGGGGCCAAGGCTCTGGGGATGTGCGCCGCGTCGTTCCTGGTGGTGTTCATCGGGCAGCAGGTGGTGGGCGCCGCGACGCCCCAGCTGGTCGGGCTGCCCGCGTGGCTTCCGATCTTCCTGTTCGGGCCGGTGGTGGCGGTGCTCCTGTCGGGCGTGCGGACCTGAACGCCCCGCAGCGACCGGACCGCCGGCGCTGGACGCCGGCGCCAACTTGCCCGATGCTGTGACCGTGTCCGAACCCCGCATCGACAACCCATCCGCGCCCGGCCGGCGGGCCGCGGGCCTGGCGCTGGCCGGCATCGTGGTGCTGCTGGCGCTGCCGCTGCGGCTGTACCTGGCCGGCAGCGCCGCGATGCTCAGCCGCGACGGGGTCACGTTCATCCGCTGCGCCCGGGCGATGGAGCACCAGCCGCTGGCGGTGATGCGCTCCCAGCCCCAGCATCCGCTGTACCCCGCGGCCATCCTGGCGGTACACGCGGCCATGCGGTCGCTGGGCCCTCCGGTTTCGGCGGTGCTCCACGATCCGATCCGCGGATGGACGCTGGCGGCGGTGCTGGTGGCCCTGGCCGGCGGGCTGGCGGCGGTCGTGGGGGTATACCTGGTCACCGCCGGGCTCTTCGGCGTCTCCGCCGGCCTGGCCGCGGCGGCCATGACCGCAGCGGCGGCGGAGTTCTGCCGCATCTCGGCCGACGGCCTGTCGGACATGCCGCATCTGGCCTTGTACCTGGGTGCGGTGGCGGCGGTGCTGCGCGGGCTGCGGCGACGGCAGACGGGCTGGTTTCTGCTCGGCGGCCTGCTTTCGGGCACAGCGTTTCTCTGCCGGCCGGAGGGGGCGGAGGTGGCGGTGGTCACCGCCGCGGCGTTGTTGGTGTTTCCCCGGAACCGTCTGCGCCGCGAGCGCTGGAGGGCCGCGGCGGCCGTCGCCCTGGGGGCTCTGCTGATCGCCTCTCCCTACATGGTCATCACCGGCAAGGTGGTGCAGAAGAAATCGCCGTGGAGGCTCCTGCTGCCGTCGGCCGGTCAGGCCCGGGCGGCGCCTCCTTCGGAAGTGGCGCAAGCGGCGGCCGACGTTCCGGTGCGGGCCGGCCTCGACGGCCGGGGACTGCTCCCGGCAGGTGAAGCCCTGATGATCATCGGCGAGAAGTGGGGGCGGGCCCTGCGGGTCACGCTGCTGCTGCCGGCCCTGTGGTGGCTGCTTGGCGGCCGGGCGGCCGGCGACGCCGCGGGCGCAAGGCTGGTCGGGGCCCTGATGCTTGTGCATCTGCTGATCCTGATCGGGCTGATCCTGCGCATGAACTACGCGGATCTTCTGAGCCTGCGGCACGTGCTGGTTCTGGCGGGGCTGACCATGCCGTTCGCCGGGGCGGGGGTGATTCAGGCCGGGCAACGGCTGCATGCCCGCCGGCCGGGGGTTGCGGCCGCGGTCCTGATCGGGCTGCTGATCGCCCCGACGCTGCCCTGGCTTGTCGCGGTGCCCTACGCCGACGATGCCTACCTCCGCCGGGCGGGCGAGTGGATCCGGCGGCACTCGGCCGGCCCGGCACCGCGGGTCATGGCCGAGCGGCACCGCGTGGCGTTCTATGCGGACGGCGAGCCGATTGTCTTCCAGGAGAGCTGGACGGCCGGGGAAGTGCTCGAACTGGCCCGTCGGACCGGGCCGGACTGGCTGGTGCTGGACGAGCGGCGGACGCTGCGTTCTCATCCCGGTTTCCTGGACGAGCTGGCCCGGTCGCTGAAGACCGGCGAAAAGCTGGAACTGGTTCATGCCGAGGCGGGCGGCGGGCGGCGGACCGCCAGCCGGGCGCTGATCTATCGTTACGCCGCCGGACCGTGAGCGGCGGCCGGAGGGAGCATCGCATGAGCACGAGAGTCCTGGCGTTCATGGCCCACCCCGACGACGTGGAGTTCACCTGCGCCGGCACGCTGGCCAGGCTCCATCGCGAGGCCGGCTGCCCGATCGTCATCGCCACGGCCACCAGCGGCGACTGCGGATCGGTGACCGACCGCCCCGAGCGGATCGCCCACATCCGGCATCACGAGGCCCTGGCCGCCGCCGCCCTGCTGGGCGCGGATTATCACTGCGCCGGCTGCGCCGACCTGATGGTGATGTACGACGAGCCCACGCTGCTGCGTTTCGTGGAGATCGTGCGGCTGGCCCGGCCGGACATCGTGATCACCCAGCCGCCGGTGGACTACATGGTGGATCACGAGCACACCGGCCGGCTGGTGCGTTCCGCGTGCTTCGGCGCCCCGATCCCCAACCTGGCGACCCGGGCGATCGATCCGGCGCCGGTCCTGGCGGCGGTTCCGCACCTGTATTACTGCGATCCGGTAGATCACCAGGACATCTTCGGCGTGCCCGTGCCGCCGGGATTCATCGTGGACATCACCGATGTCATGGAGATCAAGGAGCGCATGCTCGCCTGCCACGCCTCGCAGCGCGAATGGCTCCGGGCCCACCACGGCATGGACGAGTACATCGAGGCCATGAAGCGCTCGGCCGCCGCCCGGGGAGCGGAGATCGGGCGGCCTTTCGGCGAGGGGTTCCGCCAACACCTGGGCCACGGCTACCCGCGGAACAATCTCCTGGCCGAGCTGCTGAAGACGGCCTGAGCGGTTCTCAGGCGGCGGAAGAGGGGTGGCGACTCCAGGGGCAGGACGCTCAGGCACGAACCGGCGGCCGGACGCGGGCGGCGCATCGGAGCTCTCGCCGCCGATGACGCCTTTCACGCCGGTTGCGGCCGACAGGGGCGGCGCGCGGCAGGCTGTCGGGCGGCTCAGACA
>CAZSYS010000210.1:0-8113 GCA_964611365.1 uncultured Planctomycetales bacterium
CCCGCACCGTGGCCCGCTGACGCCGCAGGGGAATCTGCTCGGTCGTGCCGGCGGCGTAGAGCACCACCGCCGCCAGGCCGCGGCCCGCCGGCACGTAGGTCTGCGACCAGCGCGGGCGGAACCGGCCCTGCTCGCCGAACTCGCGGTGAACACGCTTGCCGTAGGGGATCAGCAGGCCGTCGCCGTCGCCGCAGGCGGCCATCCAGATCTGCCGGCCGCTGAAGGCCTCGGTGCCGTCGTCACCGATGCGGTAGCAGTCCTCGGCCGGCGACGGGGCCGGTCGCCAGTGCATGCGCAGCCGCGCGTCCGGCGAACGCGGCCGGATGAAGACGCCGTAGGTCCTGCCGGGCTCCAGCGGAACCTCGCCGGAAAGCCAGCCCAGCGACCAGGGAAAATCCCGGGCCCCGGCACGCTCGACCGGGGCGTGCAGGGCCTTGTGCGGCACCAGACCCACGGGACCGACCTGCGGCCAGTGCTCCGGGGAGCCGTCGCCGGCGCGGTGAATCGAGACGAGCAGATCGCGGTCCGCCGGCGAGGCGCCGCCGCTCACTTCCTCCAGGAGCTTGAAGCCCAGGTGGGTCAGGCTCGTCGAGCGGGCGGTGAACAGCTGGATGTAGCCCCTGGCCGGACGGTCATCGGCGGAGGATTCATCGAGCATCGCCACGTCGAACCGCCCGGAAGCATTCAGGGAGAACAAATCACCGCCGCGCGTGTACAGGTTGGTTCGGACGATCGGCCTGAGGAAATGCGCCGGATGAGCGAAAACCAGCGTGTAGATGCCGGCCGGTCCCGAGACCCGCCAGCCGCCGATGGGATCCGGCTCCCACGGCAGCTCATCGTGGCGGGTGCGGGTGACGACCGGCTGGACATCCGGGCCCGCAGGAGCCGCCACGGCGAGAATCGAGGTCATCGGCACGCCGTCGGCCGAGCCCTCCGTGCGCGGGACGGTGAGCCGGCCGGTGATGAGCACCTGGGCCGGGACGGGCGCCGGCAGCAGCACCGTCGCGGCCAGAATCGCAGCCATTCCCCCACGCATGCGGTGTCCTCCATGCGGCCGGGGCACGCCGGCCGGAGCGGCCTCGCCCGGCCGCGGCTACTTCGAGGCGATCAGCTTGACGCTCTTCCAGATGCCGCCGCACCACCCGGTGTTCCAGACCCGCACGGCGATGTCGGCCGGCCGGCCTGTGGCCAGGGCGTCGGTGACATCGACCAGGAAACGCTCGTGACGGATGTTCCGCCCGAACGGCGAGGCGTACAGCGAACGGCCGTCCACGAATACCTGGGCCTCGTCGGCCACCGCCCCGAAGGCCAGGAAGATCCGCCGCCCGGGCGGCAGCTCCGGCGGAGTCCACCGCAGACGATACCAGGCCTGCCCGTCGTAGGGCGAGGGGCCCTGGTTCTCCCAGAACTCCCGGATCCGGATCGTCTGCCAGCCGGAATCGTCGCAGGCCGGCAGGTGCCAGCCCTGGTCCCGGCCGACCTCATCGGGATCGATGCGGAAGCGCCACGTTTCCGGCAGATCGGCCAGCGGTTGATGATCGCGCCAGAGGTCGCCGAAGGTCTCCTCGTCGGAGAACCCCTCCTGCCGGGCGGCCGGCTCGTTGCGGTAGGTGTTGGGACGACGCTGGCGGGGCGGCTCCGGAAGGGATTCCTCATGAGCCTGCTGAAGCGTGCGGAAGTACTCCGGCGGCAGCGGCCGGACGACCTCCTTGCCCTCGGCGTCGACCGTCCGGGCGGTCTGCTTCCACCAGTCGATCACCCCCGGCCACATCCAGACGTAGCGGTCGCTGCAGGCCAGGGCGTGGTGCAGGCTCCAGGCGAACTCCTGGGGCGTGTAGAAGTTCAGGTCGAACACCTCGACGTTGAACGGACGGCCCTGGGAGGCGTTTTCCCAGCAGTCGGCCCAGAACGAGAAGCCCGCCCGGTGGTGGCGGCGGTACTGCTGCGGGTCGTGGCTGGTCTCGGCCAGCAGATCCTTCATCATGGCCCGGGCCCGCCGGTACGAGCCGGGAACCCGGAAGCTGAAGGCCTGCTCGTGCATGTCGTGAACCGTCGCGCCCGGCGGACAGGCCGCCAGCAGCCCGTCCACGAAGGCGGCCACGAGGGTGTAGTTCTCCTGCCGGGACCTGGGGTGTTGGGGAACGCCGTTGAACGAGCCGGAATACCCGAACAGCAGCAGGATGGTGATGTCGGGGAAGTCCCGGGAGGCGGCCTTCATCATCTCCGCGGCCTGCCGGCGGACCCGGGCGGCGTATTCCTCGAAACTCTTCTCGCCGGCCCCGCGCATGCGGGCATAGCCGAACAGCGGCAGGCCCTCATAGTACTCCGAATCGAAGCAGATGCCCTTGAAGCCGGCCCTGCGGGCGGCGGCACCCATGATCCGCCAGTTCTCGATGATGAACGAGAGATCGTCAAACCAGTCGAAATCCTCCGGCTTCTGTCCGGGGACCGAGTAACAGAGGGTAAAGTTGTCGGTGTAGCGGCCGAAAGGCATCGCCGCGGTCTTGTCCGCCCAGGCCATGACCGCGGCCTCATCGAGACGATCGCGGAAGACCAGGCCGCCGCCGCCCTGGATCAGGCCGTCGAAGGCCGGCCGGCGGTCGGGGGGCAGCCGGTTGACTTCCTCCAGCGTCGGCCCGCCGTACAGCAGCAGCTTCTTGCCGGCGGTGGAAGGCCTGAAAGTCGCCGCGTCCGGCCCGGGAGCGGTGGTCGCCGGTCCGGCGCCTGCGGCCAGGGTCCAGAGGATCGCGCCCAGAGCCAGACCCCCCGGGCCGGGCCACCGGGTTCCGCGGGCGTGCTCGACCGGGCATGACCGAACAACCGACTTCAACATCGTCGGCTCCTCCAGCCAGGGAACCGGTTCCCGGACGCCGGCCGTCGACCCACCGCCGCCGGCCCCGTCCCGGTTACCTGGAAGAATAACATTGAACCAGTTAAAATCCACAGCCGACGAGTCTCAGGGGCCGGCCCCGGCCCCGTACAGTGCCATGGCGGAGATCGAAGATGATCCGGCGTCCCGTGCCCGCAGTCCCCTGGTGGATGCTGCTGCTCCTCCTGATCGCGCGGTCCCCGGCCGATGCGGCCGTCGAGCGGTTCCGCCTGCCCGCCCCGGCCGAGGACGCCGAGTCGGTGATCGAAACCCCGGTGTTCGGGCGTTGCGCCGGGCACGAGGGCGCGGATGAGTCGCTCAGCCCCATGGAGTGGGTCGCCAAGCGCACCTGGCACGTCCTCGGGCTTCCCTGGAACCGCAAGGATTTCGAGGGCCCGCCGGCGATGTCCGTCACCCCGGCCGACGGCTGGCTTGAGGTCGTCGGTACGGTGGTGGACGGCGGCGCACCGCTTCGCAACCAGGTCATCACCTGCCAGGTCGAGCAGTTCGACCGCCCGCTGCTGGTGCTGCTGCGGTCGACGGACGCCTTCGGGGAAGTGCTGATCGAGCTGGACCTGGCCGGTGGTCGGGCGACGGCCCGGTCGGTCACGGTCAGCCGGTCGATGATCGGCGGACAGTCGCATTCTTCGCCGATGCCCGAGGAGTCCAGCAGCCGCGTCGTGGCCACCGCGGCGTTTCCCCCGCAGCCGGCCGGTCCGATCGAGCTGCGCATTTGTGCCCGGGGGGCCGGCATCGAGGTCGCGGCCGCGGGCTGCAGGCTGCTGGCCTTCGACGATCCCGATCCGGCCGGCGGCAAGTTCGGGTTCGGGTCGGTCGGCCGCATGCGGCTGCGCGACGTGCAGCAGTGGGAGCTGATCAGCCCGCGCGAGCAGCAGCGCCGCCAGGAGTGCCTGCGCGAGATCGACGCCTTCGCACGCGACGTGGACGCCCGTTTCGAGGAGGACGTGCGTCGGCGCAACCAGGTGGTCGCCGAGGGTGGGCACGTTCGCTGGACCTGGCCGGCCACCGGCGCCTCCGCCGTGTTCCGGCCCGACGGCCCGGCGGTGGCGGCCGAGATCCGGGCGGGGCTCTACGGCGACGACCGGCTGGTGGCCGGACGCTGCCCGGCGGTGACGGCCGTTTCGGCCGAGGGGGAGACGTTCGGACCGGACCCGGACCGCCCGGCCATGGTTGAGGGCGACAGCCTGGGCATCCGGATGACGCTGCCGCTGAAGTCCGCCGCCGGGCACCCGGCCGTGGCCCGGGTGCCGGCGGCCCGGAGCGTTCAGACCGTGTGGTTCTGGACGGTGACCGTCGAGGGGCTGAAGCCGAAGGTTCTCCGGGCCGAAATCGACCTGGCGGAGGGCTTCCGGCTCGATCCGGAGACGGCGGCAGAGCCGGTCCAGGCCCTGCCCGGCGTGCCGGCGCTCAAGACGCAGGGGCTGCTGCGGCACAACAACAAGGCCGGCTTCTACGTCAAGACCTCCGAGCCGGCGGGGGCGGTCCTGTACCGCGCCGCCGACGGCGGCCTGGGCGTGGCCGCCGCGGAGGCCCGGCTGAAGTTCGCCACCTCCATCCTCCCGGCCCAGCCGCTGAATCTGGTGGGTTTCAGGCACCGCATGGTGCATTTCATCCGCTACCCGGAGGGCCCGGTGCAGCACTGGCGGCGGCTTCCGAGCTTCCAGGAGTACCCCGACAACATCGACCTGGCCCGCTACGCCGGTCACGGTGCCGACGCGATGGTCTGGCACCACACCTGGATCAACAGCGACTTCCGGGACCGCGAGGGGTTCCTGCTGAACAAGGGGGAGATGAAGCGGGCGATGGACGAAACCCACCGGCTGGGCATGAAGGCCATCGGCTACCTCGGCATCATGCCCGGGCGCAGCGCTCTGCTGCGCTTCGCGGATCTCTGCCCGGGGAAGGGCCGTTACGGCGGCTACGGCAAGAACTGGGACCTTCAGGACCAGACGTTTTACCACATCACCGGCCGCTACCCGCGGTTCCTGGCCTGGATGGCGGATTACTGGTGCAGGGAGTACGGCCTGGACGGCTTCTACCTGGACGGGGGGTGCTTCGGGACGTTCCATCGCGGGCCGGCGCCGCCGGAGCCCGGCGACGAAGACCGTACCCTCGACGAGATCATCCATCGCGCGTATTACCGCATCCGCAAGGTGCTGGAACTGAACCGCGCCGGCTACGGGCTGGAGCCCTGGAGCGGGCTGGACTGGCTGCTCAATGGCTTCTACGACTGCATGATGATCGGCGAGTCGTTCCAGGAGGCCGAGCCGGACTACTACCGCAACGGGCACAACGCCCTGCTGACCGGCTGCATGATCAAGATGTACGGCATGCGCGAGTCGTCCCAGAATCCTTACAACATCGCCATGGCGGCCATCAACCTCAGCGATATCCAGGTCTGCAGCGGCAACGGGGCCTGGGGCGACGTGGCCGACACCACCGACACCTGGAACCGCGTCCGACCCCTGTGGGACCTGCTGGACTCCATCGACTGGGACCGCATACTCCAGGCCCGCCCCTGGTATGCCCAGGAACTGGTCGAGGGGGAAGGCTTCTACGCCGGTTACTACATGCTGCCCGACCGGGTGCTGATCTTCCTGGCCAACCGCTCCGAGGAGCCCACAAGCTTCGACGTGACCATCCGCACGGGTCTTCTGCCAGGCGGAGTCTCCAGCTGGCAGGCCCGGTACTGCCTGGGACGCAGCGGCCGGCTGGGTCCGCTGGGCGACGGCAGGCTGCGCATCGATCTGCCTCCTCTGCACGGAGGCCCTGTGGGCATTGAACTTACGGCTGATCGCTGACCTTAGCTTGGCCGGCTCGATGCCTTGCCCTTCCGGCCCGTCCGGCCATCGCCGCGGCAACCTTTCCTGTCGGCCACATCACTTCTCGTCGACGGACAGAGGATTTTTTCGTTGACCTGAGATGGTCGTCTGCGGTAGACTGAACTCCGGTCGGTCTTGGCATATCAAGCAGGTCTCTCCGGCGGACCGGCCAGCGGAAGGGATGGGCATTTGCAGGCGGGCAGAGGCTCTTACGAGGAGGTTTCAAGTCATGAAAACCTGTTTCGTATGGATGCTGCCGGCGATCCTGGTCGTGGGCGGGTTGTCGCCGGCGGCCGCGGCGCGATGGTGCACGGATTACTTCCCCGACGCGATCTTCTGCGACGATTTCGACCGTTACTGCACGAATCCTCCCCCGGATCCCGCGGATGCCTGTGCCGGCGGGTCGCAGACCAGCAACGGGGCCCTGCAGGACGTCTGGTCGCTGTCTTCGACCAACCCCAACGGACCGTGCGGCACGACCTTCACCGTCGAAACCGACACGAAGTTCTACCCCACGCCGCCTTTTGCGGCCCGCTACCCCTGCCAGGGAAACGCCCAGCTGGGCCAGCAGACCGTGGACCTTACCGACGAGATCCACGCCCGCCTCGGCCCGCAGTACGACGCCGCCGAGGGCTCCGACGATGCTCCGCTGATCCTGCGGTTCACCATCAGCGGGGGAGTGGCCACCAATTACCATCTCGACCGCGACACCGGCTACATGGAACTGGCCATGGACGATGCCCAGGCGCCGATGGACTGGATTCTGGTCGGCGCCGACGACGGAACCGGCTGCATCGACTGCTATCACACGTGCCAGGGACCGAACTACAGCGTGCACATCCCCTGGCCGACGGTCTGCCAGCAGTACGATCCCCGGACCGCCTCGCCCCACTGCCCGCCGCTTCAGACCAACATCCGGGCGGCCCTGGCCGTCGGGGCCAATGCCCTGCTGGACAACAACCCCTGCCATTGCGAAAACCCCGACATGCAGGTGCCCAACAACAACCACCTTTGCTTCTATGACGGCCTGAAGTGGCGGACGCTCAAGGCCGGGCAGCCCTGGGTGGTTCAGGGCGACTTCGTCTTCGGGCCCAAGTACAACGACGTGATCATGGTGGTCCGCAGCAGCACGGTGGACATCACTCTCACCCCCCGGCAGGAGCAGCCCGAAAGCCGTGCGGTCGGCATTCCCCGCCTGTACCTGGGGGGCTTCAACCGCCTGCGCGGCGGGACCGGCACCGGCTGCCTGCTGAACAACGGCTCGTACACCTGCGCCGGCAACACCCGCTGCATCCGGGTGGGGGAGACACGCTGCGATAACGGGCAGTTCCAGAGCAACGGGGCCGCCAACATCACCTTCGATGCCGTGGCCCTGTACGGCGGTCAGGGCACGCTGCTGCCGGGAGCCTGCTGCCTGCCGACCGGCCAGTGCATCGACGAAACCGGCCCGGTCTGCCAGAGTCTGGGCGGCACGTTCAGCGGGCCGGCCACCTCCTGCGCGAGCACGCTATGCTGCCCCCGGCCGTTCGCCGACCACGACGTCGACGGCGACGTGGACATGACCGATTTCGCGGCCTTGCAGAGCTGCCTGACCATCGGCTCGTCCCCGCCCGACGTTTCGCCGGACTGTGCCTGTTTCGACCGGGACGGCGACCAGGCCGTCGCGGCCACGGACGTCGAGGCGTTCATCCTCTGCGCGACCGGTCCGGGGGTGCAGTGGAGTGAAGCGCTGACGCCGGACTGCAACCCGTAATCCGGCAAGCCGGCGCTCGCACGGCGCCGGGCGGGTTGCCCTGCCGCCCGGGACGGCCCGGGCCGGCGGCCGCAGCCTCAACGCGTGGCCGCGAAAGCCTCGTGGAAGCGGACCGTTCCGGAGGCCGGGCCGGCTGCCAGCGGCAGGGCCAGGAAGTTGCGCGGCGGCACGTCGGCCAGAACCAGGTCCGGGATGTTTTTGAAGCCGAAGCGCTGATAGTAGTCCGGATCCCCGACCAGCACGCAGCCGGCCGCGCCGGCGGCCTTCAGGCGGGCCAGACCCTCGCGCACCAGGGCCTGTCCGATCCCCCTCCGCTGCATGGCCGGGAGCACCGACAACGGTCCCAGGCCGTACCAGTCGGGACAGCCCGTCGAGAGCGTCACCGGCGAGAAAGCCACGTGACCAACCACCTGCCCCTGTTGCTCGGCCACCAGCGAGATCGTCAGGGCGTCGGCCCGCCGCAGGGCGGCGATGATGAACGCCTCGGTCTGCCGGCTGTAGGGGCACTGCCGGAAGGCCGCCCGGGTGACCTCGGCGATCGCGTCGATGTCGGCGGCGGTTTCGTCGCGGATGGTGAGGTTCATGTCGGTCGGGCTCCGCGGGCCGGTCCCCGGCCGGCCGCCCCGGTGCGGCCGGACCGGGCGCCGG
>CAZSYS010000211.1:0-8070 GCA_964611365.1 uncultured Planctomycetales bacterium
GGCCGTTGAACATGGTCGCACATTGGCGTCGCGCAGCACCGTAGCGGCCGGCCTCTGTGCCGGCCGTCGGCATGATCGCCGGCCGCACGTGGGTCACGCGAAGCGCCGCAGCGCCCGGCGCCCCTGCCGGCCGTCGAAGGCGGTGTGGCGCGGCCTCTGGTCGTGCCCGGCGGATTCGTCACCCGGACGAGTTGTCGCTCCGTCGCCATCGGAGCCGCGAAGCGCGTGCCTGGCTGGCCCTGGGGATGCGAACCCCGACGCCGCAAACGAAGGCCCGACGCCGCAAACGAAGGCCCAGGCCGTGAAACCTCCTGACCAGGCTCCGCCGATCGCATGCTCTTCACGGGGACAAGGCAGGGCATCAGCCTCATGCCATTCCGGAATGTCCCCTTTCACACCAGGTGGTACAAAGAGGTACGGCCCGGCTTCATGCCATTCAGCTGCGTCCCCGTTTTGCACTCCATGGGATGTGGTCCGCGATACACCGCGTTCCGGCGGGCGTTCGTGGCTGCCCTGCCGTAAGGGGTTGACGCAGCGGACAGTGTTCTCAGGCGGTATGGACGGAGCGGCGGACCAGGAGCGACCGGGTGGTGTTGCGGAGCGTCCAGCCCCGGGCTCGCCACAGGTCCTCGGCCGGACGCCAGTAGGAGCGGCTGGTCAGGCAGACCAGAGATACGGTCCGCTCGACGGGGTGGCCATCCGGCCCGGCGGCGATCTCCAGCAACGAGGACTCGATCGCCGCCGCATCGGCTGCCGTGTCGGGGTAGCAGCATTCGACGCGCAGCATATCGATGGGAAAACGTGACCGGCCGCAGACCTCGAAGCGGTGTTCGTACCAGGTTGTCGAGTTCACGCAGAGTTTCCGTTCGGAGGGAGCAGCGCTGGCGGTCGTAGCGGCTTCAGGGCGCCCGGGACCGGGCCGGCCGTTGAACCGCACGAGTTCCCGGTCGCTCACGCCGGCGGCACGCTTCAACCCGGCGGGGGAACCCGGAAAGCTTCAGGCCCGTCCGTCCGGTACGTCTCGATCAGTAGCCGCCGTCTATCCCCCCCGCTGGCAGGCCCCCGCTCGACGCCCGGCCACGCTGCCGGGCTGGGGGAAGCGGAATCAAGCGGCAGTGTAGGCCATTGCGGCGCAGGATCGCAAGGTGGAAAAAACCCCAGAAATGCGGGATTCCGGGAGGCAGTCCGCTTTCCGGACGCGCTTTACGGCCTCTGGGATCCCAATCCCGCCCTGGCAGGAGGCGGCCGCGGCCACACGCACTGTTACGAGGGCCTCTGGCAGTCCCGATCCCGCCCTGTCAGAACAGGCCCACGACCCGCCCCTGGGGGTCCAGATCCATGTCCAGGGCGGCCGGATGACGACCAAAGGCGGGCATGGTCTGGATCGTCCCGCACAGCGGAATCAGGAATCCGGCTCCGCCGGCCAGTCGTACGTCGCGGACCGGAAGCCGGAAGCCCTCGGGGCACGGGCCCAGCCCGGGATCATGGGAGAAGGAGTATTGCGTTTTGGCCATGCAGATCGGCAGGCGGCCGAATCCCAGCCGGGTGAGCGAGGCGATGGCCGCCTCCGCCGCCGGCTGGTAGTCGACGCCGGAGGCGCCGTAGATCCCGGTCGCGATGGCGTCGATCTTGCGCTGGATCGGCCAGTCGAGCTCGTACAGGAACCGGAAGGGCTCGCGTCCCGCTCCCGCCACAGCCCCGACCACCGCCTCGGCCAGGGGCACGGCCCCCTCGCCCCCGCGGACGTGGGCCTCGCTGACCACGGCGGCGACGGCTCCGGCCTCCAGGGCCTGCCGGCGGACAAGCTCGATCTCCTCGTCGGTGTCGGTCGGGAAGCGGTTGACGGCTACCACCGCCGGCAGGTTGAACCGCCGGATGTTCCGCAGGTGGCGGGCCATGTTCGTCATTCCCGCCTGCAGGGCCTCGACGTCCGGCTTGAAGATGGCGGCATCGATGGGGCGGCCGGGGACGACGCGGTAGCGCCCGCTGTGGGCCTTGAGGGCCCGCACCGTGGCCACCAGCACGGCGGCGTCGGGCCGCCGGCCGGAGACGCGGCACTTGATGTTGCAGAACTTCTCGAAGCCCATGTCCGCCCCGAAGCCGGCCTCGGTGACCACGAAATCGGCGCAGCGCAGGGCGATCTCGTCGGCCAGGACGGAGCTGTTGCCGTGGGCGATGTTGGCGAACGGTCCGGCGTGGACGAAGGCCGGCACGTGTTCGACGGTCTGCAGCAGATTGGGCATGAGGGCGTCGCGCAGCAGCACGGCCATGGCTCCGGCGGCCCCGATCGCCTCGGCGAACACCGGCAGGTCCTGGTGGTTGAAGCCGATGACGATCCTTCCGAGGCGTTCGCGCAGATCCTTCAGCGATCCGGCCAGGGCCAGCACGGCCATGACCTCGCTGGCCGCGGTCAGATCGAAACCGGTTTCGCGCGGGAAGCCGTGGCCGCCCAGCCCGATGACGATGTCGCGCAGGGCGGCGTCGTTCATGTCCACGCAGCGCCGCCAGGTGACCTTCATCGGGTCCAGCCGTCCGGGGTTGCCCTTGATCATCAGCGTGTCGATCAGGGCGCTGAGCAATGCGTGCGCGCTGGAGACGGCGTGCATGTCGCCGGTCAGGTGGAGGTTCAGGTCCTCCATCGGCAGCACCTGGGAGTAGCCGCCGCCGGCGGCCCCGCCCTTGATGCCGAACACCGGTCCCATCGACGGCTGCCGGATGCAGCAGACCGCCCGGTGCCCCAGCCGGGCCAGTCCCTGGGTAAGTCCGATGGTGGTGACGGTCTTGCCCTCGCCCAGCGGGGTGGGGGTGATGCCGGTGACCACGATATAACGCCCCAGGTGCCCGTCGCCCAGCCGGGCGATGGCCTCCAGGCGGACCTTGGCCTTGTAGCGGCCGTAGGGTTCCACCTCCTCCTGGCGGAGCCCCAGCGAGGCGGCGATCTCCAGGATGGGCCGCAGGGTCGTGCGCTGGGCGATGGTCAGATCGCTGTCCATGGCTGTTCCGGATCGATCGGCGGGCAGGGCTTCAGGTCCGCGGGCGTGCCTCGCAGACGCCCCGGCGGCCGGCGGGTCTCATCCCGGCCCGGAGGCCGGCACGGCCGGCGCGGTCGCCGGGCGGGTGTGGGCCAGCAGCTGCCGGGGGCCGGTGAAGGCCACGCGGGCCACCCGCCAGTACTCCTTGTCGCCGGCCTTGTGCATGTGCAGTTCCACATCGACGACCGCGCGCTCCTGGGCTGCCGGCTCGGCCTGCGAGGGGTCGCGCATCGTGGGGTAGAACACGTGGGCCGAGCGCCGGTCCTGCGACAGGGCCACCAGCATCCTGTCGGCGGCGGTCTGGAAGTCGACGTCGAAGCCCGGCACGTAGTGGGCGACGATCGGGGCCCAGAAGTGCACCACCTGCCAGATCCTGCGGTCGCGGTCGGCGCCCAGGGAGGATACCGGAGCGGTCGGCCGGGTGCGGTTGTGGGACTCGATCAGCCGCTGCTCGATGACGTCGTACGCCGCCAGCGACCAGGCCAGGGCCAGCGCGGACCGCTGGTCGTCGTGGCGGTGGGCCTGGGCGGCCTGGACGTCGTCGGCGAGGGCCCGCAGCAGCACGAACGCCACCTGCTGCGGCGTGGCATGCTCGTCGAGCGTGAGCCCATACGCGGTCACCGGGCCGGCGGCCGGCGGCGGCACGGGATCATCGTGCGGCGTGCAGCCGGCCAGCAGAACCAGGGCGACGACCGCCGGGAGCAGGGCGACCGGGGCGGCGCGAACGCTTCGGACGGGGCGTGGCATCGGAGTCATGACGGTCGCGAGTCTAGCATAAGCCTGCGGCGATGCCAACGCTTGCGGCGGGCCCGGCTGGCGGCTAGACTCCCGGCCGGCATGGCCGAGTACAACCGCAACCTCTGGGCCCCCTGGCGGATGGAGTACATCCGTTCGCTGGAGGAGCACACCGGTGGAGGCTGCTTCCTCTGCCGGCATGCCGCGGCCCCCGAGCAGGACGGGTCCAACCTGGTGATCTGGCGAGGTCCGCGGTGCCTGACAATGTTCAACCGCTTCCCTTACGCCAGCGGACACCTTCTGGTCGCACCCGCCGCCCACCGGGCCCGGCTGGACGAGTTCGACGCCGAGACGCTGGCCGAGCTCATCGGCCAGATCCGCGACGCCCAGGCGCTGCTGCGCGAGGTCTGCGGCTGCCAGGGCATGAACATCGGCATGAACTTCGGCCGCTGCGCCGGGGCGGGGCTGCCCGATCATCTCCACGCCCACCTGGTGCCCCGCTGGGAGGGCGACGTGAACTTCATGCCCGTGCTGTCGGACACGCGGGTGATCCCCGAGAGCATCGACGCGCTGCGCGGGCGGATGCGCGAGGCGGTCGCACGCCTGGGGCTGCCGGCCGTCCGCGGGTAGGAGGGGCCCTGCAGACCGGGGCCGGCCCCATGCCTCAGGCCGAGGGTCTCAAGCCGTACGCCGTGACCGCCGCAAGCTCCCGCGGGCGGGAGCACCGCGAGGAGTTTCCCCGCCGCTACGACCCGTTCGCCCTGGACCGCCAGCGCGTCCTGCACGCCGCGGCCTTCCGCCGCCTGGAGTACAAGACCCAGGTCTTCGTGACCGGCGAGCACGACCACTACCGCAGCCGCATGACCCATACGCTGGAGGTGGCCAGCATCGCCCGGCGGCTCTGCACGGCCCTGCAGGTCAACGTTTAGGCCGGCGAACTGATCGCCCTGACCCACGACCTCGGGCACGCGCCGTTCGGGCACGCCGGCGAGCAGGCCCTGGCCGGGCTCACCAGGGACCACGGCGGCTTCGAGCACAACGCCCAGTCGCTGCGGGTGGTGGAGTACCTCGAACACCCCTACCCCGCATTCCGGGGCCTGAACCTCAGCTACGAGGTCCGCGAGTCGCTGGCCAAGCACTGCACCATCTTCGACCGCCCCGGCGCCCATCCGCTGGCCGACGGCACCCGGGCCCCGCTGGAAGGGCAGATCGCCGACCTCGCCGACCGCGTGGCCTACGACGGCCATGACCTGGAGGACGCCGCCGGAGCCGGACTCGTCGAGGAGGCCGACCTGAACACCATCGACCTCTGGAAGGAGGCGTCCGCGCCGGTCCGGGCCGCGCATCGCGGGCTGCCCCTGGCGGCCGTGCGCCGCCCGATCCTGGACCGCCTCGAGTCCATGCTCCTGGATGACATCGTGGCCGAGTCGCGCCGGCGGATCGCCGCGGCACGCATCCGGCGCGTGGACGACGTCCGGGCCTGCGGGCGGGAACTGATCGCCTTCTCGGCCGCCATGGAGACCCGGGTACGGGCGCTGGAGGCCTTCCTGCTCGAACGGGTCTACCGCCACCCCCGGCTGATCCGCATGGACAGCAAGGCCCGGCGCTTCATCGCCCGGCTGTTCGAGGCCTACGTCGCCGAGCCGCGGCTGCTGCCGCCGCGATTCGTCCGGCGCATCGATGAGCAGGGCGTGCACCGCGTGGTGTGCGACTATATCGCGGGGATGACCGACCGTTTCTGCCAGGACGAGTACAAGCGGCTGTTCGAACCCTTCGAGCGCGTCTGAACCGTTCCCGGACCCGTGGTCACCGGCCGCTGAGCACCGCCCGACATGGTCGGCAGACGCCGTCCGTCCGACAGGCCTGCTTCCGGCCCGCAGCCGATGGTCCGGCGCCTGCCGGCTGCCAGAGCCGCCGGGTCGGGACGGTTCGGCGACGGCTCATCCTTGCCGCCCGTGCCGGTCCCCGGCCGGGGGAAGGCGGTGCGAAACCTGTTCGCCCAGGGCCTCGATGTCCGCCAGGTCTTTGAGCCGACCGATTGCCCGCTTGTTGGCGATGAGCTGCGAGCGTCCCAGGTAGGCGACCGGAACCTTGCCGTAACGGCCGGGCACCCTCCCCGCGGCCGCCTCGTTCCAGTCAACGCCGGTGAGCGAGGTCAGCAGGTCGATGCGCACCGGGGCCACGCCCAGCTGAACGACATTGTCGGGGCTTTGGAAGTCCTCGAGGGTCAGACCCGCCGAGCCGAAGCCGAAGTCCGTCAACGCCGCCAGAATGCGGCGTGCGTTGTCTCCGTCCGGTCGAACCAGGATGTCCAGATCTCCGGTATAACGCGGCGCGCCGTGATGTGCCAGGGCGTGCGCGCCGACGATGAGGAAGTCAACCTCGCGCTCGTTGAACAACGCGAGCAGCTCTTCGAAGTCGGGCTGTGTTTCCATGTAACTGCCTTCGGAGCAGCTCGACCGCCTCGACGCGCTCCTCGGCCGGGCGGCTGAGCCACCAGGCGAGGTCCGCCCCGGCGGCGTCGGGGTCGTTCAACGGGCGACGTTTGACCACTCGGGCGATCATGCCGGCATTGTAAACCACCCGCCGGCGGCCGCCAACGGCCCCGGGGCCTCTGCGGCGGCGATCCCGCCGGCAGGCAACCACGAGGGGCAGGCGGGCCCGCGTTGGCCGCGTCGATTCGAAACCAGGCCCCTAGCGGCAGGGCGTTATCGACCGCGCGCGGCGCGGACGGGCCCGCGCGGCGGAAATGAGTCCGCCGCAGGTCATGCGAAACGCGACATGTCCGCCAGCCGGTAGAGGGTCTCGCCGGCCCGGGGAACCATGAGCACGCCCTCGTCCTCCCGGCCGGCGTAATCGGCCGGATCGATGCCCGCCGGGTCGGCATAGCCCAGGTTGATCCGCCGGCAGCGCTCCTCGGGGATGCCGGTGGCCAGCACCACCTGCACCCGCGGCCGCTCCACGCCGTCCTCGTAGGTGCCGATGCCCCGGACGTGCGTGCTGTGGGCGATAACGCCCCAGGGGCGGTCCCTGAAGCGGTCCCACTGCCTCAGGAAGTAGTCGCGGGTGTGGTAGCCGATCTCGTCCAGCACCTTGCCGTGGGCGTAGGACACCTCGTCGATGTGCGGGGCATAGATGATCAGGGTGCCGCCGTCGGCCACGGCCGGCTCCAGCTTGTACATGCACTTGCCGGCCGTCCAGATGTCGTCGTACATCTCCGGAGCGCAGCTCAGCACGGTGTGGAACGGCCGATCGATCGTCCTGATGTGCAGCCGGGCCGAAAGCTCCACCGCCGCCGGCCAGGCCTGGCGGACCGGCCCGCCGAACACCCCGGCCACCGCCTCGTGCTCGACCACGTAGGCGATCAGGCTGCGCTCGGTCGGCACGAAGTCGGCCGCCGCCTCGATGGCCTCGCGCACCGGCGTGTCGCGGCTGCCGTTGATGGCCGGGTTGGTCAACAGGGCCCCCAGCCAGTGCGTAAAATCGATCACCTCGGGGGCGGAGATGCCGGGGAAGAAGTACTTGTGCCCGCCGGAGAAGCCCACCACCTCGTGCGGGAACACCGGTCCGCAGATGATCACGTGGTCGTAGTCGAGCACCAGACGGTTGACCCGCACCGGGACTTCCAGCTGCAGCATGCCGCGGCTCAGCTCGGCCACCTGCGCGCGGCTGAGCGTGCCCACCTGCACCAGGGCGGCCGGGTTTCGCCAGTCGTGGTTGAACACCCGCACGTCCGCGTAGCGATCCGCCCGCGTGCGGGCGTCCAGCCCCAGCAGCCGGTGGATCCGCTCCTCGGTCATCGGCGGATGCGTGCCCAGGGCGATCAGGAAATCGACCTGCCGGGCGACGCCCGCCAGCCCGTCGGCGATCACCCGGAACCAAGTGCCCGTCGGCCCGCTGCGGGTGTGGTCCGGAATCACGACCAGCACCCGCCGGCCGACCAGGGGCACGGAGGCCTTGAACCGCTCGAAGAAGCCGCGCAGCTCGGCCTCGCTCAGCTGCCCGGGGACGCGGGTTTGCGAAATCACCATTCCGGCAGGCTCCAAGGTTCCGTCGGCCGCCGCCGGCCCTCCAGGCCGCGGCGTCCTGGCGCCCCGGCGCCCCGTGGCTCTGTCGGGCGCCCGCGCGGGCGGCACGTCACCGGCATGATTATACGAGCCGGAGCCGTCCCCGGAACAGTACCCGGGGTCGCATCGCGGACGGCAGCGGCCGGCGTCCCTGCCGGCCGTCGAGAGCGGTATGGCGTGTAACCCTTTCGGGGTCGAACAAGAGAACAGGAGAACAAAGAGTGGGATTGATGCGG
>CAZSYS010000212.1:0-7998 GCA_964611365.1 uncultured Planctomycetales bacterium
GGTAGGTGGGACCGACGGAGGGGTGGCGGGGGTGGGGCGGGCGACCGTGGCCGCGAGGCTGCGAATCGCTCGCTCCACCTGCCTGGGATGACTCAGGCGGCGCGTCGAGCCGGTACCGGCCGGCGCGCAGGTCGCAGGCCGTGCTCCGGGGGGGCGCGGCCTGTTCTTTGTCCGGGCCGGCCGCTCGCGGTCACGGGGAGCGGTCGGACCGGTTCACGGGTGCATACAGGCTGTCGCGCTCCACGGGTGTGAAACCGGCCTGGCGGATCAGGCTTCGCAGACGTCCGGCGCTCATCTGTCCGTCGGCCCTGCCCCGCAGTTCCCGGCGGGTGATGTCGTAGTGCACCACGGTGCCGTCGAGGTCGTCGGCGCCCCAGTGGAGCGCGACCTGAGCCGTCTTTGGCGAGAGCATCACCCAGAACGCCTTGACGTGGGACACGTTGTCCACCAGCAGCCGCGTGAGGGCGATGGTGCGCAGGTCGTCCAGGCCGGTCGGGCCCGGCAGGTGGGCCAGGCGGCTGCCTTCGGGGATGAACGGCAGCGGCACGAGGCAGTTGAAGCGGGCGCCGCCGCGGGCCAGGGATTCATCCTGATGGGCGCGGATCTTCAGCAGGTGCGCGACCCGCTCGGCGGGCGTCTCGATATGGCCGTAGAGCATGGTGGCGTTCGAGAAGATGCCCAGGTCATGGGCCTGGCGGTGGACCGCGAACCAGTCCTGCTCGCCGATCTTGGCCTTGAAGGCTTCGTCGTGCACCCGCTGGTCGAAGATCTCCGCCCCGCCGCCCGGCAGGCTGTCCAGGCCCGCCTCGCGGAGCGCCTCGAGCACCTGCCGCACGGTGCGACGCGGCCGGCTGATGCGTGCGAAGTGGACGATCTCGACCGCGGTGAATGCCTTGATGTGGAGCGTCGGGCAGGCGTCGCGGATCCCGCGGCAGACGTCCAGGTAGTACTCGAACGGCAGCCGCGGGTGCAGCCCGCCGACGATGTGGACTTCGCCGGCCCCGTCGTCGGCGGCCTGGCGGGCCAGGGCCACGATCTCATCGACACTCAGCTCGTAGCCGTCGGAGCGGTCGCCGCCTGCGGACCCGTCCGCGGGAGGCTCGGCTGCCGGCGGCCAGGGCCTGCGAAACGAGCAGAAACTGCAGGCCAGCACGCAATAGTTGGTGTAGTGGATGTGGCGGTTGATGTTGTAATAGACGTTCGCCCCGTGGAGCCGGCGCCGGACGATCGAGGCCAGCTCCCCCAGGCCGTGTATGTCGCGCGTCGCGCAGATCGCCAGGCCGTCCTGCTCGTCGAGCCTGCCGCCGGCCAGCACCTTGCGACGCACCTGTCCCAGATCGCCGTCGCTCATCCGGGTCATTGTAGAATGCCGCCGGTCGCCGGGACAGCGGCGGGCCGGCAGCGGCGGGCGGATCAGCCGAGATGGTCACGGATCATCCGCAGCTCCCGGGCCAGACGGGCCGCCGGATCCGTTCCGGGCGGCACGAGGCCGGCCACGACCAGGGTGCCGTCGAAGCCGCCGGTGCCGAGTCGTTCCAGCAGGGCCGGGATGTTGATTTCGCCCTCGCCCAGCGGCACGATCCGCCCGCCGGCCATATCCGCCAGACGCACGACGCTCAGCCGGTCGATCCAGCCGCGCAGCGCGTCGCGGGGGTTCACGCATGCGCGGTGGAACCCGGCGGCATCGAGGGCCAGCCGCAACGGGGCCTGCTCGATCCGCTGCAGAACCAGCAGCAGGTCCTCCAGCTGTTCCACGCGGCTGCCAAAGCGGTTGAGGATTGCCAGGCTCAGGCCCGGCGCCCGGGACGAGACCAGGTCCAGGGCTTCCTCCAGGGCCGCGACCAGAGCTTCGACGGAGGCCTTCCGCGACAGCCTGGTGTCCGCCGCCAGAATGCCTTCGGCCGGCAGCGCGGGGGGCGGCCCGGTGCCTGAGGGCGCAAGCAGCTGTTCCAGCGAAGCCCGGAAGACCACCGTGGGCAGTCCGGGCAGGGAATCCCCGATGGCGGTTTCCACGCGTTCGAAGCCGGCCCGGCGGATGAGGTCGGCGGCCTGATCGGCCGGGATTCCCGGTAGGCAGTCGGTGCTGCAGGCGATCCGGATCACGGCCGGGACTCCTGCGTCGGCGGGTGGATGTCCCTGCGCACCAGGCAGACGAAGGGCTTGTTGGCCCAGGATATGCCGCAGGCCGGCGGCCACGACGGCGGGTTGTCGGGCTCCCGGCGGTAGACCGGCTGGGCTGCGTTCGCAGCGTGCCCGAGGTGGTCCACGGCCTGGACGATCACATCGGCCGGCGCTTCGCGGGCCGCGTCCTGGAGGGTCCATCCGCGAGGAAGCAGCAGGACTTCCCAGGCGAACAGATCGATCGGCGGCACGGCATACGGTGCCGGTTCGGCCAGCAACGCCAGCGTCCTGGCGCCGCGCTGATGCAGCCCGGCCAGCGTCCGGGCCATTCGGCTGCGGGAGTTGTCAGACGAGGCGTCGATGAGGAATCCCCGCAGGCACGTGAGCCCCCCGATGGCCGTGACGGCCACCAGCAGGTTGAGGAGAGCCATACGTATCCACGGTGAGCCGGTCAGTCCGCAGAGGAGCCAGGAAGCCCCGACGGCCATCAGACCGACGACGGGCATGGCGAAGCGGGCATACTCGCCGTGCTGGCCGCCGGCGAACCACACGAACTGGACCAGAATCAACGCGGCCGGCAGCGCGCAGGCCGCCAGAAGGCCTGTCTCGGTGCGGATGCGGGTCGTTCCGCGCCCGCGCAGCCACGGCCAGGCCGCTGCCGCCGCCGCGGCCAGGATCGCTGCCGGCGGCGAGGCCGCCTCCAGCAGAAGCCGGGCTGCATTGCCCGCCGAGGCAAGTCCCGGGCCCGCGGAGAACATCCCGCGGGTATTGCCGAGATTGGAGAACAGAACCCGCCGGTCGCCCAGGAGATGCCCGACCACATAGGGGTTGGTCAGGGCGTAGACTGCCGCGATCATGGCCGCGGCGGTCAGCGCGTCCTGGATGCGACGGTACAGGGGCTGGCGGACGAAAAAAGGCAGAAGGCAGGCCAGCGCGGCCGCGGGCCAGGCGCTGAGGACCATGGCGACGGCGGCACCGGCCAGGGTCGCGCAGGCGAGGCGCCATCGGGTGTCGGCCGACACGAGATAGCGCAGCCCCGCCCACAGGGACAGAAGCAGCAGTGCGGTGCCGGGCAGATGAGGCTTGGCCTCGTGGGCTGCGGTGATCATCGCCGGCATAAGCATGGCGCACAGGCCCGCGCGGGTTGCCGCCGACCGGTCGCCGCTGCAGAGCACGAGGGCGATGGCCCGTACCGTCCAGGCCACGGCCAGGGCCCAGACGGCCACCCATGCCCGGGCGACGACGTAGAAGCGGCCGAAGGCCTCCGGGTGGTCCAGATACCAGGCGGGATCGAAGGTCAGCGTGATCGCGCCGGCGGCCCCGGCCACTCGCAGCAGCAGTCCCACGGGGTAGATCCACAGGCCGCCGTACTGGTAGATTCGCGGATCGAAATCGCCCCGGGCGGGGGACATCGCGGTCAGGGCCATGAACGTCACCATCTCGTCGGGATGATGGGTGAACAGGCGGTAGCGGCGGACGATCTCGGCGCGGCGCCGGTCGTCGGCGTTGACCTGCCGGATCCGGTCGCGATCCTCCAGCGGATCGGCGTCCACGTCCGCCGCGCGGGCCGGGTCGTCCGGCCGGGGGCCGGTGAGCTCCATGATTTCCCGGCCGGTCCAGGGCGTGCGGGTACCGAAGAGATGGCGGTCCGCGGCCCGGGAGGGCAGGCCCCAGCGGATGCCGGTCAGACTCAGCGACAGCGTGGTCAGCAGAAGGACGACTGTGCCCGCGTTGCCGCCGGCGGAGGCCGCGGCGCCGGATCGACGGAAACGGGGGGCGATGCCGGTCGGCTTGCCTCTCACATCGCCCCCCCCGCCGGCGGTCCGGCGATCAGGAGACAGTCGGCGATGGTCAGCCCGGCCAGCAGGAGGCTGACGATGCCGTTGATGGTGAAGAACGCCAGGTTGACCCGCGAGAGGTCATCCGCCCGGACCAGCGCGTTTTCGAGGGTCAGCAGCACCGCCACCAGGAGCACTCCGAGGGCATAGAGCCAGCCCAGGCCGGCGGCCGAAGCCAGGCCGGCCAGCAGTCCGACCGTGGCGGCGTGGCATCCCCGGGCGACCCACAGCGCCGTCCGCGGTCCGACGGAAGCCGGAAGACTGAACAGTCCGGCGCTGCGGTCGAAGTCGATGTCCTGGCAGGCGTAGATGATGTCGAAGCCGCCGATCCAGCAGGTCACGGCGGCCATGAGCAGGATCGCCGGCAGACCGATGGATGCCGGGTGGATCGCCAGCCATGCCGCCGGGGGAGACAATGATATGGCACTTCCAAGCACCAGGTGCGACCAGCGTGTGAGGCGTTTGGTGTACGAGTAGAACAGCAGGTAGGCCAGCACGAAGGGTGAAAGGGCCAGCGGAATCCAGTTGCCCGCCAGCGGCACGAATCCGGCGCAGCACAGCCCGAAGCCCAGGGCACAGGCCGCCAGGAAAAGGCGGGCCTGGCCCGGCGAGATGGTTCCGGCGGGGATGGCGCGGTCGGCGGTGCGAGGATTGCGGGCATCGATCCGGGCGTCGACCAGGCGGTTGAAGGTCATGGCCGCCGAGCGGGCGGTCACCATGCACCCGATGATCAGCAGGATGTGTCCTGCGCCCGGGATCCGGCTGCCGGCGTCGCCGGCCTCGTGGGCGGCGCGGGTGGCCAGGAACGCCGCCATCAGGGCAAAAGGGAGGGCGAAGACCGAGTGGGAGAACCGGATCATCTCCCCCCAGCGCCACAGCAGCGTCCGCAGCGTCGGCGGCCGGCTCACCCTCCGGGCTCCTGCAGCGCGGTCCCGGCCGGCGGCGGCCCGGGCCAGCGGGTGTTCAGTCCGTGGGGCACGTCCAGCAGGTCCAGGACCTTGCCGACGACGAAGTCCACCAGATCGGCGATCGTGCGCGGGTGCATGTAGAAGCCCGGCGCCGCCGGGCAGATGACCGCCCCGGCCCGCCTGAGCCGCAGCATGTTCTCGAGGTCCAGGTCGTTCAGCGGCATCTCGCGGTGGACCAGCACCAGCCGGCGGCACTCCTTGAGCGTCACCTGGGCCGCTCGGGTAACCAGGTTGTCGCCCAGGCCGGAGGCGACGGCACCCAGCGTGTTGCTGCTGCAGGGACAGATCACCATGCCGGCGGTCAGGAACGAGCCGCTGGCCGGAGGAGAGGCCAGATCCCGGAAGCCGTGAAGGGTCAGCCGGTCGGAGGCTCTGCCCAGCAGAGCCGGGGCATTCAGCGCCGTCACGCCGCACTCCTCGCCCAGCAGCCGGCGGCCGTGGGGCGAGACGATCAGGTGCACATGCTCGCCGGCGGCCTCGAGGGCGTCCAGCAGCCGCAGCGCGTACGGCCCGCCGCTGGCTCCGGTGATCGCGGTCACAAAATGCCTTCCTGCCACGCGAGGTTCTCCATGTCGCAGCCCGTGGTCACACCGATCGCCGGTGCGGCCGGTCCCGCCCAGGGTCATGCCCGAGGGATCGCGCTGCGTCCGGCCGCGGCATCATGGGACGGCATCATGCCACGCCCGGTCCCGGCTCAGCGATGCCCGGCCGCGGAGCGTGAGGGCGCGGCCATCAGGGCCATGCGGCGGGCCGCCTCCTGGGCCCATGGACTTTGCGGCCAGCTCTTCTGGGTCTCCTGCAGCAGCGCCCAGGCTTCCTCCGGGCGATTGTCGGATTGATAGGCCGCGGCCAGCTCCAGCTGCGCGGCCGGGAGGGCGTCGCTGCGCGGGTCGGCGGCCAGCCTGCGGACCGCGGCGTTCAGATGGTCGATCCGCAGGCTCAGCGACGGCTGGGCGGCGGCGATGAGCACTTCGACGTTGTCGCGAAGCGGGGTCAGCGGGTGGTGGACGGGGATGTCGGCCAGAAGCTGGTCGAGGTTGCGGCGATACAGTGCGTGCCGCGGATCCAGGCGCAGCAGCCGCTTGAGCGGAAGGTCGTCCTGCTGGGGGTCGCGGTTGCGGACCAGCAGTTCGCGGAGCTTGGCGCCTTCCAGGACCACGGCCGCGGGATCGACGTCCAGCTTCGTCGAGGCCGGAAGCCTGCCCCAGAGTCCGGAGCGTCCCTGCAGCCCGGGCTGGCCGGCGGGCTCGGCGGACAGGGTCCCGCGACGGGCGATCAGATCGTCCAGCAGCCGGACGGCGTTGTCCACGGAACCGGTCTCAGGCGATCGGGCGGTGAGCAGGGCAAGCTTGTAGGTGGCGGTGGTCCACAGGGGCGAATGCGGGTAGCCCTCGTGAAGGGCCTTCCAGACCGGCAGCGAGGCGGCGTTGGGGAAGTCGCGGTAATGGCGCAGTATGGCCTTGCGGCGGAACAGCTCCTGGTCCACGCGTGTGTCGATGCACTGGCCTTTGATGTAGAGGGCATTGGGCACGTAGCGGCTGGCCGGGCAACGGCGGATGAAATCGTCGCAGGCGGCGGTGGCCCGGTGCTGCTGCAAGGCGAACGCCTCGGTACAGCTCCGCCGCACGGCGTCGCGCTCCGCCTGGACCGAGGCCAGCTGGAGCTGCAGCTCGATCCGCACCTGCTCCCGGACGGACTCCGGCGAGGCCCGGGGATTCCGCATGCGGGCCAGCCGTGCCGCCGCGATCCGCTCGATCGTCGGCGAGGCATCGACGTCGTCGACAAAGTGGGTGGGGGACCCGGGCCCGTAGTGGTACTCCACGAGCCGGTAGTAGAGCTCGTCCCGGCCCACGCGCGACTCGAAGAGGATCACCGGCAGAGCGAACATCGTGGCCATCAGCGGGGCGATGGCTCCGGGCCGGTAGTTGACCAGACGGGCGATCGTCAGCACGACTCCCATGAGCGTGCAGGCCCCGATCAGGGCGATGATCCAGGGAATGTACAGGGTGGCCACCTCGACGGGGCGCAGGTGCGGCGAAGTGGTGGCATTCTGGGTGGCCAGGGCGTAGTAGAGCACCACCGGGAGCAGGGCCAGCAGGGCGGTCGCGTAGCCGAAGGAGAAGCGCAGGCGGCGCCGGCTGGCCAGCAGACAGCAGATCGTCACGGTGATGCCCAGCCACGGGAGCATGGCCACGAAGGCAATGATGCCGGTGAAGATCAGCGAGGAGGGGAATCGGTAGAGCATGGCCACCAGGATGGGGATGGCGGTCAGCGTTGCCAGCACCAGCCCCGTGATCACGATCATCATCGGGACCTGATCGACCGGGATGGGATACATCAGGAAGTCGATCAGCGTGACCTGGCGGTCCTGGGTGGGGTCGAAGACCTCCCGCCACTGTCTCCAGTAGTCGGCCTGGAGGAAGGGGGCATAGCTGCCGGTCCGAAGCCAGTAGGCAAAGCAGCCCAGGCCGGCGAAGAGCAGGGCGTCGATCATCAGCAGGACGACGGTCCGGACCCGGTATTTCGGGGCGGTCCAGGACCACACGTCTACCGGCCGCAGGGGCGGGCGTGCCGCCGCCCGCGCCGCCGCCGTGGCCGCCCGGCGCTGCGAGGCCCGCAGGCCCGTCAGGATGATGCCAGGGATCCTGCCCATCAGCGCTTCCGGTCGCCGGGCGCCTCAGCTCGAGACGCGGGCCACGTACACCGCGACGATGCCCAGCGTCAGCGTGCGAACCTCCACCCGGGCGAAGCCGGCCGAGATCAACGCCTCCACGATCCCCTCACGGCTCTCAAAGCCTACCACCGAACGGGGCAAATAGCGATAGGCGCCGGTGCGGTCGCCGCTGATCAGGGTGGCCAGGCGCGGCATGATCCGGGTGAAGTAGGTCAGGTACAGCCGCCGCAGGATCGGCCCGCGGGGTACCGAGAACTCCAGCAGCACGGCGCGGCCGCCGCCGGCCAGCACCCGCCGCATCTCCCGCAGCCCGGCCGCCAGGTCGCGGAAGTTGCGGATGCCGAAGGCGCAGGTCACGATCTGCACGGAGGCGTCGGCCACCGGCAGACGCAGGGCG
>CAZSYS010000213.1:0-7979 GCA_964611365.1 uncultured Planctomycetales bacterium
GTAGCATGCCGCGTCCCGAGCATGACCGCGCATGACCAGGGCGGCCTGCCCGCCAAAGGGGGATCGCGATGCCTGCAACCGGCCCCGACGGGGGAGATCTGATCCGCATGGTTTCCGGGCGCCTGGAGGTGCCGGACGTTCCGGTGATCCCGTTCATCGCCGGCGACGGCACCGGCCCGGACATCTGGAGGGCCGCACGACGGGTGTGCGACGCGGCCGTCGAGAAGGCCTACGGCCGGCGGCGGCGCATCGCCTGGAAGCCGCTGGCCGCCGGCGAGGAGGCCTTCCGGACGCTGCAGACCTGGCTTCCCGACGAGACCGTCGAGGCCTTCCGCGAGTGCCTGGTGGGCATCAAGGGCCCGCTGACCACGCCGGTCGGCGGGGGCATTCGCTCGCTGAACGTGGCCCTGCGGCAGCTGCTGGACCTCTACGTCTGCCTGCGGCCGGTCCGCCACTTCGCGGGCGTGCCCTCACCGGTGCGCCACCCCGAGCTGATCGACATGGTGATCTTCCGCGAGAACACCGAGGACATCTACGCGGGGATCGAGTTTCAGGCCGGAACCGACGAGGCCGCGAAGTTCGCCGGGCTGCTGCGCGAGGCGTTCCCCGAACGTTATCGCAAGGTCCGCTTCCCCGAAACCTCGGGTTTCGGCCTCAAGCCGGTGAGCGCCGAAGGCACCCGGCGCCTGGTCCGTGCGGCCATCGACTACGCCATCGCCAACCGCCGCCGCAGCGTGACGCTGGTGCACAAGGGCAACATCATGAAGTTCACGGAGGGAGCCTTCCGCGACTGGGGTTACCAGCTTGCCCGCCAGCAGTACGGGGCCGTGGAGATCGACGGCGGGCCCTGGTGCCGGCTGCCCGAGGACTGCGGCGGCGTGGTGATCAAGGACGTCATCGCGGATGCCTTTCTGCAGCAGATACTCACCCGGCCGGCGGAGTACGACGTCGTGGCCACGCTGAACCTCAACGGCGACTACATCTCCGACGCCCTGGCCGCCCAGGTCGGCGGCATCGGCATTGCTCCGGGGGGCAACATCAACTACGACACCGGGCACGCGATTTTCGAGGCCACCCACGGCACCGCCCCGAAGTATGCCGGCCAGGACAAGGTCAACCCCGGCAGCGTGATCCTGTCTGGGGAGATGATGTTCCGGCACCTGGGCTGGCTCGAGGCGGCCGACCTGATCATCCGTGGGATGAACGGGGCCATTGCGGCCGGCACGGTGACCTACGACTTTCATCGTCTGATGATCGCCGAGGGCCGCCCGGCCGAGCTGGTCAGCTGCAGCGGCTTTGGCGACGCGGTCATCCGACACATGGCCTGAGACCCGGGCCCATCTGCCGGGCCGGGGTCAAACCCGCGGCCCTGGATCCCGCCCTGCCCACGAGCGGGACTTGCCCGCCAGGCCCTGTGAACGGCAGCCTGCGGCAGGGCCCTGGGAGTATCGAGCGGACTTCGCCGGAAAGCCGGCGGAATCTGCAGGCAACAAAAAAACCCCCGATCGCTCGCTCCAGGCGCAGAAAAAACCCCGATCGATGGCCGCAGGCTATCGAGTCGGGGTCGAAAGAGCGCAAAATAAAGCGACGCGAGGTCCGGCCCGTGCGCCCTTCAGAGTCTTCGGTCCGGCTGCTTGGACTCCGACGTTTCCGCCGGTAGCCCATCCTCTCCTGGGATCAGCGTCTCGTTCAGAGTTCCCTCCGCCGGCATACCGCCCGCACTGGTTGAGCGGCCCCACTATGCCGTTGGCCCTTGCCCCGGCTTTGTGGTCTTCTTCCGGCGGAGCCGGCTGGTCACTTGTTATGGCGACCAGTCAGGCCCTCTCTTCGAGTTGGCCTCCCTACAGAGTCTTACCCAGCCGTACCTAGCCTGCCGGCCGCAACCGGCGGGCCCCTCTCATGGGCTCTTGCTCCCTACAGCACTTGAGGAGTCGCAGGTCCACTGGCCGCGGGCTCACCCGCCCGCTACGTTCCGCCTTCAGGGTTTGGTTACCCTCTTGACGGTTTCCTCCCTGCGGCCCCGCGCCGGTCTTGTTTCGTACCGGCGGCGCTCCTGGGATTCACCCTTCGGAGGCCTTTCTCTCCCGAAAGGCATCCATCGTGTTTCCACGAGGATCGACCCGCATACCGTTGAGCTCATGCGGTTATCCCGCCGCCGAAGCGTCGGGCCGGCCCAATGAGCCTCGGTTCCCGGGTTTTCACCCTTCAGGAGCCCCTGACGGCCTCGCGGGGGTTTAGCCCGCGTCAGCCGCCGGACCCTCCCATGGGTTTCGCCCTTCCAGGGTCTTCGGGCAACCGCCTTGGCCGGGACTTCTCCCAGCCTCCTCCCCCGCGCTTCGCAGCTCTCGCGGTCACCCGCGAAAGCCACCGGCGCCCCGGAGTCTCGATCGGCGGCCGCTTGGCTCCACCCTCTGGCAAACCGGAGTCTGCCGAGGGAGAGAGCAACCCTCTTAGGGTTCCTGCACCGGCTCAATCCTGATCATTCGAACGCGAACCGCCCGGGCTATGTGTTCACCTTGTGCCGCGTCGCACATCACTGCCGACCGACCGACACGCTTTGGGCGACTCCTCGCTCTACCGGAGTTGTCAGGACCGGCTGAGGTGCCGAGCCTTGGCGACCTCGTCGTCGCACACGTACTATATCACCAGATCCGGCGTTGGGCAAACGAAATCGGACCTGATCGGCGATCTCACAATGCCCCTGTCCTACGCATTCCGCCGGGCGTTTCCCTTACTATCCCTGCAGCCTGGAGTTAGGATTCCATGTCGATTTCGTTGGACTTTCGAAGGTTTTTTTCGATTTCCAGAACTCACAAGCCTGACTGCCGGAAGGGGCCTTCGGAGGCCGGATCCGACGTTGCGGGAAGCGAGGTCGGGCACATCAGGAGGCTGCAGGCCGAGTCAGCAAACGAAGCCGAGACGGACTTCCGCCAACCCGTCAGAGGAGGTTTGCGGCCAGCTCGGCCAGCTCGCTGCGTTCGCCCTTGCGCAGCTCGATGTGTGCCGAGATACCCTGGGCCTTGAACTGGTTGACCAGGTAGGTGAAGCCGTTGCTGTTGGCATCCACGTAGGGGTTATCGATCTGGTAGGGGTCGCCGGTCAGCACCACCTTGGCCCCCTGGCCCATGCGGGTGATGACCGTTTTGACCTCCAGGGGGGTGAGGTTCTGGGCCTCGTCGATGACCACGAACCGCTTGGAGATGCTCCGTCCGCGGATGTAGGTCAGCGGCTGGATTTCCATCAGGCCGCTGCGCAGCAGGCCGGCACAATCCGTCTGGCCGCAGATGCTCCCGGCCGAGTCCAGGAGGAACTCGACCGCATCGACGATCGGCTTCATCCAGGGATCGAGTTTCTGCTCGATGTCGCCTGGGAGGAAGCCCAGATCCCGCCCCACGGGGAAGATCGGCCGGCAGACCAGCACATGGCGGTACAGTTTGCGTCGCAGGCTGAGCTGCACGCCGGCGGCGATGGCCAGCAGCGTCTTTCCCGTGCCGGCTTTGCCCATCAGCGTCACCAAGCGAATCTGTTCGTCCAGCAGGGCATCGATGGCGAAGTACTGCTCCTTGTTGCGCGGCTTGATTCCGCACAGTCCCTCGCGGGCCTGGTGCAGGGCCTGGAAGCTGGACGCATCCGGGCTGACCCGGGCCAAGGCGCTGCCGCGGCCGCCGTTGTCGGTCCGCAGGAGGACGTACTCGTTGGGCGTCAGCGGGCCGTCCGCGACGGCCAGCCGTCCGGCTTCCTGGAATTCCTTCATGGCCTCAGGCGCGACGACCTTCTCGAACTGGCCGGTATAGATGTCGGCCAGCAGGACCCGGTCGGATTCATAGTCCTCGGCCCGGATGCCGGCCGCGTCGGCCCGGATGCGGAGATTGATGTCCTTGGTGACCACGATCACGGGGGTGTCCGGATCGGCTTCCTGGACCGCGCGGGCGACGCGGAGGATCTCGGTATCGACGTTGCAGGTGGAGCCGGTGAAGACCTGGTCGGGGTCGCAATAGACGCGCAGCTGCCCCCCGTTGTCCAGATGTACGCCGCTGGCCAGGCTTTCGCCGTTGCGCAGCGAGTCCAGCAGCCGCACGACCGCGCGGGCGTGGTAGCCGCGGTCGGTGCGTTCCTTTTTGAACTGGTCGATTTCGCTGATCACGCCGACCGGAATAATGACCGTGTTGTCCGCGAACTGGAAGATCGAGTTCGGGTCGTGGATCAGGATGTTGGCATCCAGGATGTAGTTCTTGCGCATACGGCGTGAGAGTATACCACAACCCACGGGCAGCTCTCACCCGCCGGAGCTTGAGGCCTTCGGCGGGGGACCGCGGGTTCCGGCCGCAAGGCCGGCCGACGGGGCTGCCGAGGCATCCGGGGCCGCGGCCTTGCGGGCTCGGCACGGTCGAGGATGGACAGGCGACCGGCCGGCGGCCACAATGGCACCCCGGCCGGCTGCGCGGCGCCTGGCGCTTTTTGCCTGCTCTCCACTGGAGTCGATTTCCATCCATGGATGCCAATCCTTCCTCGACGGACGACCGGGCGGGGCCGGCGATGCTGGCGGCGGTGCTTCTGCTGTCGGCTTCGGGGCTGCTGTTCGAGCTGACCCTCACCCGGATCTTTTCGGCCACGATCTGGTATCACTACGCGTTTGTGGCCATCTCGGTGGCCCTGTTCGGCTGGGGCCTGGGCGGCTTCCTGGTCTACCTCCGGGGCTTTGGCCGTCGCCGGGGGCCGTCGATCGCCCTGCTGATCGTGGCGGCGCTGCTGGCTTCGGCGGCGCTGCCGCTGTTTCCGCTGGGGATCCTGCGGTTTCCGTTCACGCCGGAGCGGCTGAACACCTACTTCCTGCTGAGCCTGCTGCCTTTCCTGGCCGGGGGTGCCGCCTTGAGCCTGGCGTTCGAGGCCCGGGGCCGGGACGCCAACCGGCTGTACTTCGCGGACCTGGTGGGTGCGGCGGCCGGGGTTCTGGCGGTTCCCCTGGCGATCAGCCGGCTGGGGGCCGAAACCACGGTGCTGGCCACGGCGGTGCTGCCGGCGGCCGCGGCGTTGCTGCTGGCGGTGTTCGAGATCCGGGGCCGGGCCCGGCTGGCCTGGGTGACGGTGTCGGCGGCGGTGGTGGCCGGGCAGGTCGGGCTGACCTGCTGGAACCTGGCCGGCTCGCGGTTGACGGTCCGCGACGCGCCGGAAAAGGCGATGTACAAGCTGCTGGCAGCCCACCCGCAGGCCCGGGTGGTGTCGGACCGCTGGAACGCCTACTCGCGGATCACCGTCGTGGACAACTTCGACGGTTTCCATCTTGCGCGGCTGTTCATCGACAGCGACGCCGAGACCAGCGTTCTGCCGTGGAACGGCCGGCCGGACACGCCGGGCAACGCCCGGGAGTGGTTCCGGGCGTTTCCCTTCCGGCTGGCCGACCGCCCCGAAGTGATGGTCATCGGGCCGGGCGGGGGCACGGACGTGGTGATGGCCATCGCCTGCGGCAGTCCGCGGGTGACCGCAGTCGAGCTGAATCCGCTGATTGTCGATGCGGTCCGGCACCTGGGCGACCGGGCGGGCAACCTGTACGACCACCCGCAGGTGGAGCTGGTCATGTCGGAGGGCCGCAATTTCGTCGAGCGGACCGACCGGCGGTTCGACCTGATCGTGCTGGGATTCGTCGATTCCTGGGCTTCCGTGGCCAGCGGCGGGCTCTCGCTGACCGAGAACTACCTTTACACCCGCGAGGCCCTGGAGGCCTATTACGACCGGCTGACCGACCGCGGGGCGCTGGTGATCATCCGCTGGCCGGTGGATGTCCCCCGGCTGGCGGCCAACGCCGTGGACTTCCTGTCCGCCCGCGGCCTGGCGATGGAGGACATCGGCCGGCGGATGCTGGCGGTCAGCGAGCGTCGGCCGGCCTCGGAGGAGACCTCGAACGTCGAGACGGTCTTCATGCTGACCCGTTCGCCGCTGGACGAAGCCGCGGTGGAGCGTCTGCTGGCCGGGCACCCGGAAGCCCACGTCATCCACGCTCCGTACCGCGACGGCGAGCCGCAGTATGCCGACCTGTTCGCCGGACGGATGAGTTTCGCCGACTACACGCAGATGTTCCCGACCCTGGCCACGCCGGTGAACGACGACCACCCGTTCTACTTCGCGGTGGACAAGCCGCTGGGGATTCCGGACTTCATGGCCCGGCTGCTGGCGCTGCCGCTGGCGGCGGTGCTGGGTTTTGCGCTGCTGCTTCTGGTCGGCGGGCGGATGCTGGGCTTTCCGGCGCCCGCCCCGCGGACGGTGGCCTACTTCGGGTCGCTGGGCGTCGGCTTCATCGTCTGCGAGATCGCCCTTCTGCAGCGGCTGATCCTGCTGCTGGGGCACCCGATCTACACCCTGGTGGTCATCCTGTTCACGCTGCTGACGACCGGCAGCCTGGGCAGCCTGTTCGCCAGGCGTTTCCCGCCGCAGCGCATCGGCCGGGTGCTGGGCGGGGTGATTCCCGCGGTGATCCTGCTGGTCCTGGCCGGGGCGTTCCTGCTGCCGACGGCGGTCCGCGCCGCCCTGCCTCTGGAGCTGCCCGTGCGGATCGTGCTGACCGCCGCGATGGTCGCGCCGTTCGGATTCCTGATGGGCATGCCCTTCCCGCTGGGGCTGCGCAGCCAGGCGCTGCAGGCCGGCGGCGCGCCGATCTCCGCGCTGTGGGGCATCAACGGCGTCGCCTCGGTGGTCGGGTCGATCGGTGCCGTCGCCCTGGCGGTGGCGTTCGGATTCACCTGGGTTTTCGTCGTCGGGGCGGCCTGTTACGGCCTGGCCTGGCTGACGCGTCCAGGTCTGCGGTGCTGAACCGGCCCGGCCGGGCGGCGGCGGGATGTCCGGCGGCGGTTCATGCGGCCGCGGACCGGCGGACCGGCGTCGGCGACCCCGGCCGAACGGCGTCCCGGCCGACAGGGGCATCCGTCCGGGAGAAGAGCCTTTGTTCACCCGTGTCCCCCGGTGTCTGATCGCGGCATCCGTTCTGGCGGCCGGCTGCGCGACGCCGCCGCAGGAGATGCACCCGGCCCGCTTTCTGCGGTTCTGCGACCTGGCGGTGTCGGAGCTCAACAAGGAGATCACGCCGTTCAGGGACCGCGCCGACGACGATCCCTCGACGCACCATATGCCCTTCTTCGAGGACGCCCACGCGGTCAGGGCCCTGGCCGCGGCCTACGACATGACCGGGCGCAAGGCCTATCTGGACGCCTGCCGGAAGTGGTCGGACCTCATGGTCCGCCATCAGGGCGGCATGATTCCCGCCGGCGCCTACTACATGAACCACGCGCGGGCACCCGGGCAGGACACCGGCCAGTGGAACCTGGCCGACAGCGGCTCGGTGGGCCAGGGCGTGCTGGCCACTGCGGTGCGGTGTTCGGAGCCTGCGGAGCGGGGCAGGTATCTGGCCTCGGTCGAACGGCTGGCGAAGCTGGCGATCGCGAACTACGTCACCCCGTCCGGCGGGATCACCAACGGCTGCTGGCCGGAGTACGACGGGCCGTGGTGGTGCTCCTCGGCCACCTTCGGGACGCTGTCGCTGCTCCTGTACGAGGCCACCGGCAATCCGCAGTACCGCCTGGTCGGCGTCAACGCCATGCGCTGGCTGGCCGCCCAGGATTTCCGCGAGCTGGCCCCGATCACCTTCCAGCAGCGGTCCAGCGGCACGATCTTCTACGTTTTCGACCTCTACGCCACCGGCCTGAGGCACCTGGAGAGGAATGACCCGACCCGCGCCTCGATTCTGCGGCAGTGGGAGGCGGCGCTGTCGTGGATGGCCGCTCACCAGAAGACCCGCGGCGCGGATGTCCCGGATTACACCGTCCGGAACGTGGACATGGCCGGCCTGCCCTGCCTGGTGTACGCCTTCGCCCGGCAGGTGCCGGTGGACGCCGCCCACATCGCCGCCGCCGACGCCGAACTGACCTACATCGGCGACCTGCTGCTGCGCGACGGCCGGCCGAACGTCTCGAAGCTGATGGTCTGGGAGG
>CAZSYS010000214.1:0-7914 GCA_964611365.1 uncultured Planctomycetales bacterium
GCCCGGGGCAGCCCGGAGTAGTCGGCATGCCCGCCGGACTGGCCAGGGCCGGCCCTGGCGCGCACAATGGCGACCGTCATGAGCCCCGAACCGCTTTCAGCCCGCCGGATCCTCTTTCGCATCATCGCTGCGGTGGTGGTGGCCGCAGGGCTGGGAGTCGCCGTGTACGCCGCCGCGGATCAGATCAACCTCCGGTTTCTGGAGCATCGGGCCCTCCACGGTGATGTGCCGCAGCAGATCGCGGCGCTGCAGAAGCTGGGCGCGGAACGCGATCACCGCGCCGCCGAAGTGATCCACCGGGTGCTGGCCGAGGCTCAGGACCGCCGGGTGCTGGAGGCGGCGGGCTATGCGGCCATGCGCATCCGCGATCGGCGGGGCCTGGCGATCCTTCAGGCCCGTGCCCAGGAAGGGCCGGACGACGCGGTGCGAGGCCGGTTGTACCATCATGCCGCGCGGCTGGCCGACGGGGATCTGCGGCTGGTCGCGTGGCTGCGGGCCGCGGCCGGGTCCGACGAGCCGTGGAGGCGCGTGGGCGGGGCGGCCGGCCTGCTGGAGCTCGGGCGGACGGAGGCCGTCGGGCTGCTGACCGAACTGGCCCGTGGACCGGATCCGGCGGTTGGCGCCTTCGCGTACGAGATCCTCAGCGGGCTGATCCAGCCGGCACTGGAGACCGTGGGCCGGCCGCTGACCTGGCCGGCGTCGGCGGACCGGGCGGATGCGGCCTTCTGGGATGCGCTGGCCGCCACGTGGTCGGAGGTCGGCGACGGGCGGCTGCTGGGCGATGTGATCGCGCGGCTGCGGCATCGTCATCCCGACTGGACGGAGCTGATGCGGCTGGTCAATGCCCGGGATCATGTCGAGAAATGGTTTCGCTGAGCGATCCGGTCGGTTCCGCGGGGCAGCCGGGAGGGTGTCCGGGGATCCAATCCGCCCCCCGCGGCGGATGGGCCGGCGGGGCGGCAGCTTTCCCGGCACCCTCGGCCATGTAAGCCTTCTGCCGGCGGTAAAAGAACACGCCCAGTCCGATCAGCCCGGCCGCCAGCAGCATGAGGCTGACGAAGTGAGTCACGGTGCGGACGTCCTGCTTGAGCCGGTCGACGTTGTGCCCGAAAACGCTTCCCAGGATGACCAGCGTGGGCACGCTCAGGCAGGCGGCCAGTCCGTTGACCAGGATGAAGCGGCTGATGGGCACGCCCAGCACGCCGGCGGCCATGAAGACCGCCGCCCGCAGGCCCGGGAGAAAGCGGGCGGCGAAGATGATCTTCACGCCGTGGCCGCTGAAGAGGTTTTCGGCCAGCTCGAGCCGGCGGGGGCTGACGACCGCCCGGAAGAAGCGGTGTTCGACGACCTGCGGGCCGAAGCGGCGGCCCACGCTGAAGAGGATCACGTCGCCGGACAGCACGCCGATCATGCCGACCGCGATCATCGCCGGCAGCCGCGCCAGCCCGAGGTGGCAGAGGTATCCGCCGGTGAGCAGGGGGATGTCCTCGGGGATGGGCAGGCCGAGGCTGGCGGCCACCAGGACGCACAGCACCGTCAGGTAGGGCCAGTGTTCGTAGGACATCGAGCTTTCCGATCCGCCCCCGCCGGGGCCGCCTCGCGGCGACCGCGCCCCGGAAGGATGGTATAATGGCAGCTGCGCCGGGGTGCAATGGCCGCGGCCGGGGGGAGGGCGCCGGTCGGAGGTGCCGGATGAGCGATACGGTCGAATCGATTGACGGGACGGGCGTCCTGCCGCGCGAAAAATGGTATGCCGGCGGGCTGCGGTTCACCTGTACGCAGTGCGGCCGTTGCTGCACGGGCGCGCCGGGGTACGTCTGGGTGACGCGGGAGGAGATCCGGCGGATCGCGGCGTTCCTTCAGCGCGAGGACGGCTGGCTTCCGGATCACCTGCTGCGGCGGGTGGGTTTCCGCTACTCGCTGGCCGAGCGGCCGGGCGGGGACTGCGTTTTTCTGATCTCCGAGGGAGGTACGCGCGGCTGCGCGATCTACGGCGTCCGGCCGCTGCAGTGTCGCACCTGGCCGTTCTGGACCGTCAACCTCAAGTCGCCGTCGGCCTGGGCCGAGGCGGCGGAAAGCTGTCCGGGGATGAACAACGGCCGGCACCACGACTGCGTCCGGATCGAGACGCTGCGCACGAAGAAGTCCTGGTAAGCGCCACCGGGCCCGGCGGTGTTCCCGCCCCCGGCGGGGTTCAGGATGACCGCAGGCCATAAGGCCCCGGGCTGAACAGTTGCAGCTGTGCCGCCGGATTGCGAAGGGGCCGCAAGAGCGCCCCGCCCGGAGCGTCACGCCCGCCTGCGGGCCCATGAATGCACGTCCCTCTGGAAATCCCGGTCAACGACCTGCGCGTCGCCGCACGGCGGGACGACGTGATCGCGGCCATGCGCGCGTTCTACGCGGCGGTGGATGAGCGGCTTGCGCGGTTGCCGGGGCACTGCGCGAACCGTGGGGAATGCTGCCGTTTCGGGGCTTACGGCCACCGGCTGTACGTCACGTTCCTGGAGACGGCCTGCTTCATGGCCTGGCGGCACGGCGAGCAGGCCGCGGGTCCGGATCCGGGGCCGGTCGGCGATGCGGCCGAAGACGTCTGCCCGTTCGCCCGCGGCGGGGTGTGCACCGCCCGGCCGGCCCGGCCGCTGGGCTGCCGGATCTTCCTGTGCGACCCGGCCGCGCGGCACTGGCAGGGCCCGGTGACCGAGGAACTGCTGGGGGAGCTGCGCGGGCTGCACCGGCGGCTGGATGTGCCCTGGTTCTGTGCCGACTGGATGGCGGTGCTTGCGGCCATCGGGCTGCGGTGAGCCGCCGGCGCGGTCAGCCTTTCATGCCGGTCATGGTCACGCCCTGGATGAAGTAGCGCTGGGCGAAGAAGAAGATCAGGATAACGGGGATGGTCATGATCGCCGATCCGGCCATGATCAGCGTGAACTGGTTCTCGCGCCCGGCCATGAAGCTGAACAGCCCCAGCGAGAGCGGATAGAGCCGCTGATCGTTGACGTAGATCAGCGGAGTCATGAAGTCGTTCCAGACGGACAGGAAGGTGAAGATGGCGATGGCCGCCAGCGTCGGCCGGACCAGGGGCAGCATGATGTGCCAGTAGATTCTCCAGCAGCCGCAGCCGTCGATCCGGGCGGCCTCCTCCAGGTCCCGCGGGATGCCCTTCATCGCCTGGCGCAGCAGGAAGATGCCGAAGCCGTTGACCGCCAGGCAGCTGGGCACCCACAGCGGCGCCAGGGTGTTATACCACCCCAGGTGCCGATAGATGACGAACGAGGGGATCATGGTGACCTGCGGAGGGATCATCAGCGTGGCCAGCACGAGCATGAAGCACAGGTCGCGGCCGGGCCACTGCAGCCGGGCGAACGCGTAGGCCGCCAGCGAGCAGCTCAACAGCGTGCCCAGCACGTTGGCCACGACCAGAAACGCGCTGGTCTTGAAGTAGCGCCAGAAGGGAACCTCGTTGAAGGCCGTGCGGTAGTTCTCGGTGCCCTTGGCCCAGAGGGCCCGCAGCACGCCGCTGCGGTGCACCTGCAGGCGGCAGCGCAGGCGGTGGGGGCCGTGGTCGAAGGCCCGGTCCTCGGCCACGGACTCCAGCAGAATGTAGCGGCGGGGCATGAGCTGGCGGTCCTCCTCGCCGGGGAGCTGAAAACGCACCTCCCACCAGCGGTCGTTGCCCAGGTACTGCGGGGCGCGGCTGCGGTAGAGCCGGCCTCCGAACTCCACCAGCATGCGCAGGTCGTGCCAGCTCTCGTCGCTGCGGAAGCTGAGCTCCAGGCGGCGGAAGCCGGTGGCCGGGTCGGCCAGGTCCACGTCCTCGACGGTGAAGTCCGCGGCCAGCTCGATCATCGGACCCTGCGTGTAATCGCAGCAGGCCGCGAGCACCTCCCGGCCGGCATCAAGACGGCGCTCGAGGCGGACGGATCCCTTGTTCACCGCCCAGTCCGCCTCCCCTCCGCCGGCCCCGCCCAGGTTTCGGACCCGGTAGTCCTGCGTGACCAGCCGCAACGGGCCGAACGCCAGGAAGCGGTAGATGCGGGCGAAGCTTTCGTCGACCAGCTGCGGCGTCAGGACGCGGTCCAGCCGGCGTTCGAATGCCGGCCGGTCGGCATCGCGCCAGGCGTCGTAGGGCACGAGGCTGAGGAGCCGGTCGAAGACGCCGGCGCGCAGCCCGCGGCGCAGCCCGTCGGCGTCCAGGCCGGCGGCGCGCGGATCCTGCCAGGCGTCCAGGAGAGCCTCGATCCGTGAGGCGACCAGGTCGCTCATCCAGCCGCCCCACCGCCCGGCCGGGACCTGGGCGGGGCGGCCGGGCGGCGGGAGCCCGCGGACATCGACGTAGGGGCTGGCCGGGGCCGGGATCGGCCGGGAGGGCAGGATCCGCAGGGCGGCGGTCTGGACCTCCTTGTCCAGCTTCCAGCTGGTGCCCAGCAGCCAGGCGTAGGGCAGCGCAAAGACCGCCGATCCGCCGATCAGCACGGCGTGCAGAAGCATCGATCGCCACCAGGGCCGCCTGCGGTCCACCGCGTTCACCCGCCGCGCGGCGCCCGGCCGCTCGACCGCGCGCCGCCGTCGTCACCGATTCCCGCCGGGTTCATCGCCCGGATCGCGGTCCGGGCGCCCGGTCGGCCGGCTCCGGGCCGGTCAGTTCTCGCCGCCATAGTGCACCCACCGTCTGGACAGCGTCATGTTCGCCAGCGTCAGCACCACGACGATCGCGAACAGGATCCAGGCCATCGCCGCTCCGTAGCCCAGCCGGAAATAGCTGAAACACTCGTCGAAGAGCTTATAGACGTAGAAATAGGTCGAGTGGCCGGGGCTGCCGTTGGGAGTCATGATGTAGGCCTGCGTGAAAACCTGGAACGTCCCGATCAGCCCCATGATCAGGTTGAACAGGATGTAGGGGGTCAGCATCGGGATGGTGACGTGGAGAAAACGGCGGACCGGCCCGGCGCCGTCCAGGGCCGCGGCCTCATACAGCGAGACCGGGATCTCCTTGAGCCCGGCCAGCCAGATGATCATGCCTGCCCCCGAGCCCCACAGCCCCATGATGATCAGCGCCGGCTTGGACGTCTTCTCGCTCGTCAGCCAGCTGATCGGCGTCTTGATCCCCAGGTCCACGCTGCGGTTGAGCCAGTCGATCAGGGCCTCGACGCCCGTCAGGTGCAGCAGCCAGTTCATCAGTCCGTTCTGGGCGTTGAACACCCAGATCCACAGCACCGAGGCCGCGACCACCGGCATGATCGCCGGCAGAAAGAAGAGCGTGCGGTAGAGGCTCATCCCGCGGGCCTTCGCATCCAGCAGCATCGCCAGGGCCAGGCCGGTGATCATTCCCAGCGGCACGCCGAGGGTCATGAACAGCGTGTTGCCCAGCGACTTGTAGAACAGCGGATCGCGGCCGGGCAGGACGAGGTCGGCGTAGTTGCGGCCTCCGATGAAGACCGCGTCGGACAGCACGTCATACTGGGTGAAGCTCAGCACGGCGCTGAACAGCATCGGCCCGCCGGCCAGCAGGATGAAGCCCACGATCCACGGCAGGGCGAACAGCGGCCCGACGGCCCATTCGCGGCGCATATAGCCCGGCACGCGGTGCCGCCGGGCGTGGCGGAAGCGGACCGTGGCCGCCAGCAGCAGCAGCCCCGCGCCGTAGACGGCCAGCAGCGGGCCCCATCGCACCACCGGCCCGCGCGGCGGGTTGTGGAAGAGATCCAGCGCCTGCTGAACCTGCCGGGCCTGGAAGGCCAGGGCCTCCGCGGGGCTCATGCGGTGGTTCCAGGCCAGGTCCTGGGCGGTCGCCTGGGCGTCCCAGAGCTTCTTGCCCTCCGGCGATACCGGCCGGAAACGCCCGTGCGGCAGGACGTCCAGGTGGGTCTGCAGGCCGCGGCGCACCGCCTCGGGCAGGTCCGGCACGTCGACGTAGGCCTCGAACTGCCGGTCGTTGAGCCGGCGGCTGGCGACCAGCCGGGGCATGTAGACCCGCCCCTGGCCGCGCTCGCGCTGGGCGTCGTGCTCGTTCATGACCATGCCGCCCTCGACCGACGAGAGGTACCGCACCAGCGCCCAGGCGCCCTCCAGCTTCTCCGGCGGGCAGGTGGCCGGGATGCAGTAGGCGAAGCCCGCCACCCAGGTGAACCGGCGGCCGTCGGGCCGGTCCAGCCGGGCCCGGGGAACCGGCGCCGGCCAGGTGCCGAAGCGCATGTCGCGGGCGTAGCGGGCCAGGTCGCGCAGGAACCAGTCGCCGTTGATGAACAGCGCGATCTGCCCGATGAAGAACGGGTCCTGGGCGCCGGGCTGGAACGACTTCTTGAAAGCGTTGACGTCCTGGGCCCCGCCGAGGGCGTCGTAGACGTCGGTGGTCCACTGCAGGGCCTCGACGATCCGCGGGTCGTCCAGCGTGCACCGGCGCCCGTCTTCGCTGAGAAACTCGCCGCCGTTCATCCAGCCGTACATGTACAGCCAGCCGTTGCCGTGCTGGGGCTCGAATCCCACGACCTTCATCCGTCCCTGGTCGTCCCAGCGCGAAAGCCGAAGGGCATAGCTGTCCTGGTCGAAGATCTTGATGTGCTGTCCGTCGCGCTGGGGCAGGGCCGGGGCCCGGGCCGCATGAGCCCGGCCGACCAGGAGCTCGCGGGCGGAGACGACGCGCGTCACCAGCGCCCGGGTGACGGTGCCGGAAGTCGAGATGTGGCTGAGGGTGTCGCCCGGACGCACGCCGGCGAGCGCGAAGTCCGCCGTCGCGCTGGTCACCCGGAACGCGCCGTCGCCGGCCGCGGCGATCACGGCGTCGGTCGTGTCCACGCGCTTGCTCAGCACCTGCTCCCACGTGTCCGGCGGCACGGGGCGCCCTTCGGCGTCGACGAACCCGTTCTGGACGAGCAGATCGGCGTTGTAGTACATCACCCGGTCGTCCATGTAGTTGGGCACGCCGTACTGGCCGTCCTGCCAGGCGCACTCGTTCCAGGTCTGGGGGTAGTAGTCCTCCGGCAGGACGATGAAACGCTCGATCCGCGCGATCTCCTCCCGGCGCCGGGCGAGCTCGGCGGGGTCGGCCCCCCCGGCCTGCAGCCGGGCGAGCTCTTCGCGGGCGGACTGCAGCCGGGCGCGGTCGCGCTCGATGAGCGGGCCGATGTCCAGGAAGGCCCGCCGCGAGGCCCACTGGCAGACCGCGAAGCGGTCGTATTCCACCACCTCCGGCGGCACCCCGCCGGCGATGCCGCACATCAGACGCTGAGGGTTGCCCTCGCCCTCCAGGCCGGTGCGGGCGGCGCTGGAGCCGAGGATCACCCGGTAGGCCGGAAAAGCCTTCTGAAAGGCATCCACGGCCGCCATGTGGCGGCCCTCGACCACGCCGTTGAACCAGACGGTGATTTCGATGCGGCCGTCGCCGGCGGAGGGGTCGGAAGCCGGGTGCAGCCACCAGAGCACGGCCGCCGCCGCCACCAGGCCCGCCGCCGGACGCAGACGTTCCATGCCGCCTTCCTCACCGGGACAGCATCAGGCCGCCGTGCGGCGGGACGACCACCGTGCCTTCGGCCGGGCCCAGACCTGCCGGGTCCGCCCGGTCCGCGTCGGCCAGGATCCGCCCCGACCCCGCCGGCAGTGCGAACGGCGCCGGCCGGGCATCGCCGTTGAGCAGGACGAGCATACGCCGCGCGGCCTCCCCCGGCAATCCCTCGCCGTCCAGCTGCCAGGCGATGAGACGCTCGCCGCCGGACGGCAGGAACCTACCGCGGGCCTCGACTTCCTCCCGCCCGGCCAGCCGCAGCACCGGGTGGGCGCGCCGGACGGCGATGAGCCCGCGCACGTAAGCCAGGATGTCCCCGCGGGCGCGCTTCAGCGACCAGTCGACCGCGTTGATCGCGTCGCCGGCGTCGTAGCTGTTGTGACGGCCCTGCTTGGTCCGGCCGAACTCCTGCCCGC